>DATMZX010000350.1:0-9437 GCA_035573235.1 Gemmatimonadales bacterium
GGCCGGCGTCGCCGAGCCGCTCAGCTGCGGATCGCGCAGGAACTCGAGGAGTCCTTTGTCCTGATCCGCGGTCGGCTCGTCGCGTTCGCCGTATTCAAAGCGCTTCTGCTCTCCGGCCGTGGTGCGGATCGTGAGCGCGAACGTGCCCGGATCCCATTCCCACGTCGCGATGGCGCTCTCGAGCCGGCCGCGCTGTTTGGGCGTGATGTGCAGGACGTCGCCGCCCGCGCCCGCCACCTGCAGCAGCGTTTGCGCCACCAGCCGCTCCAGCTCTCCGAACGATTGCCGCTCGAGGACGGCGCGCACCGCTTCGCGCTCGGCGCGGGCGCATTTGCGCAACAGCAGCGTGCGCAGCGCGGGGAACAACGGCGCCACCTCGCCCAGCCGGCGCATGCGCTCTTCCTTGAGATGCGCCTCGGCCACGCGGGCCAGCTCGCCCTGGGGCAGCTTCAGGAACCGGTCCATCCGGTCGTAGATGTCGGTGCGCTCGGGCGCCGGCGGTGCTTTCTTGCGCGTGAGGATCTGCGAGACGTACGACTCCGTCACGCTGGCGGCGCGCGCCAGATCGCGCTGATCGAGCTGCAGCTCGTCGAGCCGTTGCCGGATCACCAGGGCGATGTCCATGATTAACTATCCGTGGTTAATATTGTGATGGAAATGTACGCCAAAGTTGACAAAATTAGTACAGTCGGGTACCGTTCCGGGATGCATACACATTGTCATCGCTGCGGCGGGTTCATCGCCACTCCCGGGGGCACGACGTACCGGGAGCCCGAGGCGACGCCGGTTGCGATTCCGCACACCGCGTTGTGCGGGTGCGAGCACGCGCTGATTTACGGGGTTGCTCCCGAGCAGCGCCAACTGCGGGGTGTGCATCACCTCCGCTCCGCGTCGCGCAATTAGCGCCAACAAAGCAGCAGCGCGCAATCCGCTGGTCGCCGATCGCGGCCCGGCGCGCTGTCCCGCGTGCCATGAGTTTCTCGAATTCCGCACCGATCGCGTCGGGCGCACGCTCGAGCATTGCGCGTGCGGCCATCGCGCGCTGGTCGAGCGCCGCAGCGGCAAGCGCGACCCTGAGGAGCCAAGGACGTGACGAAAGAAGTCGCGTTGGAGATCGATGGAGTCGTGTCGGAGCTGCTGCGCAACTCCACCTTTCGCGTCACCCTCCAGAATGGCCATTCCGTGCTGGCGACGATCGCGGGCAAGATGCGCAAGTTTCGCATTCGCGTGCTCGCCGGCGATCGCGTGACGCTGGCGCTGTCGCCCTATGATTTGACCCGCGGCCGGATCGTCTACCGCCACAAGTAGCACCCTTCCACGTAATTAACTCCTTTTGTTAAGTAATCTATCTCAACAGTTGACAACTTGACAAACTTAGTACATCTGGGTAGGGTTGGCCAGTTGTGGTAGTGTCAGTTGTGGCAGTGTTAGTGCATCGATCTTCACGTTGGAGCAGGGCAAGGAGTCCATATGTACGCACGAAACGTCACGCTGCATCTCAAGGCCGATAAGGCCGCCGAATTCACCCGTACGCTGGAAAACGACGTCCTCCCGATGCTGCGCAAGCAGTCCGGGTTCAAGGACGAGATCACCTTCCTCGCGCCCGCCGGCACCGAAGCGCTCGCGATCAGCCTGTGGGAAAGCAAAGAAAACGCTGAAGCCTACGGCCGCGATGGTTATGCCGCGGTGCTGCGCACGCTGGACCGCGTGGTCGAGGGGACGCCTGAGGTCGAGAGCTACGAAGTCTCGAACTCCACGTTCCACAAGATCGCGTCGAAGAATCAGAGTCAGCCGATAGCGCGGTAAGCAAAGCGAACGTTCTGAACACCAGGGGCGGCAGCATTGCCGCCCCTGCTTTTTTTCAAGGAGGCGGGAATGAACCAGATCCACTGTCATTTCTGCGGCGGCTCCATCAGCGACCCTGCGACGGTTTCGTATCGCGTGGCCACCACGGCGATCGTCCAGGTACAGCCCCAAGCCGCTCCCTGCAAATGCTCTCCGGCGATCGTGTACGGACCGCCGGCCGGCTACATGTCGTGGCCGGGGCTGCCGAGCATGCCCAAGGACGTCCCCGAATGAACCGCACGGCCGCAGAGGAGCAGCTGACCCTCGTCAAAGACGGTGGTGCGCCGCGCTGTCCGGCGTGCGGGGTGCAGCTGTTCTTTCAGTGCGACCGCCAGGGCCGGACCTACTCGCAATGTGATTGCGGGTACCGGGCTTATCTGGAGCGGCGGCCCGGCAAACGGGAGTAACTGAGAGGGCACGCCCCTTGCGATAGGGTCGTGCGTGCTCCTCCTCCTAGCCCTGGCCCTGGCGCCGAGCGACTCGGCTCGCCGGGACGACGCCCAGATGCGCATGATTTCCGTCGTCGCGGGCGAATCGCTCGCGGTGACGATCTCCGGCGCGGACTCCGGGCTCCCGCTGGTCCTGATTCCCGGCCTGTTCGGCTCCCATTTCGGCTTCCGGAAGGTCGTACCGCCGCTGAACGCGGCCGGGTACCGCACGATCGTGATCGAGCCGCTCGGCGTGGGCTCCTCGTCGCGGCCCCCACACGCCGACTACTCGCTGACCGCCCAGGCCGACCGCATCGCGGGGGTGCTCGATTCCCTGCACGTGGACAACGCGGTCGTGGTGGCGCACGCGCTCGGCGCCGCTATGGGGCTGCGCCTCGCCTATAGGCGCCCCGATCTGGTGCGCGGCCTCGTCGCGCTCGATGGCGGGCCCACCGAATCGGCGGTGACGCCGACCTTCAAGCGGATGGTGCGCCTCTTCCCCTGGGTCAAGCTGCTCGGCGGTGTGGGTTTGGTCCGCAAGAAGACCCGCGAGACCATGGTCAATTCGTCGGGCGATACCACGTGGGTGACGGACGAGGTAGTCACGGAGTACACGGCTGGCGTAGCGGCCGACCTCACCGGGACGCTCAAGGCGTATCTGGCGATGGCGGCGGCGAAGGAGCCGGAGCGCCTGGCGCCCCACCTCGCCTCCGTCACGTGTCCGGTCCGGCTCGTCGTCGGCGCGGCGCCGCACGGCGGCAACGTCAACGAGGACGATGTAGCGCGGCTTCAGGACAGCCTGCCCGCGTTCGCGCTCGACTCGATCCCCGGCGCGGGACACTATCTCCAGGAAGAGCGGCCCGATGTGGTCGTCGCGGCCGTCGCGCAGCTCGAAGCGGCAATGCGGAGTCAGGCGCTGCGCTAGGATCAGAACTATTGACACGACCTGCGCCCGGATGGTACTACTCGGCGTGCCTTCCGGAGCTACTATGCCCAACGATATGGGGACGTTTCGTGTCGACATGGAGTTGGAGAACCCGGCCAGGCCTGGGCTAAAACGCACGGTCCGATCTGTTCTCGTCGACACCGGAGCGGAGCTGAGCTGGGTGCCGGCCGATGTGCTCGAATCATTAGGTGTCGAGCACAACAATCAGTGGCGGTTCCGCCAGGCGAACGGCACGGTGCTCGAGCGCTGGACCGGCACGGTGTCGGTTTACGTGGCGGGGAAGCGGGCGGGCGACGAAGTCGTCTTCGGCGAGCCGGGCGACCTCACCCTACTCGGCTCCCGCACGCTCGAAGGACTGAACTTTCGTGTCGAACCTGTGACAAAGCAGCTCGTCGATGCCGGGCCCGCACCGGCCGCACTCGCGACTCGCAGTGGCCGTGGCGAGATGCAAGATCGAGCTCGGGCCGTGTGACCTACATCGCCTTGCTAACCGACTGATCCGTCGACACATAGCCCCATAGGCGCGGGGCACAGAATTCGCCCTTGGGTGGGCCCAAGACCCCCACCACAGGAGCACGTATGGGTCGCCTGGTCCTTTGCCTCGTCGTCGCAGTGCTGCTCGTGCCCGCGGGTGCCACCGCGCAGAATCAGTGGCAGCAGACCGTGCGCAATCAGGTCAGTGAGCACGGCGACTTCCTTTCGAATCGCGGCTACACGATGAGCGGCGATGTGTACGACGGGGACCTCAAGAACAGCTATTACGAGGACCTGACGATCAAGCTGCAGCCGGGGACGGCCTACGCGTTCATGGGAGTCTGCGATCAGGACTGCCACGACATCGACCTGCGCCTGTTCGATCCTGATGGAGACGAGGTGGCTTCCGATCTGCGCACAGACGATTGGCCCATTGTGTCGATCGCGCCGTCCTACAGCGGTACGTATACGCTGCGGGTTGTGATGGCGAGCTGCGCCAAGGATCCCTGCTACTACGGCATCGGCGTCTACACGCGGTAGGGCGGATTTGTTGCCCCGCGGCGTGGCCGCGGGGCACGCTACCCTGTCTCCTAAGATGGCACGGAACGATGCGCCGTCAGGTAATGTTGTTGCAAGCATAGCCTTCCGGAGATTCCATGTCGCAAACGATTCTCGTCACGGGCGCCTCGTCCGGTATCGGTCAGGCGACAGCGCGGCTGCTCGCCGAACGCGGGTTCAGGGTGTTCGGGACGGCTCGCAAGCCTGACTCGGCCACCGGCCAGGGATTTACGATGGTGGCACTCGATGTTCGCTCCGACGCGTCCGTCCGCGCGTGTGTGGAGCAGGTGCTCGCAGCCGCCGACTCGCTCGATGTCCTCGTCAACAACGCCGGGTATGCGGTCACCGGCGCGGCGGAGGAGACGAGTGTCGACGAAGCCAAGGCGCAATTCGAGACGAACTTCTTCGGCTCCGTGCGGATGGTGAATGCGGTCCTTCCCGGCATGCGGGCGCGTGGCGCCGGCAAGATCATCAACGTCAGCTCGCTCGCGGGCAACACTGCGATCCCGTACAGCGCGTTCTACTCGGCGAGCAAGTTTGCGCTCGAGGGATACTCCGAATCGCTGTGGTACGAGGTCCGACAGTTCGGCATCAGCGTGAGCCTGGTCGAGCCGGGATTTGTGAACACGCCCATCGGCGAGGCGTCGCCGGCGGCCGCGCAGCCGCTCGCTGCCTATGACGCGAGCCGCAAGCGGATGCTGCAGGCATTCGGTCACGCCCTGGAGGGTGGCATTCGGCCGGAGCAAGTCGCGAGCCGAGTGCTCCAGATCGTCGAGCAGAAAGAACCGGGATTGCGCTACCGCGTCGGGACGCAGGCGACATGGTTGCCGCGCCTGCGGAGTGTGGTGCCGTGGAGGGTGTACGCGGCGGGTGTGCGGAAGACCTTCGCCGTCTGAGGAGAACTAGCGCAGCAGCGCGATGATGATCGCCGCGACTGCCGCGATGAGGATCCAGAGCAACGCCGTTCCGCCGCCGCGCTTGGGCCGAGCGATCTCGACGATGGCTCGCTCCACCATCGGGCGGAGCCTAGCAGGAATCGCTGCCGGATCATCGACCGTCTTGCCGTTGATGTTGTATTTGACGTTCGTCGTGACGTTGACCTTCACGTCCCCGCCCCGTTCTCCGATGTGCCTGATGGCGTCGAGCGCGCGTTCGTACTGCTGCCGCACGTCCGGGGGCATCGACTCGGGCGAGTCATACTCGACGCCGTTGACGACGAAGCGCTGAGTCATGGCTCCAAGATACGGTCAGAAAGCCGGAGAGCCCATGCTCTCCGGCTTTCTCACTGTAGACCCTGCTACTGCTACGCTTTGATCTTCGCCGCCCGAATCCGCGCCGCGATGTTGTACGCGTCGTCGAAATTGAGCTGCGGATCGTTCAATACCTGGTTCTTCAACGCCCGTGCGTCCGCGACGTTACCCGTCGCCAGATAGCACTCGGCGGTCAACGTGCGCACCCACGGATCATCGAGTGGCGCTCCCTGCAGCTGCGTCAGGGCCTCCGCCGGCTTGTTCGCCCGCAACGCGATGAGCGCGCGCATGACACTGGTCCGCGTCGCATACTGGTTATCGGGCTGCGCCAAGGCCGTCAGCTTCTGAATCGCCTGGCGTGCGACGTTGGTATCCCCGGCGAGGGCATTCGCCGCCGCCGTGATCTCGATTTGCATCGGATCTTCCGCACCGCCGGCTTGCGCCGCGGCTGCCACGTGCGACGCGATGTCCGTGCTACGTCCCAACTGGGCATCGGCAATGGCCATATCCTGATGGATCTGCGCAATCAGCTTGGGGCGGTTCAATGCCTGGGCACCCTTGAGCGCCGCGGCGAACTGCTCCATTCCTTCTTTGACCATCCCGTCCATCAAGAAGCTCCGCGCCACATTGCGCGTATACGTGACGGTGGCCTCCCGCGACGGCGAATGCGTGATCGCCAGCTGGATCTGACGGCGCGCCTCGGAACCGCGTCCCGAGAGCTGCGCGAGCTCAGCAGAACCCATGTAGGCTTCGCTGAAGCTCGCATCGAGCTGGACCGAACGGGCATAATGCGCCTGCGCCTCGCTCGAACGGCCGCTCCACTGAAGGAGCTCGGCATACGAGTCCTGCGCGTTCGGCTGGTCCGGCGCCAGCTCCACATAGCGGCGCACGGCGGTCAATGCGGCGTCGTGATCCCCCGCCTGCCAGAGCTGATAGGCGAGAATGTTGAAGGCGGCCGCGTCATCGGGGAACCGCTCCGTGACGGCTCGAATCGCTGCGACCGCTCCCGGCGCGGGGGCCGTCAACGCCGCGTAAAACGCGACGTTCGGATCGCCCGGCAGCAACGTCACTGCCGACTCCCACAACGCATGCGCGCGGTTCTTGTCGGGGAACTCCCGCAACGCGAGTGCGACGACGCGCTCCGCCGTGGTGGCGGACGACATCTTCGCGATCGCGCTATCGATGGTGGCGACGCGCTCGGCCTGCGTGAAACCCGGGGCGACCGCCGCACGGAAGGCGCGCGCCAACCCGAGGTTCGTGTCGACCTCGAGCGCTTTATCGAAGTGCGTCACGGCGCGAGTGAAAAAGAGGTTGCGTGCGTCGGAAACGCCCGCGAAGAATTGTCGCGAGGCCTCCTCGGACGTCGTCGTCACCCGCAGACGTGCTGCGGCCGGTGACGCGACGGTGACCTGCTGCGCGGCGAGTGGCAGCGCTAGACCCAATAAGGCAACGGCGACTAAGGCTTTCATAACGGTCCTCTGATGTTGCGGAAAAAAAATGAGTCCGGGCGATGGGCACCCGGACTCCGATAAAAACGAGTGAAGAGAAGACGCTTCAGTATAGACGCGTCGCCGTCCCTGAGATAATCGGCTGAAAGGACGAGATCTGCCCCCGCACCGGATCGCCACGCACGGCGTTCCGTACGGCCAGGTCCCGCACCTGGGCGCGCGACCACCAGCACCACGTGTTGGCGTCGACCGCGACGACGACGAAGGGCTGCGTGCCCTGCGACATGGTGCGGATGTCGGTCTCGGACAATGCACACAGATCGCGGGGAGTCAGGTTCGGATCGCCCTGCGCGGTGGCGCCGGCGCGCGACGCGAGCGGATGGTTGTGCCAGATCGCGACCGCTTCCTCGGGGCATGGACCGAACGTCGCGTGATCCGGCGCCGAGAGCTGCGGATCGGGCATCGTGAAGCCCGTCGCAACGACGCTATCGCCATGCGTGGTCCCGGTCAGGCACAGGACGATCTCGAGTTGCAGACCCGCCGCGAGTGTCTGGAGCCGGACCAGCAACGTGGAATCCACCACCAGCCGCGCCGGTGGAGGCGGCGGGGGCGGGGGCGTCGCACTGGACATCGCGAGAACCAGGATGCTCAAGAGGTCGATCACGATCCCTCCAAAGCTGCCAAGAACGTCCGCCCTAGTATACCATACGGCGCGCGGGGCCGCCGGGGCTCCGGTCGGTGGACTTAACTACTTTAGTTAAGTAGAGCGAGTTTGGCCCACACTACTTGACACACCCAGTACATCTGACCACGTTGCGCGGGTTGGGTAGTGTTCGCATTGAAGATTCTGTTGGTGCTGTTGCAGAGTGGTAGTCTGCAGAGGAGTTGTCCCATGTATGCTCGCAATGTTCAGTTGAACCTGAAGGCCAATTCACAGTCCGAGTTCGTCCGCATGCTCGAAGCCGACGTTCTCCCCGTGCTGCGCAAGCAGAACGGCTTTAAGGACGAGATCACCTTCGTGGCCCCGAACGGCACGGATGCGCTTGCCATCAGTCTGTGGGAGAAGCGTGAAAATGCCGAAGCGTTCGCCCGTGATTCCTATCCCGGCGTGCTGCAGAGCCTGTCGACCGTGATCGACGGAACGCCTCGGGTCGAGACGTACGAAGTGAAGAATTCGACGTTCCACAAAATCACGTCCGCGTCGAAGAACTAGCACCGCAGGAAGTCGTAAGGGGAGCGGCCGGACGCCGCTTCCCGATTTTCTCAGGCCGCATCATTTTCTCAGGCCGGATCACATGATGACCGGGTCCCCACTTCCATCCCCGCATCCCGCACCTCGTGGCGGAGCCAGTATGGCCAAAAACGCGGCGATCGAACGAGGGAAAACTCGGCCCATCATGGCCCTGCTGCGGCGCGCGGCCGTCGCATGGAAGGACGACGACGCCTCCAGCATGGGCGCCGCGCTCGCCTTCTACACGTTCTTCTCCATCGCACCGCTGCTCATCATGGTCATCGCCGTCGTGAGTCTGATCGTGGGACCCGATGCCGCCCAGGGCCAGGTCATGGATCGGCTCCGCGCGGTCACCGGCAACGCCGGCGCCCACGCCGTGGAGGACCTCCTGACGAGCGCCAACAGCCCCGCCAGGAGCGCCCTCACGGCCCTCGCCAGCACGGTCCTCCTGCTGCTCGGCGCGACCACCGTGTTCACCGAGCTCTACCGCAGCTTGAATCGGATCTGGCGCAGTCCGCCCCGGGCCCCCACGACGCGCGGCATCTCGCACCTGCTCAGGAACCGCATTCTGTCGTTCGGGATGATTCTTGGAATCCTGTTCCTGCTCCTGGTCTCACTCGTCGTGTCCGCGGGCCTCGCGGCGGCGGGCGACTGGTGGGCCGCGCGCTTTACGGGCTGGGCGCTCGTGGACCATGCGCTCACCCTCGTCGTGAGCCTTGCGCTCTATGCCGCGGCCTTCGCGATGATCTACAAGTACCTGCCCCGCGTCGCCGTCACGTGGTCCGACGTGTGGCTGGGCGCGACCCTCGCCGCCGTCCTGTTCGAGCTGGGCCGATTCGTCATCGGACTGGCCGGCATGGCCGGCCTCACGTCGACGCTCGGCGCTGCCGGGTCGCTCGTAATTCTGCTGATGTGGGTGTACTACTCCGCCCAGGTCTTCCTGCTCGGCGCGGAGTTCACCAAGGTCTACGCCAGCACCCGGCGGGGGGAACCAGTCCCCGCATAGCGGGTGTCACTTACTCCGTGTGAGACACTGGGAGGTGTTATGGGACTGATAACGATTTTGGTGGTCGGACTCATCGTCGGCGCAATCGCGAAGCTGCTCGTGCCCGGGCGGGATCCTGGCGGGTGGATCGTGACGATCTTGCTGGGCATTGCGGGTGCGCTTGTGGGAACGTGGCTCGGCCGGATGCTGGGTCTGTACTCGAGCGGTCAGGGCGCGGGCTGGATCGCATCGATCATCGGCGCCGTGGTGCT
>DATMZX010000351.1:0-3149 GCA_035573235.1 Gemmatimonadales bacterium
CTCCGCGCGTTCATTCCCTAATCTATGCGCGCCGCCGCAACGCCGCGGTACAGATCATGCTGTTCTTCTGCACCGTGCTCCCACAACTACTGCGCCGCACGCAAGATGCCTTGAGCCTGCTCGTGCGAGGCCATCGGCGTCGGCTGCGCCGCGCCCTCGGAAGGCGCCTCCACTCCGAAACGCTCGCCATCGGCCTGCGCCGCGACCTCGACTGCACCTTCGTCCATCCGACGGCGACGATTCCGCTCGTCATCCGGCCGCTGCGATCCGACGACGACCTTTCCATTCTGAACATCGATCAGCCCGGACTCACCAGCGACGTGGTGTTCGAACGCCTGTCGCAACGACGGCTGATCAGCGCCGGGCTGCCGACGTGCTGGGTCGCGATCGCGCCCGACGGCAAGGTGTGTTACATGCAATGGCTCGTCGCGCCGAGCGATAACGACCGCATTCGCGCGCAATGGGACGATCTGTTCCCGCAGCTCGGTCCCGACGAGGCGCTGCTCGAAGGCGCGTTCACGGGCGACGCGTATCGCGGCCAGGGGATCATGGCACACGCCATGAGCCGCATCGCTCTTGCCGCCCGCGATTTCGGCGCACGCTGGGTGCATACCTTCGTGGGCGTCACGAACACGCCGTCACTCAAGGGCTGCAAGAAAGCCGGGTTCGTCCCGTTCCAGCAGCGCAGCGAGGTGTGGCGGCTGCTGCGCCGCCGCGTCGTGTTCACGCCGCTCGCGTAAGCGCGAAGCGCCGGGCTCGGACCCAACCGCTAGCGAAGTATCTCGAGGGGACTCACTGGGCAGAACTGCGGCGCCTCATCCAGCAGGTTCCGCAGTGGCATCACGTGACCGCTCCCGACGACGAGCACGATCCGGCGCACGCCGGGACGCAGCATGCGCGTGAGATTGTGGGCCATGTTGAAGTTCCGCGCGTACCATTGCGTCAGGAATTGCGGGCCGCCGTAGTTCTGCTCCTCGCCCGCCTGCAGGTAGCCGCCGAACATCCCCAGCGAGTTGCCGCCATGCAACGCCCGATCGCCATTGAGGCGGATCAGGTGCTCGCGAATCGTCGTGGTTCGCATCCAGGCGTTGAGCGAATCGCCCTGCGTCTGCAAAACGCGGTTGAGGCTATCGCGCGCCCGTTTGAACTCTGGTCGTCGCAGGTCAAATGCCCGCAGCGAGTCGTTCAGATCGAGGAAGGAGTCGTCGTCGATCGGATACACGGCATTGTGACCGAGCCGTGCCGCGAGGCGAAAGCCGATCTGTACCACCTCGTTGCGACTTGGGGCGAGAGTCCCGGCGAGGTATCGCGCGTATCGTGCCTGGGTCGTGTCGGTCCTCGAGATCGGCCACTCCACGGCGACGCGATCGGGCTTCCACGCTGCGAGCCGCGCCACCACGTCCTCGAGCTCCGCCTGGCGTTTCGGCTGGAGCACATCGTCGATGTCCTGCGTGATGGCGTCGTGCCCGGGATTGGCAAAATGGTAGGTGCCCAGCAACATGACTTGGACTTCCCCGGGCGCGCATTCGGCGGGGAAGCCGGTGGGCCGGTCCGCCGTTTGAGCCTGCAGCGCAGCGGGAGCTGTGAGCAGCAGCGCGATGTGACGGTAAGGAATCACCGTGGCACCTGTGTGGGGGTTGCTTGCTTAGACAGTGTGTCGTCGCGGAAGGTTGGACAACGGGAATGGCCGCGGCCGGTGAAGCGGCAGAGGCAAGCGAGTGTTCTCCGACCGACCTACTTTATCTCGATGATGCGGCTCACCCTGGTCGCTCCGCTGGCTCTCTTCGCAGCCGGCTGCTGCAACGATCACGTTACCGGTGCCAGCACTTCCCTCTCACCGGATCTTCTCCTCGGTTGGTACGTCGTCTGGGTCGGTGACACCGCTCGCACGTATTCCGCCGCGACCTCAGCCGCCAGCCAGCAATCCATCTGGTGCGACAATACCGTCTACACCTCGCGTGACCAGCCGCAGCGTTTCACGTACACCACCATTGATCCCACGGTCGCTACGATCGACGAATTCGGCCGCCTGGCGGCGCATGCGCGGGGTCAGACGGGCATCGTGACGACCACGGCGGGCATCAGCGACACCACGATGGTCATTGTTGGTCCGGCGTTCGCGTCGCTCCGCATCACCGTATCGCCGCAGGTCGCTCACGTTGGCGACACCGTCTCCGTGCAGCTCGATGCGCTCGATGCCGCCGGCGCTGCGGTGCCCGGGGCCGAAGCATACGTGGTGGAGATCGACAATTACCGGGATTCGCTCGCGACCTGGATTCGCGCGCCTCGTCCGGGGCGACCGTTTCCGTCGGCCACTGTTCAAACGCCCTTCACCGATCGCCTCGTGCTGGAGCGCTCCGGCGTGCTGCGGATCGTGGCGGTCGCACCGCATGACACGAGCCGCCCGACCGATTATCCCGCCGATACGCTGACGTTGACGATTCCATCGCGTTAGCCGGTAGTTCCCCTCTCCCAGCGGGAGAGAGCCCGCCCTGAGCGAAGCGAAGGGGGCAAGGGGTGAGGACTACCGCGAGTACGCCAGCTCCCGTTCGCCCGAGCCAAGCGACATGCCCGGCAGCTCGAGGAATTCATGAATCCACGCTCGCTCGCCACATCCTGACATTCGCCGTTTCGGCTTCAGCGACATCCACATCGCAGCGGGGGATCTGGCGGACTCCGGGTGGGGAGGATAGGATACTATATCGCCTGACGATATAGTCACCCAGGAGCGCTGTCATGGCCACCAAACGCCCGCAAGCATACCTGCCGCTATCGTCCGCCACATTCCACATCCTGCTCGCGCTGGCGGACGGCGAGCTCCACGGCTATGCCATCATGAAAAGTGTGCGGCTGGGGCCGGGCACCCTCTATGGCGCGCTGAAACGCCTGCTCGAGGCCAGGCTCGTGGAGGAAGCGGGCGAGCGCACCGACGAACACGACGAGCGGCGCCGCTATTACCGCTTGACCAAACTCGGCGTTTCCGTGGCTCGCGCGGAGGTCCACCGGCTCGACGCCATCGTGCGCGCGGCCCGGCGCAAGAAGCTGATCGGTAAGCCCGCATGAACGCCGAGCGCATCTACCGCCTGCTGCTCCGCGCCTACCCCGCGGAGTTTCGCGCCGAATTCGGACGCGAGATGGAGCTGGCGTTT
>DATMZX010000352.1:0-4138 GCA_035573235.1 Gemmatimonadales bacterium
TTTTTCCGAGGGCCGCGGATCCTTGCGAATGCAAGATGCGCCCACCCCCGCGCGGAATCAACCCTCCTCGCAAAGCGGTTGAACGCACGCGATGCGAATTGCGTGGGTCGTTCCCGGGTGGCGACCGTTGAAATTCGAAGATCCGCGGCAAACACGCCCGGATTTCCGGGTGTTCCGATCCTTCCCCGCGCGGACACGTCCACGCCAGTGCCCGATTCGTCGCGCAATTGCGCCGATCCGTCCCAAACCAGTCGCGCAGCCTCGTCCTGGCGATCATCCTCCGCATCAGGTTTCATTCAACGTGAAGCCCGGCATCCGGCCAATCCCGGCCATGTCGACCAGTCGAGGAGTTGAGCCATGAAGACAGGAATGGCGGCAGGACTGATGAAGACGGCCATCGTCGCGACAGCGCTCGTATGCACGCCCGTTGCGTTCGCCGGACCGTCGGTGTCGAGCCACGAAATGAAGACGGCTTTGGCCAAGGCCAGCGAAAGTCCGGACGCGCTGCGCCGCTACGTGCATCGGACCCAGGCGATCTACGGCCTGGACTACTTCGAGGTCATGGCGATTCACGAAGCGCAGGCAGCGCGCGAAGGCGCACCTGTGGTCGCGAAGAGTGAGACGAGGTAAGCGCCGCGCCGGGACCCTCCAGTCCCGGCGTGCCGACTTTTCGTTGCTGCCCTGGAAGCTTGGTCTGCCGGGTCGGCTCCCGATTCACTGCGCGCTGAGCCGGTTTCATTTTTTCGCCCGCCGGATTCGCTCCGCATTTTTCCGGGGACCGTCCATTTTTGCTGCGGGCGACGCATGGCGCCTGGATTGATGGCACGGGTTGTCGCCATAATGCCGGGTTCTCTCAAGTTTGCAGACACGCTTGAGCCGGCAGCCAAACGGTGAACGAGGGGAGCGCCACGAAGCCGCTGAACGCCGTGATTGCCGAGGACGAGCCGATCCTGCGGGCCGAGCTCAGGGAGGTCCTCGGCCGGCTGTGGCCCGAGCTCGTGATCTGCGCGGAGGCCGAGGACGGCATCGAGGCGGTTAACGCGCTCAACGCGCATTCGCCCGACATCATGTTTCTCGACATCCAGATGCCGGGCATGTCGGGCCTCGAGATCGCAAAGCTTGCGAGCGGGAGGTGCCACGTCGCGTTCGTCACTGCGTATGACGAGTACGCTGTTGCGGCCTTCGAGCAGGGCGCGGTCGACTACGTGATGAAGCCGTTCTCGCCCGCGCGTCTCGCGGCGACGGTGTCCCGGCTCAAGGACAAGATCGCAAGCGCGCCGGCCAATCTCGATGGTCTGCTCAAGGCGCTGGCCGGCAGCGTCACCGCCAGGGAATACCTGCGCTGGATCACCGCGTCCCAAGGCAACGAGCTGCGCCTGATCACGGTCGAGGAGATCGTGTACTTCCAGGCCGACAGCAAGTACACGCTGGTCGTCACGCCGCAGCAGGAATCCCTCATCCGCCGGCCGATCAAGGAGCTCGTCGAGGAGCTGGACCCGCAGGCGTTCTGGCGGATCCATCGCGGCACGCTGGTGAATGTCAACGCGATCGCCGGGGTGACGCGGGACATCGGCGGGCACCTGCGCATCAAGCTCAAGCAGCGCAAGGAGACGCTGGCGGTAAGCGAATCGTACGTTCATCTCTTCAGGCAGATGTAGGGCGAGCGCAGGGATCTCTCGAAACCGGGCGATGCAGGTGAGCCGACCGTCCTGCCGCAACGCGAAGACACTCGCCATCGGGTGTTCGGCCGCGCTTGCGTCGGTTTGCGAGCCCGCACTCGCACAGTCGGATCCTCTCGAAATGCGCGGGACGATCAAGGTTGAGGTAACCGGCTCGAACATCTACCGCTCGGAAGCCGAGTCGGCGCTTCCCGTTCAGGTGATCACCCGCGAGGACATCGAGCGCAGCGGGTCGACCACCGTGGCAGAGCTCATGTCCAGGGTAAGCGCGAACGTGCTCGGACAGAACGATCAGCTATCGATCAGCAGCTTCCGGCCGCCGGGCCTTTCGAGCGTCAACCTGCGCGGGATAGGTTCCGGCGACACGCTGGTGCTGCTGAACGGCCGGCGCGTTGCGAACTACGCGTTCGACGGCTCGGCCGTCGACGTGAATTCGATCCCGCTCGCCGCCGTCGAGCGCGTGGAGATCCTGAAGGACGGCGCCTCGGCGATCTACGGCACCGATGCCGTCGCCGGCGTCGTCAATTTCATCCTGCGCAAGGACTTCAGCGGGATCGAGGTCACCGGCTACGGCAGCCGGCCCGAGCAGGGCGGCGGCGAGCAGTACCAAGGGGTCGTGAGCGCCGGCTTCGGCGATCTCGCGAAGGACAAGTACAACGTCTTCGTCACGGCCGTCCACCAGAAGGACGAGCCGCTCACGGCGACCGACCGCGAGTTCTCGCGCACCGCTTACCGGCCGGACGAGGGGCTCTTCCAACTGCCGCCGACGCCGTTCCCGGCGAACATCTACGATCCAGCGACCGATCGCCTCTACAACCCGAGCTTCGCGAGCGGTTGCGCGCCGCCCTATTCGCTGCCGGCCACGAGCGCACCAACTCCGGGCGACGCGTGCGGCTTCGACTACGTCGGGTATTCGATGCTCGTTCCGCAGGTCGAGCGCACGGCAGTCTACGGTCGCGGCACGCTCCAGGCGAGCGGCGATCATCAGCTCTTCGCCGAGCTCGCGTATTCGGACAACCGGTTCACGATCGTAAAGGCTCCGACGGATATCGCGCCGTTCACCAATCCGAACTTCGTGACCACCCGCTATCCTGCGGGCGGCCCGTTCTATCCCACGCAGTTCGCGGCCGCGAACGGGCTCTCGGGGGATCTCAATCTGCTCTTCAACACCGCTCCGCTCGGCCCGCAGATAAACCAGGTCGACACCTCGGCGTGGCGAGCCGTGCTCGGCGCTGATGGCGTGCTCGCGGGCTGGGATTACGCCGCCGCGCTGACCTTCAGCCGCAACGATCAAAGCGATTCGCTCGGCAGCGGCCATGTCTCGCTCACGCGCCTGAACGAGGCGATGGCCACCGGCCTCGTCAATCCATTCGGGCCGTCGGGCCCGCAGGGCGACGCGCTGCTCGCGGCGACGCAGGTGAGCGGCAAGATCCACACCGCCAGCGGTACGACCCTCGACTTCCTCGTCAAGGGCTCGCGCGAGATGCTGGCGCTCCCCGGCGGGCCGCTCGCGCTCGCCGTGGGTGCCGAGGCCCGGCGCGAGCGGCTTTCGAACGACTATACGACACTTGTCACCGAGGGTGACATCGCGGGATTGCCGGTTGCCTTGCAGCCGGTTTCGGGGAGCCGCAGCGTGCAGGCGGTGTTCGTGGAGGCGAGCGTGCCGTTGGTCAAGGGCTTCGAGGCGCAAGTCGCGGCGCGCTACGATCATTACAACGATTTCGGCAGCACCTGGAATCCCAAGGTCGCGTTGCGCTGGCAGCCCGTGCGCAGCCTGCTGCTGCGCACGTCGTGGGGCACCGGCTTCCGGGCGCCGCCGCTCTACGACCTGTATACGCCGCAGGAGCAGGCGTTCCTGCTCGGCTTCGAGGATCCGCTGCGCTGCCCGGTCACCGGCGCGCCGACGGACTGCGGGGTTTCGGGTTTCCGAGAGGTCGTCGGCGGGAACCCCAGCCTGCAGCCGGAGACCTCGAAGCAGCTCAACGCCGGTGTCGTCTGGGAGCCGCTCTCCGGCTTGTCGCTCGCCGTCGACTACTGGAAGATCGCCAAGCACAACCTCATCGGCGCGCTATTCCCGGAGACGATCTTCGACAACTTTGCGCTCTACGCGCCAACCAACATTGTCCGAGGGCCGGTCGATCCGCAGTATCCCGACCTCCCGGGCCCGATCAGCAACGTCCTCCTCACCAACCAGAACCTCGGCAATCTCAAGACCTCCGGCATCGATGTCGACATCACCTGGCGCGGGCGGGCGACGCGCATCGGACGCTTCAGCTTCGCGTTGAACGGCACGTACATCAGCGAATGGAAGATGCAGCCGGACGGCTTTACGTACGAGTCGGCGGTGGGCCGCAACGCGGCGAGCGTCCCGGGACCGTTCCCGCGCTGGAAGCACTACGCCGCGCTCGACTGGCAGTATGGCGCCTGGGGCGCCACGCTCGCCCAGACGTTCCAATCCG
>DATMZX010000353.1:0-2477 GCA_035573235.1 Gemmatimonadales bacterium
CGAGGCGTTCCGCATGAACGACAACGGCTGGACCGGGCAGATCAAGCAGCTCGCGAAGTATGTCGAGTAAAGGCAGCGCCGCGCCGCTGTTCGCCGCCCTAGGTGACGCGACGAGGCTCCGCCTGCTGGGACGCCTGTCCGCAGGCGGGCCGCTGTCGATTACTCGGCTCAGTGAAGGGAGCGGCGTGACGCGCCAGGCGATTACGCGCCACCTCCACGCCCTCGGGCGCGTCGGCCTGGTGCGGCACGCCCGTCGCGGGCGTGAGCGGGTGTGGGACCTGAACCGCGAACGTCTGGAGAGAGCCAAGCGCTACATCGACCAGATCGCGGCGCAATGGGACGACGCGGCCGAACGGTTGCGAGCGTTCGTCGAAGACTAACTATTAGGGAGAAGAGCGATGACCAAGCACACGACCGGGACACGTGAACAGTGGCTTGCGGCGCGGCTCGAGCTGCTGAAGGCGGAGAAGGAGCTGACGCGGCGCAGCGACGAGCTGGCGCGGCGACGGCAGGAGCTGCCGTGGGTCCGGATCGACAAGCAGTACGCATTCGAGACCGACCAAGGGAGCGCCTCGCTCGCAGACCTCTTCCGAGGGCGCTCACAGCTCCTCGTCTACCACTTCATGTTCGGGCCCGACTACACGGCGGGATGTCCGTCCTGCTCGGCGATCGCGGACGGTTTCAACGGCTCCGTCGTCCACCTGGCGAACCACGACGTGACGCTTGCGGCGGTGTCGCGGGCGCCGCTCGCGCAGCTGCAGGCGTACAAGCGGCGGATGGGCTGGAGCTTCCCCTGGGCGTCGTCGCTCGACAGCGACTTCAACTACGACTTCCATGTGACGCACACCAAGCAGGAGTGGGAGTCGGGAGCTGTCGAGTACAACTTCCGCTCGATGGATTTGCGACTGCCCGCGTCAGGCGAGAATGATCCCTTCATCACCCGGATCACTGCGAGCGTTGGAACCGACTGGCCGACGTACCGACAAGAAGGGCCGGGTATGAGCGCGTTCGTGCGGGAGGATGGGGTTGTGTACCACACCTACTCCGCGTACGAGCGCGGGGTGGACGGCTTGTGGGGCATGTACCAGTGGCTCGACCGTGCGCCCAAGGGGCGCAACGAGACGGGGCTCTGGTGGCGCCGCCACGACGAGTACGACAAGGGATGAGCACCATGTCGATGTCCGGACAAACATGGCTCGGCGCGGCGGCGTCGTTCCTTGCCATGTGGGTCGTGATGATGGTGGCGATGATGCTGCCGTCCTTGGTCCCGACGCTGTGGCGCTACAGCCAGGCCGGCCTCAGCCAGTTGACCACACTTGTGGGCGTGGGCTACTTCGCCGTCTGGACCGGCTTCGGGATGGTCGCCTATCTGCTCGGCCTCGCGCTGCCGCGCGCCACACCGATTGCGGTCGGTGTGGTCGTGTTACTGGCCGGCTTCTTCCAGTTCACCGCCTGGAAGGCACGTCATCTCGCCTGCTGCCGGGAGGCACCCGCGCGGGAGCGCGACCGTACCGCCTGGCAACACGGCCTGAGCCTCGGCCTCCACTGCAGCCAGTGCTGTGTCGGTCTGATGGCCATCCTCCTGGTCATCGGGGTCATGAACGTTCTCGCGATGGCTGTCGTCGCGGCCGCCATCACCGTCGAACGTCTTGCCCCGGCCGGTGAGCGCGTCGCGCGAGCCATCGGGGCCGTCGCCCTAGGGGCAGGGTTGCTGCTGATCGTGCGAGCCGCCGGGCTCGGATGACCAGGACCGGTTTCTCGAAACTTCCCACTCGCTGTTCGCGTACTCCCCCTGACCTCTGACCCCACCCGTTCAGCGACGGAGGGCACATGAGCTGGACCCGCAATCCAGGAAGAGTGGTTGGATTCTGGTACCTGCTCCTTGTACTGGGCGGCCCGCTGCGCCTCATCTACATCCCCAACAAACTCTTCGTGCACGACAACGCGGCCGCGACGGCCAGCAACATCGCCGCGCACGAGTGGCTCTTCCGGTTCGGCATGCTGAGCGATCTGCTCGGTGCCGTGGTCCTGATCTTCCTCGTGCTCGCGTTTTACCGGTTGTTCAAGGGCGTCGACCAGCAGCTCGCGGTGCTGCTCGTGATCGTGGGCGGCGTGATGCCCGCCCTCATCAACTTCGTGAACGTGGTGAGTGACGCCGGCGCCCTCATGGTCGCCCGGAGCGGGAGCGCCGGGGGCGGCGCCGAATTCTTGTCGGTGTTCGACAAGCCGCAGCGTGACGCACTGGTCCTGCTGTTCCTCCGGTTGCATCACGCTCAGATCGTTGCCGCCGAGATCCTGTGGGGGCTATGGCTCTTCCCGATGGGGGCGCTCGCGTACAAATCGGGTTTCATACCTCGGTTCATTGGCGTATGGCTGATCATCAACGGCGTTGCCTACATCGTCCTGAGCCTCACGGGGCTGTTCTTTCCAGACTATCAGGACAAGGTGTTTGCCTATTCTCAGCCCGCCCTGTTCGG
>DATMZX010000354.1:0-6705 GCA_035573235.1 Gemmatimonadales bacterium
CGTCGCTGGCTCTCCTCCGCAGGTCAGCTGAGAAAACAGCGTGAGCAGCCCGAGACTGCTGAGGAATCGAAGCCGGCCGTACCGACGTGCTGAGAGGCCCAAGGCGCATCCTAGGGGAAAGTTCGTCTGATGAAGGGGCACGGACCGTGCCGAAGTTCTCCACATTTCGGGGTCATTGGCCCGTGCTAAGTACTGATCGATCATTGCGTTACATTCAGGTGTTGATAACACAGACCGGCCCGCAAACGCACTCGTATGCGCTGCGGGCCGGAGTTGTATCAGGTACGATACGCGCCACTTACGGCACAGGAGTGACCACGAAAACGTCGAAGTCTGGACCTGTCCGGATCGGGGCATTTGGGCTTCCGCCGATAGGCTGCGGCGGGGTAACCCCCCCCATCGGGATGCTCACCGACCCCCCACCGTAGGTGCCGGACACCACCGCCGCACCGAAGATGTCCTGGACGTTCCGAATCTCGTAGCGCTGACCCACGACCAGCACGTTCGACAGGTCGGCCGAGACCGAGGCCTGCCGTCCCCAGTTGTAGACGATGACGTTGGCGCGCCCCGGCTCGTACTTATTGGGCCGGACGAAGACCGCCGGGGTGCTGGGGGTGTTGGCGATCGCCTGATCGCCCGCTCCGAGACTCGTCGCCGAACGCCAACCGGCGAAGGTCATGTCGCTCGCGCCATTGCGCCACGCGCTCGCCATGGGATCGCGGTAGTACGTGTTGCCGGTCCAGGCGAACGTACCCGAGCTCGCGTCGGCCACGGCCAGCACGCGGCCGGTTTCGATCAGCGTGTTGTTGCGGAAGCCCAGATCCTGCCACAGGGTAATGTCGACGGCCGATGTGGCGCCCCCCACCAGATAGTTGCCTTCGAACATGGCCGACGCATTCGGGAACCCGGTCGTATACCCGAGCCGCATGTTGCGACCGCCGTGCCCCGGTGAGTAATAGAAAAAGTTGTTGCGCACGGTATCCTGATCGGCCGACGTCTCGCCACCCAGGATCATGTTCGGGCTGTCGAACGCCGACAGCTCGCCGTTATTGAACAGCACGTTCCCTTCGTACGTGATCAACTTGAGCAGATCGCCGCTCTCGGCATACGAGTGGATCCCGAAGCCGAACTGATTGAAAATCACGTTGTCGGAGATCAGCTTCGGCGTCGTGCCGTCGTTGCGCACGTAGATCCCGTGGCCGTCCGAGCGGCTCGAATTGTCGTTCCCGCCGTTGTAGACGATCCAGCCGTAGATCTCGATGTTGTGCGCCGTGTTCTCGATGTAGGTGCCGTGCCCCGTATCGTGAATGATCAGATTCACGAGCTTCACGTTGGACGCATTGCGCACGTAGACGCCCGAGGGGCGCGCGGCCAAGCCCGTGCCGAACCGCACCGTGATCGTGTTCATGATCTCGAAACCCCAATAGATCGTCCAGGCGCCGTCGACATTCAGCGTGATCGTCGAGGAGCTGGTCCCGTCGAGCGTCACCCGCTCGCCAGGATAGGCGCGCACCACGATCGGGGCCGACGACGTCCCCCGCAGACTCGACGTGTGCGTGCCCGGATACGTACCACCGCGGACCCAGACCGTATCCCCGGGAACGATGCGCCCGCCGGCGCCGGACAGCGCGGTATTGATGTCCCACGGCCGGTTGACCGACCCGTCGCCACTCGAGCTGCCGGTGGGCGACACGTATTTGCCCACGCGCACGCTGCTCGGATCGACCACCGTGACCACTGACGTGCCACTCTTCCCTTCACTCGAGGCGGTAATCGTCGTGGAGCCGACCGCGACGCCACTCACCACACCGCTCGTCGACACCGTGCCGACGCCGAGCACGCTGCTCGACCATGTCACCGCGCGACCGGTGAGCACGTTGCCCGCCGAGTCCTTCGTGACGGCCGACAGCTGCACCGTCGATCCGATATTCACGCTGGCGGGCGACGGTGTGACCGTCACCGTTGCGACCGGCACGATCGTCACCGTGATGGTCGAGGTTCCGCTCTTCCCTTCGCTCGTCGCGGTGATCGTTGCCGACCCGGCGGCGACCGCCGTCACGAGCCCACTGGCCGAGACGGTTGCTATGCCACTCGCATTACTCGACCAGGTCACCGCGCGGCCGTTGAGCACGGTGCCGGCGGAATCCTTGGTGGTTGCGGTCAATTGAGCGGTCGTGCCGATGCGCAATGTCTTGGTCGCCGGCGCAACGGTCACCGAGGCTACGGGCACCATGATGGACGTAACGGTGCTCGTACCGCTCTTTCCTTCACTCGTCGCCGTGATCGTTGCCGATCCGGCCGCCACGGCGGTCACCAGACCGCCGGCTGAGACCGTCGCGACCGCAGGCGCACTGCTCGACCACGTGATGACTCGACCGCTCAGCACGTTACCGGCCGAATCCTTCGTGGTGGCGCTGAGCTGCGCGGTGCCACCAACCACGACATTGGCCGTCGCGGGCGCGACCGTCACGGTCGCGACCGATACGGCGGTCACCGTGATCGACGAGCTCCCCGACTTCCCTTCACTCGTGGCGGTAATCGTGGCAGACCCGACGGCGACGGCGTTCACCATGCCGCTCGTGGAGACCGTCGCGACGCCCGGTGCACTGCTCGACCACGTGATGGCGCGGCCGTTCAGGATGTTACCGGCCGAGTCCTTCGTCGTCGCGGCCAGCTGCACGCCGCCGGCCACGCGGATACTCGCCGCGATGGGCGTAATCGTCACCGTCGCGACGGGCACGACTGCCACGTTGATCGAGGCGCTGCCGCTCTGGCCCTCGCTCGTGGCCGTAATCGTGATCGAGCCGGCCGCTACGGCGGTGACGAGGCCCGACGCCGAGACGCTGGCGACCGCGGGCACACTGCTCGACCAGCTGATCGCGCGGCCGGTCAGCACGTTTCCGGACGCATCACGCGCCGTCGCCGTGAGCTGCACCGTCCGACCCACGTACAGATTGGCCGAGGACGGTGAGACACTCACGGATGCCACGGGAGGAGTCAGGATGGTGATGACGGCGGTGTCGGCGAGCATTCTGCGATGGGCGATGACGGAGTACGTACCGGGGACCGAGCCGGCGGTGTACAGGCCCGAACTGTTGACGGTTCCGCCGGTTGCGGAATAGAGCACGGCTACGCCGATCGTGTCACCGTTTTCGCGCACGCCCCGCACACCGAACTGAGCGGTCTGGCCCGGCAGCAGCGTCGCCGCATTGGGCGTGAGGAGGAGCTGCACCACCTTGTGCTTGCGCACCACCGCGGAGGCGCGCAGCGACGTGCTGTTGCGCAGCGCTGCCGTCACGGTGGCGTCGTCCTCGGACGTGTCCGCCGTAAACGTACCGTCGGACTCGATCGTGCCCAGCGACGCGGTCCACTGCACGTCCACGGCGACGGTGTCGCCACTGCTCGTCTTTCCGAAAACATCGAACCAGAACGTGCCCGATGGATCGATCGTGATCGTGTCGGGAAGAACGAACACCTGGGCGATCGGTGTATCGGGATCGGTTGGACGACGCTTGATGTCGCACGACGTACTGAACACCAGAATACCGACGACAACGAGTAGCACCCGACGCATCGGAGCCTCCCTGTGCGGCCCGGGCGCTGTAAAAACGGGCCGCCAACGGCGAGTGAGGTCGACGCTGGCGGCCCGGCTGGCGTGGCGGCGGATTGCGCCGCGGTAGCCCCGTAGCTCTGCGTCACCGCCTTTCGGCGGTTTTGCTCTTATCAGCGATGGTCATGTCATTTCGACTTCGGATGGCAGTCTCGGCCTGAAACGAAATCGGGCCGCCGCGTTCGATCGAAGTCGATTCGCTGGCGGCCCGGCTGGCATGACGAAGATCTCGTCGAAGCCCCGCGGCTCTGCGTCACCGTCTTTCGACGGATTTGCTCTGAGGCAGCGTTTTCAATTTTGGTTTTGCGATATACTGCCGGTCGCAAAAACCGTTCCCGCTAACCGTCAGCACGATTGTAAGGATTTCTTCGGGTGGGCGCGGTGACTTTTTACCAAGGCGATGGCGATTCGCCTGTCGTACAAACTGTGCGACTTAGATCACATCGCGTTTTTCTTCAGCTCCTGCCACCACTGCATCCGCTCCTTCACAGTTTTTTCGTAACCGAAATCACCAGGTTGATACCACACACTACCGCGGAGCTTTTCGGGCAAGTATTCCTGCGGCACATACGCGTGCTCGGAATCGAACGCGTACTGGTAGTCCTTGCCGTAGCCCAGGTCTTTCATCAATCCCGTCGGGGCGTTGCGAATGTGGAGCGGCACCGGCTCGGCCGGATGGGTCTCGGCGGCTGCTCGCGCCTCGCCGAACGCCGCATACGCGCGATTCGATTTCGGCGCGCTCGCGAGATAGATCGTCGCTTCGGCGAGGGCGAGCTCACCCTCCGGCGAGCCGAGGAAATGGTAGGCGTCTTTCGCGGCGAGCGCGATCGTCAACCCGCGCGGATCGGCGAGGCCGATATCCTCGATCGCCATCCGCACCAGCCGGCGCGTGATGTAGAGCGGATCCTCGCCACCGGCGAGCATGCGCGCGAGCCAGTAGAGCGCGCCATCGACATCGGATCCACGCACCGCCTTGTGCAGCGCCGAGATCAGATTGAAATGCTGCTCACCGGCCTTGTCGTAGAGCGGCAGCGGACGCTCGAGGACCTGGCGCACGAGTTCAGGGGAAGCGGGAAGGGGGACGGGGGAAGGGTGCGACGCGTTGACATGCTTCAGGACTGCTTCGAGCGTATTGAGTGCCCGCCGCGCATCGCCCTGCGCGTGCTGCACCAGCAGATCGATGGCGTCCTCCTGCAGGACCCTTCCCGCTTCCCCCTTCCCTCTTCCCGCTTCGAGCGCCCGCTCGATCACCGTCCGGATATGCTGATCGTTGAGCGGCTCGAGCACGAAGACGCGGCAACGGGAGAGCAGCGCGCCGGTGAGCTCGAAGCTCGGGTTCTCCGTCGTCGCGCCGATCAACGTGATGATGCCGTTCTCGACCCAGGGCAGAAACGCGTCCTGTTGCGCCTTGTTGAAGCGATGGATCTCATCGCAGAACAGAATCGTCCCCTGGCCTTGATACTTGAGCCGCTCTTCGGCCTCCCTGATGATCTCGCGCACGCGAGCCACGCCTTCGGTCACGGCGGAAAACGGCTCGAAATGCCGCTCGGTATAGTTGGCGATGATTTTGGCGAGGGTGGTTTTGCCCGATCCCGGCGGGCCCCAGAAGATGCACGAGCCCACGTCACCGCGGCGGATCAGCTCACCGAGCGCCTTCCCCGGACCAAGCAAGTGCTCCTGGCCCAGAAACTGGTCCAGTGTCTTCGGCCGCATCCTTGCGGCTAACGGTTCGGTCGATCCTTGAAACAGTGTTGGTTCGGTCACGACACTCCATCCAGCAGCATCTTGGTGAAATAGAACACAGCGGCGCCGGCGAAGAACGCCGCCGGCAGGGTCCATCCCTTCTTACCCTGGAACTCGGGGACGAGGTTCGACGCGGCGACGTAGATCGTCACCCCCGCCGACAGCGCGAGCCCATGCTGCACGAGGAACCCGAGCTGATCCGTCACGACGACGCCGATCAGCGTGGCGAGTCCGAGCAGCGCCGCCGCGGCCACCGCGCGACCCTGCGATCGCCCCCCCGCGACCATGAGGCTCGAGATCGTGACCCCTTCGGGCAGCTTGTGCAGGAAGATCGCGACGAACACCATGACGCCCAGCGTCGGCCGAACCGCGAACGCGCTCGCGATCGCCACGCCGTCGAAAAACGTATGCAGCAGCAGGCCGACCAGCGCCGACGTCCCGGCGACGGCACTCACGGCGTGGGTCTCTTCCCCAAAATGGAAGTGCGGCGTGACCGTGTGCTGCGTGAGATGGACCGCGAGGTAGCCGGCCAGCACGAGGACCGGGGCGATGCCGCCGCTGCGCGTCAACGCCGCCGGCAGCAGCTCCACGATCGCCACGGAAAGCATGAAGCCTGCGCCGAACGCCACGAGCAGCTCGATGACGCGCAGCTCGCGCACCGCCCGCCGCGTGACCGCAAGCGCGCCGAGCACATTGCCCGCCGCGGCGATGAGCGCATACAGCAGCGCTCTAGACACGGGAGAGGAGGTACTGCTTCGTGTTGCGGCTGGGATCCTCGAGCACTTCGTCCAGCAGCCGGGCGAGCGTCTCCCCGACGTCGGGGCCCGGCCGCACGCCCGCCGCGATCAGGTCGTCGCCTTTCACAGCGAGGTCCTTGAGGGCGAGCGGAGGGTTTTCCGCCTGCACTTTGGCAACCGCCTTTCGCACCGCGTCGGAGGCGCCGATCAGGAGATCGTCGACGTACTCTCCCACGTCCGCCATCCATTTGCGCACGCGCGCGGCGTCTTTCGGTTCAGGGTAGTGGTCCCGCCATTTGCCGATGGCCCGGCCGCGTTCGATGTCGCGGTTGGCGCATTTCAACCGCGTCAGCAGCGACGCCGCGTCTTTCGCGATGTACGCCGTCAGCACGACCGGATCGCGCGGCAGCTTGTCCACTCCCGCCGCGTCGCCGAGCTCCGGCAGCCAGATCCGCTTCGCCCCGATGTCCTTCCAGAGCGCGACGAGCTTCGACACCTTTTTCGCCGTCTGAATCCCCTTGAACCACTCATCCCGCACCCGCTCCGCCGACAGCTGCGCGAGCCCCTGCACATTCGCCTTCGCCGCTTCGAGCGTGCGCCCATGGATGCGGAATT
>DATMZX010000355.1:0-7893 GCA_035573235.1 Gemmatimonadales bacterium
CTGTTCTTCTGGGTCGCGCGCATGCTGATGTCGGGCTACCACTTCATGGGCCAGCGCCTGCCCTTCACCACCGTCTATCTGCACGGCACGGTGCGCGACACGAAGCATCGCAAGATGTCGAAGTCGCTCGGCAACGGCATCGACCCGCTGGACGTGGTGAAGCTGTTCGGCGCCGACGCGCTGCGCTGGACGCTCATCGCCGGCAGCTCGCTCGGCGCGGACGTGATTCTCGATCCCCAGGACCTCGAGACCACGTTCGCCCCGGGCCGCAACTTCGCGAACAAGCTCTGGAACATCGGGCAATTCGTGCTGGGGCAATTGCCGCCGCAGGTGCCGGCGCTCGAATCGGTGGACCGGCGCGCGCTCACGCTCGCCGACCGCTGGATTCTGTCGCGCGCGCAGGCCGTGATTCGCGAAGCGACGCAATCGCTGGCCGACTTCCGGCTCGATGAGGCCGCCAAACGTTGCTTTGAGTTTGTGTGGAATGAGCTGGCGGACTGGTACGTGGAAGCGGTGAAGCCGCGGCTCAACGACCCCGCCTCTCAGGCGGTGCTCGCATACTGCTTCGATCTGGCTCTGCGGCTGCTGCACCCCGTGGTTCCTTTCATTACTGAGGAGCTGTGGCAGAAGCTCCCCGTGCGTGCGACGGGAGAGCTTTTGGCGGTCGCTCGGTGGCCGGCACCCCGTCCCGAGTTTGACGACCCTCGAGCCGATCAGGAGTTCGGGCGCGTCAAAACCGCGATCGAACAGATTCGCTCGATCCGCGCCGAGTATCGCGTGACGCCCAAGACCAGAGTGCGGGCGACGATCGTGCCGCGCGGCAACGACAAGGCTGCGACATTCGAGGGCGAGCGCGACACGATCGAGCGGCTCGCGCAGCTCGATCGCCTTACTTTCGATGGCGCACCGGACGGGGTCGGCGCCCACGCGGTGTTCGGCGACGGCAGCGAGGTGGTGGTGGCGCTCGAAGGACTCGTGGATGTGAACACCGAGTGCAAGCGACTGACGGAGGAAAAAGAGCGATTGGAGAAGCAGCTCACGAGTCTCGCCGCACGGCTCACCAACGACAGTTTCGTCTCACGCGCGCCGCAGGACGTCGTGGCCAAGGAGCGCGAAAAGGAAAAGGCATGGCGCGACCAGCGCGACATTCTGGCCGGCAAGCTCAAGTCGCTGGGCTGCTCCTAGCCGGCGTCGCGTTGTACGCGTGCGCCAGTGTCGGCGACCCGCCGGGCGGGCCGCCCGACATCGCGCCGCCGCGCATCATCTCGATTCAGCCCGAATCCGGCGCCGTCGTTCCGAACTTCAACGACGACATCACCATTCAGTTCGATGAGACGATCGAAGAACAGGCGAGCAGCGGCCAACGCACGGAAGGGCTGGCCGGGCTCGAGCAGCAGATCCTGCTCTCGCCGGTGGCCGGCCGAGTCAATGTCGACTGGCATCGCAGCCGCATCACCGTCAAGCCGAAAGAAGGCTGGAAACGCCGCGTGTACCGGCTCCAGATCTTGCCCGGATTCTTCGACCTGCGCCGCAACCGGTTCGATTCGTCGGCGACGGTGCTGTTCTCGCGCGGGCCCGCGATCGGCCAGGCGCGCATCGGCGGGATCGCGCTGAAGTGGGTCGAGCAGACGACGCTGCTGCGCGCGCTGATCGAAGCCGTGCCGCTGCCGGACACGGTGGGTTACCTGACCATGGCCGACTCGGGAGGCCAGTTCAACATCGAGAACCTGCAACCGGGGCGGTACATCGTGTACGCCACCGCCGACGCGAACAACGATCGGCGCCGCGGTTTGCGGGAAGCGTACGATTCGGTGGAAGTGACGCTCGATTCGAGCACGAACGTGGCGTTGTACACCTTCACGCACGACACCATCCCGCCGCGCCCGCGCACCGCGACCTTCGTCGATTCCGTGACGATTCGCGTCGACATGAGCGAGGCACTCGACCCCACGAGGTCGCTCGACTCGACGAACCTGCGCGTGCTCGAGCTGCCAGATTCGACCCCGGTCCGGATCGCGCGCGTGCTCACGCAGCGCCAGTTCGATTCGCTCAGCTCGGCCGCGCGCGCGAAGGCTGACTCCGACGCAGCGGCCAAGCGCGATTCGGTCCAACGGGACAGTATCCGTGTCCGTCCGCCGGCACCCTCCGCCCGTCCTACCGTCCTACCGTCCTACCGTCCTACCGTGGACACCGCCCTCGTCCGTCAGCTGCTTGCCCGCCGGCCGGTGCCGACCGATAAGCTGGTGATCACCGTCGTGAACCCCCTGAAGCCCGACACGCGCTACGCGGTCCAGATCCTGGGAGCGACGAATCTGATTGGAAAGATGGGCGACGGCACGGTAAGCTTCACCGTTCCGAAGCCCACTCCGCGTGACAGCACGAAAACCGACAGCACAAGGACCAAGCCCCCCCGTGAGTGACCCGCGTCGCGATCTCCCGTCGATCGATTCCCTGCTCGCCAAGATGGGGCCCCAGTTGTCCGACCATCCGCGCGCGCTCGTCGTGAAAGCGGCGCGCGAGATCGTCGATGTCGCCCGCGCGAACGGCGGGAAAGCGCCCGCCGAGGGCTGGGACGCGGCGGTGAGCGCGGCGGTACGGCGGCTCGCGGTGCCCTCGCTCCTGCCGGTGATCAACGCGACCGGCGTCGTGCTGCACACGAACCTGGGCCGGGCGCCGCTCGCCCGCGCCGCGATCGACGCGATCACACGCGTGGCGTCCGGTTACGCGGCGCTCGAGTACGACCTCGGCACCGGTACGCGCGGCTCCAGGCACGCGCACTGCCGCGATCTGCTCGTCGAGCTCACCGACGCCGCCGACGCAATGGTGGTGAACAACGCCGCGGGCGCGGTGCTGCTCGCGCTCAGCGCGCTGGCGCGGGGCGGCGAGGCGGTGGTGTCGCGCGGCGAGCTCGTCGAAATCGGCGGCTCGTTCCGGATCCCCGATGTCATGGCGCGCTCCGGCGCGCAGCTGGTGGAAGTCGGCACGACCAACCGCACCCACCCGCTGGATTACGAGCGCGCGCTCAGCGCCGACAGCAGAGTGCTGCTCAAAGTCCATCGCTCCAACTTCCAGGTGACGGGCTTTACGGCCGAGGTCGCCGTCAGCGAGCTGGTCGAGATGGGACACGCCCGCGGCGTCGCCTGCGTCTACGACCTGGGCAGCGGCTTGCTGATGAATCTTGCCGAGTTCGGGCTCACCGGTGAGCCGACGGTGCAGGAAGGCGTGGCCGCCGGCGCCGATCTCGTGCTGTTCAGCGGCGACAAGCTGCTGGGCGGGCCGCAGGCGGGCATCCTCGTCGGGACCGAGCAGGCGATTCGGGCGTGCCGCGCCGATCCGATCGCGCGCGCGGTGCGCGCCGACAAGCTCACGCTCGCGGCGCTCGAGGCGACGCTCGGGCTGTATCGCGACCGCGACAGCGCGATCCACGAGATCCCGGTGCTCAACATGCTGACCGAGAACGAAGAGAGCATCCGCGCGCGCGCCGAGCGGCTCGGCGGTCAGCTGATCGAAGGCGACTCGGAGGTGGGCGGCGGGTCGTTCCCGGGCGCGAAGCTGCGCACCTGGCTCGCCGGCTTTCCCGACGAGTCGCTCGCCGAGCGGCTGCGGCGCCACGATCCGCCGATCATCGCGCGCGTCGCCGGCAATCGCGTGCTGCTCGACGCCCGCACGATCCTTCCAGGCCAGGTCGAGACGGTCATCGCGGCCGTGCGGTGAGTAATCAGGCGGTCTTTCTCGACCGCGACGGCACGATCGTCGAGGATTCCGGATTCCTGCACGAGCCCGGCAAAGTGAAGCTGCTTCCCGGCGTCGCCGAGGCGATTCGCGGGCTCAACGAGCACGGCTTCCTCGTCATCACCGTCAGCAATCAGTCGGGAATCGCGCGCGGGCTCTACTCGGTGGAGGACTACACGGCCGTGCAGCGCCGGATGGTCGAGCTGCTCGAAGGCCACGGCGCTCACCTCGACGGCTCGTGGTTTTGCCCGCACCATCCCGGCTTCACCGGGCCGTGCGAGTGCCGCAAGCCGGGTCCGAAGCTGTTTCTCGAGGCGCAGGAAGCGCTCGACATCGACTTCGCGCGGTCGTGGTGGGTCGGCGACCGGTTGTCCGACGTCCAGCCGGCGCTGTCGCTGGGCGGCCATGGCATTCTGGTGGCCAGTGGCGAGGGGAGGGCCAAACTTCATCAAGGACAAGCCCGTGCGTCCGGTGTGATGGTCGTCGCGGACCTCCGGAGCGCCGTCGACGAGATTCTGCGCCTCAGAGTGCTCGATCCCTGATTGTGCCGGGGACCCGAGAATCCAATATTAGCCCACCCTCTTGCGGAGCCCCTCGTGCGATCCGTCTTCATCCTGGCAGTGCTCGTCGGCGCCTCCTCGCTCTCGGCGCAGATCCCGATTCGCGTCGGCCAGACGCTCACGGGTAAGCTGTCACAAAGCGATCAGTCGTTCTCGGACGGCTCGCACTACAAGCTCTACGCCTTCGTCGGCAATAAGGGCGACACCGTCGCCGTCGATCTCAGCTCCGACGACTTCGACGCGAACCTGCTCGTGGCCGACGCCGCGGGCAACACGCTCGCGCGCAACGACGACAGCGGCGAGAAGTGCAATGCGCGGCTGACGTTCGTGCCGCCGTCGACGGGCAACTTCCGGGTCTACGCGAACTCGAGCGCGCAGGCCGAGCTCGGCGCCTACACGCTCACGCTGGCGCGCGGGCGCGCGCGCGCGGCCGCCGACACGGTGTGCCGCGGCTTCGGGCGCGTCACGGGGCTCGTGGAAGTGGGCCAGACCGTCACGGGAGCGCTGACGTCCGACGATCCGGAGTTTCCGACCGACTCGACCTATTACCAGCGCTGGATCCTGCCGGTGCGCCCGAATCAGGCGTTCACCGTCGATCTCGTCTCCGACGACTTCGACTCCTATGTGATGCTGACGCGGGGCCGCGGCGAGAAGCTCGTCGAGAACGACGACGGCGGCGGCGGCTGCAACGCCCGGCTCGTCTACACCGCGACCGACGATCATCCGCTGCGCGTCGTGGTGAACACCGCGTCGCGCCCGCGGCGCCAGACCGGGAAGTTCACGCTCAAGGTGACGGAAGGGGAATCGCAGACGGAGACGAAGGGCAACTGCCGCTTTACGGGCGGGGCCGCCGCGGCGGCCGGCGGCGCCGTCGCGACGCAGGCCAGCATGGGCAACCGGCAGCCGGGGCAGCTGCAGGCGATTCGCGTGGGAGAAACGCTGAACGGCTCGCTCACGAGCAACGATTCGCTCTACCCCGACAACAGCTACTTCAAGTTCTACCAGTTCACCGCCACCGCCGGTCAGGTGATCACGATCGATCTGTCGTCGGACGACTTCGATCCCGTCTTGATCGTGCGCGGCGACGATCTCGACGCCTCGGTCATCAACGACGACGGCGGGCCCGGCTGCTCGGCGCGCATCTCGCGCTCGTTCCCGAGCCGCGGGCCCTACCGGATCCTCGTGAACACCACGTCGGATCCCGAGAAGCAGACGGGCCGGTTCTCGCTGTCGATCACGCAGGGCGCGAAGCCCGTGCAGCAGACGAACGGGAACTCCGACTGCCAGCCGCCGCAGTCGCCGACGCACACGGGCACGGGCGCCGCCGCGGCCGCGGCCGCGAGTCACGCGATCACGATCGGCCAGACGCAGCAGGGGTCGATTTCGCGCAGCGACGTACTGCTGACGAGCGACAGCACCTACGCCCAGGAGTGGACGATTCAGGGCCGCGCCGGCACCACGATCACGATCGATCTCGAGTCGGACGACTTCGATTCGTATCTGTTCCTGCGCGGTCCCGGCATCTCGGGCGGCCGCGACTTCCAGGACGACGACTCGGGCGGCAACTGCCATGCGCGCCTGACCGCGACGTTCCCCCAGACCGGCTCGTATGAGATCGTCGTGAATACGGCCGATCACTACGCGACCGGGGCGTTCTCCTTGAGCGTCACGAGCGGGTCGAAGCCGAAGTCGGTAGCGCGCTGCAATCGCAATAGTCAGTGACCTCCAGCGGGCAGCCGGTTCGTGTCGCCGTGCTGGTCTCGGGCGGCGGCACGAACCTGCAAGCCCTCCTCGACGCACTCCACAACTCTCCAGTCGCGCGCGTCGCCCGCGTGATCTCGAACCGGCCCGACGCCGGCGCGCTCGCGCGCGCCCAGCGCGCCAAGGTGCCGGCCGTCGTGCTGCGCGAGCCGCGCGACGCCGGCGAGCTGCTCGGCGTGCTCCAGGATATCGAGATCGTCGTGCTCGCCGGCTACTTGAAGCTCGTGCCCGCGGACGTCGTGCGGCGGTTTCGCGGCCGGATGATCAACATCCACCCCGCCCTGCTGCCCGAGTTCGGCGGCGCCGGCATGTACGGCCATCGCGTGCATGAAGCCGTGCTGGCCAGCGGCGCGAAGGAGTCGGGGCCGACCGTCCACTTTGTGGACGAGGAGTTCGACCGCGGCGCGATCATCGACCAGGAGCGCGTCCCCGTGAAACCGGGCGATACCGCGGACACGCTGGCCGCCCGGGTCCTGGAGGCCGAGCATCGCCTGCTGCCCCGCGTCGTCCTGGAGCTTGCGCGACAATTGCGGTGACAGTTTCTTGACGGCTCTATGAGAGCCCTCCTTTCCGTCTCGGACAAACGTGGTCTGGTCGAATTCGCCCGCGCGCTGGTCGCGCTCGGGTGGGAAATCGTCTCGACCGGCGGCACCGCCGCGGCGCTGCGCCGCGAGGCCATTCCGGTCGTGCTCGTCGAAGCAGTGACCGGCTTCCCCGAAATGATGGACGGACGGGTAAAAACGCTGCACCCCAAAGTGCATGGAGGACTCTTAGGAAGAAGAAGCGACAAGAGCCATGTCGCGGCGATGCAGGAGCACGGCATCACGCCGATCGACCTCGTCGCGGTGAATCTCTATCCGTTTCGCGAAACGGTCGCAAAACCGGAGACCACGTTCGAGGACGCGATCGAGCAGATCGACATCGGCGGGCCGTCGATGCTGCGCTCGGCCGCTAAAAACCATGCCGACGTCATCGTTCTGGTCGATCCCAGTGACTACGAGAAGGTGATCTCTGCCCTGAGAGACGGCAGTCTGACCCCGGGCGCGAGCCCGGGGAATCCGGAGCTCCGCCGATCACTCGCGACCAAGGTCTTTGCGCACACGGCCGCCTACGACGCCGCGATTCTCGCCTATCTCTCACGCAGCGACGACGCCCTGCCCGCCACCAACGTGCAGATCCTCCAGCAACAGCAGGCGCTGCGCTACGGCGAGAACCCGCACCAGCGCGCCGCGTTGTACGCGACCGACGAGCCCGGCATCCGCGACCTCACGCAGCTCCACGGCAAGGAATTGTCGTTCAACAATCTCCTCGACGTCGATGCGGCCGTGATGGCCATCGCGCCCTGGAACGGCAGGGACGCGCGGGTCGCCTGCGTGATCATCAAGCACACGACGCCGTGCGGCATCGCGCTCGGCCGCAACGCCGCCGAAGCGTACGCGCGCGCGCTCGCGACCGATCGCACCTCGGCGTTCGGCTCGGTGATCGCGTTCAACACCGTCGTGGACCGTGCGGCGGCGGAAGCGATGCGCGAGCTGTTCGTGGAAGTCGTCGTGGCGCCGCGCGTGGACGCCGAGGCGCTCGCCGTCTTTCAGCAGAAGCGGAATCTGCGCGTGGTGGAGCTGCCGAAGTTCGCCGACGAGCCGACGCTCGATTACAAGCGCGTGCGCGGCGGCTTCCTGGTGCAGGACCGGTTCCGCTACAGTGCCGTCGCCGACGACACGAAATGGAAGGTCGCGACCACGCGGCATCCGACCGATGCGCAATGGAACGATCTGCGGTTTGCGTGGGCGGCGGTGGGGACGATCAAGTCCAACGCGATCGTCCTGGTCAAGGACGAAGC
>DATMZX010000356.1:0-11952 GCA_035573235.1 Gemmatimonadales bacterium
ATCTGCCGCAGGACCTCCACCAGGTCGTCCGGGATCCCTCCCTCCGTCAGCGCGAAGTCCACGACGTGATCGGCGCCGAGCGACGCAATCAGCTCGTTGGGAGTTCCCTGCGCGATGACCTTCCCGTGATCCATGATCGCGACACGGTCGCACAGCCGCTCGGCCTCTTCCATGTAATGCGTCGTGAGCAGCACGGTGCCGCCCGCGTCGCGGAAGCGGCGTATGATCTCCCACAGCTGGCGCCGCGACTGGGGGTCGAGACCGGTGGTCGGCTCGTCGAGAAACAACAGGTCGGGCTTGCTCACGAGCGCGCACGCGACGGCGAGCCGCTGCTTCTGCCCGCCCGACAGCGTCACCACGCGCGCCTTGCGCTTCTCCTCGAGCTCGACGAGCGCGAGGACTTCATCGACCGTGTGCGAGCGCCGGTAGAACGAGCGGAACAGGCCGAGCACTTCGCCGACCTGCAGCTTGTCGGCGAGCTGCGTCTCCTGGAGCTGGATGCCCAGCCGCTCGCGCAGGGCGCGCCCCTCCGCGCCCTCACGCCACGGGGTGCCGAGGATCTCGACCTCGCCGCTGTCGGGCGGCGTCAGGCCTTCGAGGATTTCGATGGTGGTGGTTTTGCCGGCGCCGTTGGGACCGAGCAGGCCGAAGCATTCTCCGGCGGCGACGGTCAGATCGAGCCCCGCGACGGCGACAACGTCTCCGAAGCGCTTGGTGAGCGCCCGACAGTGGATCGCTACGATTTCTTCTTCTCTTCTTCTTTTTCTTTTGCGGGCTTCGCTTCGTGCGCCATCTTGAGGGCTTGGTCGAGCTGTATCGCCATGCTGTTCACGCCGTCCAGCAACGCGCGGATTTTCAGATTGATGCCGGTGCCCTGGCGCGCCGCGATGATCGAAAGCGTCCCGGCCGTATCCGGCAGCGAGCCGAGATTCGCGGTGAGCGCGCGCTGGCGCATGTGGGAAAGATCGCGCGCGATGTTCTCAGAGATGCCTTTGAGGATCTTGGGGTTCGCGGCCCGATTGGACTCGAGCTCCGCCACGAGCTTCTTCACGTGATCGATGGTCCGGACGTATCCCTGCAGTTCCTCGATCCGCTGCGCCTGATTCGCAGACAGCTTCGGCGCCGCCACTAGTTCCTCGGCAGCAGCGCTTCCGTCCGCGCGTGCCCGTCGACGAGCGAGAGCGGCGTGATGCCCAGCAGCACGCTGAGCGTCGGCGCGATGTCGACCGTATTGGTGCGGCCCGCGTACTGGCCGCGCCGCACGCCTCGTCCCCAATAAATGATCGGCACGTGCGCGTCGTCGTCGCTGGGCAAGCCATGCATCGCGATCGGCAGATTGGCGATGTCCCACACGGAGCCGGGCTGGGGCGTGACGGTCAGCACGACGCCCGCATCCGGCGTGAGCGCATGCAGCCAGCGCCGCGCCACGGGATCGGACGCGGTGTCGGCGCTTTGGAGATCGGCGGGTTTGATGACCCGGCCGACGCCCTGCACGCGCAGAATCCGCGCGCTGAGCGCGTCGAGAATGCTGTCGGTCTTGATCCCCATCGCGGCGAATCGACCGTTGTCGTGCAGGAAGATCAGACCGCTGTCGAACTCGAGCCACTGGCGCGGCGCTTCCCCCGCGCCGGCGAGACTATCCAGCTGACGGTTCACCGCGGTCACGAGCGTGTCGAGGAACACGCGGTACACCGCCGCCGCGCCCGGTTGCGCGCGGACGCGCTCCGGCATCGACGTCACGCCGTGGTCCGCGGTCAGGACGACGACCATGTTGTCCTTGCCCACGCGATCGCCCAGCCGCTTGAGAAACCAGGCCAGATAGCGATCCAGCCGCAGCACCTGGTCGTGGATCTCACGCGAATCGGGACCGTAGGAATGGCCCACCGCGTCGGTGGACGACAGACTGACGGCAAGGATGTCGGTTCCGCGCCGGCCGAGTTTCAAGGCCTCAAATCCCTCGAGCGCGAAGAGCAACGTGAGTGAATCCATCATCGGCGTCCCCGCGATGACGGCGGCCGCCCGCACGCTGTCCGCCGGAAACCGGTGCGGGAACGTGATATCGCGTCCGAGATTCTCCCAGCTGGCCGAGTCCAGCTCTTTGTAGGCGCTGTCGGGCAACAGCAGATTCCAGACGGTATTCGCCGACTTGAACGGCAGCCGCCGGCCGTTGAACGCGCGGACCCAATCGGGCAATGTGTCGGCGTAGTAGCGGCTCGTGGTGAAGAGGCCCGACTGGTACCAGTAGACCTGCTCCTTCGCCTTGCCGATCGGCAGAATCGCCCCGCGATCCTTGCGGCTCACCGACAACGCGCGCGCCGTCGGGTCGGCGTTCTTGAGCCAGTCGAATAGCGTCGTCACCCGCATCCGGCGCGGCGAGGCCCCTGGACCGTTCGTTCCGATCAGCGGCGCCGTGCTGTCCTGAACTCCCAATGCGTTGACGATGATGCCGGTATGCGCCGGCCACATGCCCGACAGGATCGTCGAGTGGCCGGGCGCCGTCTCGGTGACGGCGTGATCCTGATACCCTTGCGTGAAAAACGCGCCTTCATTGGCCAGCTGGCCCAGACCGCCCGTGAGCTGTCCCTTCCAGCGCGTGAAATAGTCAGGACGCAGTTGGTCGACGGTAATCACGACCACGAGCTTGGGACGCGGCGGCGGCGGCGGCGGCGGCGGCGGCGCACCCGGTCCCCTGAGCCAACCGAGCAACGCGAGATAGGCGGCGATCGTCATGGCTCAGAAACTAGTTGAGCGGGCGCGTCCTCGCGAATTCGCAGGGTCAAGTACGCGACGAACACCATGATGCCCGCCGAGATATAGAACGGCACGTGCTGGCCGAGCAATTCGTACGCGCTGCCGGCGTAGAACGGACCGAGCACCGCCGCGATGCCACGGTAGGTCTGCTGCACGCCGAGCGTGAGACCGATCTCGTTGTGATGCGCGCGATGACTCACGAGGGCGGAGTTGGCCGGGAACAGCAATGCCGTGCCGAGCGGCAGCAGGATTTGCGCGGCGACGAAGAGCGGCAGCGTCGGCGCAAGCGGCACCAGAACGAACCCGGCGAAGAGCAGCAGCGTGCCGACCTGCATCGTGCGCACTTCCCCGAGCCTTGCGTTGAACCAGCCGACCGGCGCGGTGCGCATCAAGACCCCGATCGCCCCAAAAACCATGAAGAAGTAGCCGATCTGATCCTCGGTGATCCCGAATCGGTCGTGCAAGTACAGCGAGAACACGGGCGGCAGCGCGTTGAATGCGAGCATCGCAAGCGCATAGATCCAGATGAGCAGTGAAATCGGTCGCGTGGGATCGCTCAAGACACGGGCGGCCGGTTGCACGATGTTCTGCACGGCTTGCTGGAGCGTGACGGAGATCCGGGCGGCGCGTCGCTCCGCTTCCGTGCCGCTCACGCCGGCCTGCGACCAGCGTGATTCGGGGAGCCACTTCCACGCGAACGCCACGTTGATCAGCACGAGCGCGCTCGCGAATAGTCCGGGCGCCGCCTCGCCGAACCGGTGCATGAACGATCCGATCGGCGGGCCCATGATGACACCCGCGCTCGTCGCCGCCGACAGCCATCCCAGCGCCTTCGCTCGCTCGCGCGGCAACATCGTGTCGGTGACGTACGCCTGGACGACGCCGGTGGTGCCGCCCCCGAGGCCCTGCACGAACCGGGACGCGAACAGCAGCCACACCGCATGCGCAAATCCAAACACGATGTAGGCGATCGCCGAGCTGCTCAGGCCGACCAGCAAGGCCGGCCGGCGCCCATAGCGATCGGAGACGTAGCCCCAGATGGGAGACGACACGAGCTGCGCGACGGGGAATGACGCCGCGAGCAGCCCGATGATCGTCGGACTGGCGCCGAGCTTGTCGGCATACAGCGGCAGCAGCGGCCAGATGATCATCAGGCCCATCATGTCCACGAACGCCACGAGCATCAGCACCCAGAGCCGCTTCATCGTCTCGCTCCGATGCCGAGCACCAGCGCGCTGACCAGCATCAGCACCACCCCGAACGCCGCGGCGACACCGGTCTCCGACAGTCGCAGGCTCGACAGGATTTCGATCGAGACGGGCCGCGTCTCATAGGTGTAGAGCACGATCGACGCGACGATGTCGCCGAGCGCCGCGACGAACGCGAGGCTCGCCCCGGCCGCGAGTCCGGGCCGGAGCTGGGGAATCGTCACGCGCGCGAGCGTGCGCCAGCGGCCGGCGCCCAGACTCGCCGCGGCCTCCTCGAGCGAGGGATCGAGCTGGCGATACGACGCGAGAATGCCGCGCCCCGTGAGCGGCAGCGCGCGCACTAAATAGGCGAGCGGCAGCAGCACCGCGGTCCCGACGAGCACGAATCGCAGCTGGAGCGGCGCGCGCACGCTGAACGTGATCGCGAGCGCGATCGCGAAGACGGTCCCCGGCAATGCCCACGGCAGCGCCAGCAGCGTTTCGATCGCGCGACGCAGCGCCACCCGGCGGCGCACGACGAAGTACCCCCCCGCCAGGGCGAGCACGACGGCCACCGTGGTGCTGGCCGCCGCCATCCACAGCGAGTTGATCATCGGGCGCAGCCGCTCGGCCTCCGAGAACAAGCGCCGGTAGTTTTCGAAGTTCAGGACCGGCGGAAGGATTTCCGTCGTCCAGGCCCCGAAGGGGACGAGGGACACGAGCAGCAGCGTCAGATGCGGCAGCAGCAGGACGACCGCGAGGAGCCATCCGGCCACCGTCGTCAGGCGCCGCACCCCGGGCCGCCGGATCGGTCGAGGCCGCGGCGCAATGCCCTTCCCCAGGGCGACCAGGATGTCCTCACCCTCGGTGCGCCTGAGAATCAGGAGTCCGAGGACCGCGACGATCGCGAGCGCGACGGTCTCGACCATCGCGAGCGGCAGATCGCCGTTCAACTTCGTGGCCACGATCTGCGTGGTCATCACGCGAAACCCGCCGCCGAAGATGTACGGCGCGCTGAACGATCCCAGCGACGTCATGAACGTGAGGATCGCCGCACCGACGAGCGACGGCCGCAGCAGCGGGACGACGACGCGCCGGAACGTCGCGCGGCGATCCGCCCCCAGCGCCTGCGCGGCTTCCAACATCGAGACGTCGAGCTTGGCGAGTCCCGCGCGCGTGAACAGATAGAAGTAGACGTACATCGAGTACGCGTGCACGAGCAGAATCGCCGTGGGTCCCTGCAGCCGCCACGGCGCCTGCTCGAGCCGGAGCGCCACTTGAATCGCGCGCGCGATGAACCCCGACTCGCCGTACAAGAAGAGAAAGGCGATCACGCCGACGAGCGGCGGCAGCACGACCGGCAGCGCGATCAATGCGCCCAACGTTTTGCGACCGGGGAAGTCGAACCACTCGAACAGGAACGCGAGCGGGATGCCGATCGCGCCGGCGAGGATCACGCTCACGAGCGAGATCCAGATGCTCGCCCACAACGCCGCCCATTCGCTGCGCCGGGTGAAGAACGCGTGCAGCGCTGTGCCGTCCGCGGCCTCCAGCGCGACGATGAAGATGGGATACACAACAAGCCAGGCGAGCAGCAGCACGAACGCCGCAGCGGCGAGCTCGCCGCGACGGGGACGTCTCACAGGGAAATCGCCCGTGCGGCCTGCACGTACACGCGATCACCCACCTGCGCGGCATCGGGCTCGGCCAGCACTTCGAAACGGTCGCCGGTATCGGCCTCGACGGTGAAAAATGCCGCCGGTCCCGTGTAGCGGCGCTCGCGTACGACGCCCGGCAAACCGCTGTCGGCAAATCGCAGTCGCTCGGGCCGCACCACGATCGCCCCGCGCGGCGCCGAACCGCAGAGCGCGCGCGCCGCGTCGCCGCGGAACACGTTCGCGCGCCCGACGAACGTCGCCACGAACAGGTTTGCGGGCTTCTCGTACAGCTCGTCGGCCGTCCCGGTCTGCTCGAGCCGGCCCTGATTGATCACGGCGATGCGGTCGCCCAGGTCGAACGCCTCTTCCTGCTCGTGCGTCACGAACACCGTCGTGATCCCCACGCGCTTGATCACCTGGCGCACCTCGCGCCGCGTCCGCTCGCGCAGCGCCGGATCGAGATTCGAGAGCGGTTCGTCGAGCAGGAGCACGCGCGGCTCGGGAGCGAGCGCGCGGGCGAGCGCGACGCGCTGCTGCTGGCCGCCCGACAGCTCATGGACTTTGCGCCGCTCGAAGCCGGCGAGGTCGACGAGCGCAAGCGCCTCAGAGATCTGCTGGCTTACCGGTCCCTCGTCCCCCTTCCCCCTTCCCCCCAATCCAAAGCCGACATTCTCGCCAACGTCGAGATGCGGAAACAGCGCGTAATGCTGGAACACCATGCCGAACCGGCGCCGGTGGGGCGGGAGCGCGGTGACGTCTTCGCCCGCCACGAGGATGCGGCCGTGGTCAGCCGATTCGAATCCCGCGAGCAGCCGCAGAATCGTGGTCTTGCCGCTGCCGGACGGACCGAGCAAGGCGAGGATGTCGCCGCGCGCGATGTCGAGCGTCATCGGGCCGACGGTGACGTCGTGGCTCCAGCGCTTTTCCACGCCGTCGATCCGGAGGAACGCGGTCACCGTTTCCCCCCGGTCCCGCGCACGTGCTGGTCCCACCACCGCATCCAGTCGGAGCCGCTCGTGGCCAGCAGGTTCCAGTCGACATCGGCGACCACCATGCGGCGGCGGACGTCACGGACCCAGTCGGGCACCGAGTCCGGAGGAAGATCGAGCCGCGCCGGCAGCCGGTACACCTCGCGGGCGCCGGCGAGCTGCATCTGCACGCTGCCGACGAAGTCGACGAACGCGCGCGCCGCCGCCAGATGCTTGGCGCCCCGCACGACGGCGATGCCGTCCTCGATGACGACGGTGCCGCTGGTCGGGAAGACGTAGCCCACCGGCAAGCCGTGACTCCGGCTGAGCAGGACATCGGGCAGATCCCACACCGTCACCAGCGCCTCCTGGCGCGCGATCTTTTCGCTGATGATGCCGGGATTCTGCTCGTAGGCCTTGGTCTGTCCGTCGAGCCGCCGCAGCCACGCAAAGCCCGCCCCGGTATCCCCGGCGCTCTTCAGCCCGCGCTCGATGATGAGTCCGAACGCCGCGCGCATCGTTCCGCTCGCCAGCGGATCGCGGATGATGATCTTGCCCTTCCACTTGGGATCGAGCAGATCGTCCCAGTCCTGCGGGGCTTCGGCAGCCGATACGGCCTTCTCCGCGTACAGAAACGCGACGGGCGTCTCGTAGACGGCGAAATAGCAGTCGCCTGTCCCCTGCCCCCGCACCGCGATGGCGTCCGCCCAGGCCGGTCGATGACAATCGAGCAGGGAGTCGCGCGCGGCCGGCGCGAGGATCAGGGACGGGCCACCGAACCAGATGTCGGCCTGCGGATTCGCGCGCTCGGAGCGCACGCGGTCGTACACGTCCTGCGATCCCATGTCGAGCCAGCGCACGTCGACGTCGGGATGCTGCGCTTCGAATTGCTTTTCGAAAAGATTGAGGAGGTCACGGCCGTGCGGACTGTAGATGACGAGCGGGGTGCGGTGGTCTCGCGAACACGCGGCGAGCGAGAGGAGCAGCGCGGCGCCGCGCGCGGCACGCCGCACGTTACGGGACATTGCGGCGCTTCAGTCCGAGCAGATTCACAAAGAGGCGGTACGCGCCGGGCACGCCCGCCGGCAGCTGTCTGAAAAAGCTCAACCCCGTGTACACGTACGTGCCTCGACCGAGCGGCGCGATCAGCAACCCGCCTTTCAGCTCGGTCACCGGGGTTCCCGGATCGTGGGTCTCGAGCACCGGCACGTAGGTCGTATCCCAGGTGTGCGCGAAGTAGAGGCCACGCTCCTGGACCCAGCCGCGCCAGTCGTCGGGGCCGATGTCGTTGGGATAGTGGAACACAGGGTTCGCCGCATCGAGCGGCGTCATCGCGGCGTTTTCGTCCGTCACGCGATCGTGCGGGCGCGCGATCGTCATCGGATACGGCGCGAATCCACCGTCGATGTACGGATACTGCTGATACTGCACGACGATCAGCCCGCCGTTGCGCCCGTATTCGAGCAGCCGGCCGTTGTTCGCGACGAGCGCGGGATCGGTTTCGTACGCCCGGCTCCCGATCACGATCGCGTCGTAGCGCGAGAGATCGCCGCGCGCGAGTGAGTCGGCGTTGATCAGCTCGATCGGCAACCCGACCGCGAGCAACGCCTCGGGAACGCGGTCCGACGCGCCCCGCACGTAGCCGATGCGCGCCAACCCGGGCAACGCCACCCGCGTCGCCCGAATCTCCGCGACCGAGGACCGGGTGAGCGCGCGGGGCCGAATGTGCGGGTAGTCGATGATCTCCAGCCACCCGCTGCCGGCGCGGAGCTCGTAGGTGCCGGGCTTCAACGCGTCGGCCGTGGGCTGCGCGACCGTCACCACGACGCTCTTGCTTTCATCCTCGCGCGTGAACGACAGGCTCTCGGCGGGAACGGGCGGCCAGCCCGCGGGCACCGTGACCCGTGCCGCCGTGCCGGCCGCGCCTCGCGTTCTGTTCGTGGCGGTGATCGTGAAGTGCCGCGGCTCGCGTGAGGCGCCGTCGACCGGCCACAGCAGCTCCTCGGGCGCGATCGCGATATCGATGTCGCGCGTGACAAAGATCGGTCGCCGCACTTCGCCGATCGCCTGGTCGCGATAGCGATACACGACCTCGCGCGAGAGGGTGATCGATTCACCGGCGATCGTCAGTCGGACCCGTGCCGTCACGGGCGGCGGCTCGAACGGCAGGCCCCGCACGTCCGCCGGCGTGCCCGACCAATCGTACAGACCGCCGCGATTCACCAGCGGGCGGCGCAGGAAGTACGGCTGGGTCCGCTCGGCGTCGCGCCCGACGTTGAGCACGAACCGGCGCGTCTGCAGCGCGCCGGCCGTCACCATCGGCGCGGCCGGTTCCGGCCGATCGAGCGTCCACCCGGACGGCGCGAGCACCGCGACGCTGTCGACGCGCACCGTGCTGTCCCCGGCATTCCAGACGTTGACCTCGACTTGCAGGCGCTCGCCCGGTGTGACGATCCCGTCGTCCGTCGTCCCGTCGATCGAGACGCCCGCGGCAATCGCGATCGCCCGCTCGAGCAACGCGCGTTGCTCCGCATCGGCCGAGCCGAGGGCGCGCAGCGCGCGCACCAGATACGGCAGCGTCGCGCTCGGCCGCCACGGCGACAGCGCCGCGCGCGCCGAATCGATCAGCGCGGCATAGCCCGGCGCGCGGAGCGTCGTGTCCACACCGGCGAACAGCGCCGCGTCAGCGCCCGGAATCTTGCTGGCGATCAACCCGATGCGCGCCGTCGACGGACCGGGTCGCTGCAGCACGCCCATGTCCTGCGAGCGGTGCCGGCTGCGGCTCGCCGCCGCGATCTGGTAGTACGATTGGCCGAGCACGGGGTCGAGTATTCCCGCCGGCATCGTGACGGTGGTGGCTGTCGAGTCGAACCGGGTCGAACGGTAGAACTTCACCGGTCCGCCCGCGGAATCGCGGAGCAGATCGAATGCCTGGCGGGCGATCATGCCCGACACCTGATGCTGCCCATGCCCGTCGGCCGGCGTTCCGGAAAACACGGCGACGATGATCTGCGGCCGGAAGCGCCGAATGACGTCCAGCACGTCTTTCAGGATCGAATCGCGCGGCCAGAATCGAAATGTCTCGTCGGCGGATTTGGAAAAGCCGAAATCGTAGGCGCGCGTGAAATACTGTCGCGCCCCGTCCAGCTCGCGCGCGGCCAGCAGCTCTTCGGTGCGAATGATGCCGAGCTCGGGACCGAGCTCGGGACCGATGAGGTTTTGCCCCCCTTCGCCGCGCGTCAGCGAGAGATAGGCCGCCTGCGCGCCGAGACCGCGCGACAACAGGACGAGCAGCTGCGTGTCTTCGTCATCGGGGTGCGCGCCGATCATCAGGACCCGCTTGCTGCTGCCGAGCTGCCGGAGGGTGCTGGCCAACGCCGCGACGCCGCCGGTGCCGGCCGGCGCTAACTGCGCCCTGCCGACGCCCGCGGCGCCGATACTAAGGAAGAGGGTGAGTGCGAGTCGTCTCACTTATGGATTAAGGTAAACCGTGCCACCCTTCATAACGAACTTGACCCGTTGCAGTTCCGTGATGTCGCGCGTGGGATCGCCGGAAACCGCAACGAGGTCCGCATAGAAGCCCGGCGCGATCGTCCCGATGCTCTGCTCCTGGCCCAGCAGGGCGGCGGCAACCGACGTCCCCGACTGAATCGCCTGCATCGGCGTCATGCCGTACTGGACGTAGTACTCGAGCTCCTTGGCCTGATTGATCTCCGTCCATGGGAACCCGCCCACGTCCGTCCCCAGCACGATCTTCACGCCTTTCTTGAGCGCGCGGCCGAAGTTCCTGCGCTCGAGCGCGACGAGCGCCGGCCAGACGCCGCCGCGGTCGACCACGTGCACGCCCACCGTCACCGTCGGCACCCAGTAGACGTTGTTCTTCACCATCACGTCCATCAGCGAATCGGTGAGGCCGTCGCCGTGCTCGATCGAGTTCACGCCGGCGCGCAGCGCCGCGGCGATGCCGTCGGAGCCGATGGCGTGGGCGGCGACTTTGCGCCCGAGCCGGTGACTCTCGTCCACGATCGCGCGCGCTTCCTCGTCGGTGAAGTTCACCCAGCTGCGCAGCGTGCTGTCGGGCGTGAAGTAGTAGCGGCGGTCGCTGTAGTACTTGATCCAGTCGGCGCCGTGCTGCACCTGCTCGCGCACCGCGAGGCGCGCGTTGTCCACGCCGTCCACGGTCTGGACGCCATGCGGCAGCTCGATCTCCCAATTGGGCGTCCCGATGGGGTACATCCCCGTCGGCGCCATGGCGCGGGTCGACGCGAAAATGCGGGGACCCGGCACCTCGCCGCGGTTCACCGCGAGCTTCACGTCGACGTCGGCATACATCGCGCCTTCCGTCTCGAGGTCGCGCAGCGCGGTGAACCCGTGCTGCAGCGCGATCGCCGCGTTGCGCGCGGCGAGGATCGCGCGATACGGGATCGACTGCTTGAGCAGCTGCTCCTCGTACTCCTCCGACGTCACATCGCCCTGCAACAGCAGGTGGGTGTGCGCGTCGATCATGCCGGGGAGCAGCGTCATCTGCGAGAGGTCGATGACGCGCGCGTTCGCGGCCTGCGCCTGCACCTGCGCGATGGGACCGACGGCGCGGATGCGCTCGCCCTCCACGAGAATCCCGACGTTCGTCTGGACTTGCTGGGAGCGACCGTCGACGAGGCGGCCGGCTTTTATCAGGACGGTTGGAGCAGTGGCCGCGGGTGGTGCCTGAGCTATGGCGAACCCTGGAATGGCAACGACAAATATCACAGCGAGAAGGCGCATGGTCGCTCCTGGCCAAAGGCCGGGGGAATCTAGTCCGCGCCCCCGGGAGCCGGGAAGCGTCTTATGTTGTGAGGTCCCTCTTCCCCCCGAGGCTCCGATGGCCGTCCTCATGACGTGTGAATGCGGCTCGTCGTACGATCTGAAGGACGAATTCGCTGGCAAGCTGGTGAAATGCCCCCATTGCGGCCGGCCCGCACGGGCGCCCAGTGTCGCGACGGCCGTGGCCGAGGGCGATCCGGTGTTCGACCGCGACATTTTCCTGCTGCGCCAGCAGCTGCTGAAGATTTCCGAGAAGTACGACGTCGGTGACGAACAGGGCAACAAGCTCGTCTTCGTCGAGCGGCCGGCGCACTTCCTGCGGAACTTCGGCGCCGTGCTGGCCGCTTTCGCGGTCTTGATGGTGGCGGTCTGGCTCATGGGATCCGTCGCGGACGCGGCACAGCCGGGCAGCGCTATGCGGATGGTCGTGGCGCTCGTTGGCATCCTGCTGATATTCGTGGGCGCGCCGGCCGTCGGCATCGCGCTGTCGGTCAAGCGGCATGTGTCGTTTTACCGCGACGAATCGAAGCGCGACCGGCTCCTGGAGATCAAGCAGGACAAGAAATTCCAGCCCATCATGGCGAC
>DATMZX010000357.1:0-3327 GCA_035573235.1 Gemmatimonadales bacterium
CGAGCTTTAACAGCTTCCCGAGACATTTGGCGGCCGCCACCGCGTCGGGTGCCGCGCGATGCCGGCCTTCGATCTCGATGCCGAAGTGATAGCTGACGGTGTCGAGGTTTCGCCGGGGAAGATCGGGCAGCAGCTTGCGCGCGAGTCGCACGGTGCAGACGCGCGGTCCCTGCAGCAGCAGTCCGCTCGCGCGCTCGATTTCGGTCGAGACGAAGGCCCAATCGAAGCGCGCGTTGTGCGCGACGAACACGCGGCCGCGCAGCGCCGTGAGCACGTCGTCGACGATGTCTTCGAAATAGGGGGCGCGGTTCAGCATCGGCGGCAGGATGCCGGTCAGGCCCTGCACGAATGCCGGGACCTGGATGCCGGGATTCACCATCGACTGGAACAGCACCGTGCCGTCGAGCGCCACGACGGCGATTTCGATGATCCGGTCGCCGCGGAAGGCGCGCACGCCGGTCGTTTCGACGTCGACCACGGCCCATTGGCACGCGTCGATGGTCGGACTTTGCTCGACCGGCGTGGCCGCGAGCGTCCAGCGACCGTCCTGCGTGCGGCTGAAGCGCGGATCGGGGGCGAGCAGCGTGGCGGCGATGCGGTCGGCGGTGTGGCGATTGGCCTGCGCGATTCCCAGCACGTCGCGCACGATGGCCAGGCTGCCCGCGGGACCGTTCTGCAGGAACGAGATCGCCCGGGACGTGAGCGAGGAGGACGGAACGGCCGCGAGGCCGGTCAGAGATCGTCCCTGCGCACGGGCAGTGTCATGCAGCGGGGTCCGCCGCCGCCGCGCACCAGCTCGCTGCCGTCGATCGTGATCACGGCGCGATCGCCGTCGTTCAGGGTCTCGTCGCCGGTGAGAAAGTCCACGGCGGGAAGCAGGCGAAAACCCGCGGTGACGAGCTCGTTGAGCGTCGCGTCGTTGCGATCGTAGCTCAGCACGACCCCGGGCCGCACGGCGAACGCGTTGCACGCGGACGCCCACTGCTCGCGCTCCTGCGTCGTCCGCTGGTTGCCGCCGCAGAAGATCGGCTCGAGCGGATGATCGACGGCCTGCATCGCCGCGAAGAAGTTCGGCACTTCTTTCACGCCTTTGGAGCGCTTGCGGCGGTGCAGCACGGCCAGGCGCTCGGGGCCGACGAAGTGCGGTGGATAGACGACGCACAGGTCGCGATCGACCTGCGTGAAGATCATGTCCAGATGGATCGCGGTCTTTTCGGCGGGCAGGACCACGATGATGACGTCCGTCACATTGCAGTGCTGGAAGACCAGATCGCACAGCAAGTCGAGCGCCGCGGGGCTCGAGCGCTCGCTGAAGCCGAGCAACAGCAGGTCGGGGCGCAGCGGGTGCACGTCCCCGCCCTCGAGCGTGTAGTTCAGTCGCTTTTCGTCCGATCCGTCATAGAGGATCCCCGCGTTGGCGAAATGGGGATCGTAGCTGAACAGCGCTTTGATCAGCAGCTCTTCGGTCCAGCGCACGCCGTGGCGCATCGATCCGATGATGGCGTGCTCGCCGATGACGATGCCGCTGTCGCGCGTGAAGAACAGGTTCGGCAGCGGCGGCAGCGCATACGCGATTTCGTTCAGTGCGCGGGCGATGGGGCCGCCGTCCTCGAGCGCGCCTTCGATCATCAGCGAGACGAACGCCTCCGAGGAGAGCTGGGCGAGCTGCGTCGCGAGCACGTCGGACGGCACGACCTCGAGCGCGCGCGTCGTGATGAACTCGCGGACTTCGGGCCGGCCGGCGAGTTCGGCCAGCGAATCCTTCACCTCGTGGACCTCGGCGAAGCGCTCCAGCACGGCGACGAGCCGGCGGTGTTCGCGCTGGGCGATTTCGAGGTCGATGATGTCGTCGTAGAGGTAATCTTCGCGCGTGCTGGGGGTGACGGCGACGAGCTCTTTGCCCGGCGTGTGCACCAGGACCGACCGCAGGGCGCCGATTTCGGAGGTGACGTGAATCCGGGGCATGGACGGTAAAGCTAACGGTTGGACAGCGAGTAGCTCAGCGTCTCCAGTTCCAGCGCCATGTTGACGGTCTTGACTTCAACGTCGGAGGGCACATTGAGCGGGACGGGCGCGAAGTTGAGAATCGCTTTCACGCCGCTGCGGACCAGGCGGTCGACGACGTGTTGCGCCGAGTCCGCGGGCGTCGCGACGATCGCGATGTCGCTGGGGTCCTTTTTGAGATCGGTCTCGAGGTGCTTCACGTCGCGGACGACGAGCCCGTTCCAGCGCGAGCCGATTTTGCGCGCGTCCTGGTCGTAGATCGCGGTGATGTGAAAGCCGCGCTGCTTGAATCCCTGGTATTGCACGAGGGCGCCGCCCATGCGCCCCGCCCCGACGAGCACGACGCGGTACCCGCGCTCGAGTCCCAGGATATCGCGGATGCGGCGGGCGAGCTCGGGGACCGAGTAGCCGAGGCCGCGTTTTCCGAAGGAGCCGAAAAAGGAGAGGTCTTTGCGGACCTGAGCGGAGGTGGTGCCGCCGAGGCGCGCCAGCTCGCCCGACGAAATCGTGGGAGCGTTGGCCTGCTCGAGGAAACGGAGGTAGAGGGACAGCCGGCGGACGGTGCTGTCGGAGATCTTCCGCATTGTGAACTATTTCACAATCGGGGACCTCCGCGCAAGGTCAGGCGGGCTTTCGAGCGCGGATGAACGCCCCCATGACCCGCCCCGTGATCTCGCGCGCGAGCACATCGGCGTCCAGTCCGGCGCCCGCGAGCATCGCGCGTGCGTCCTGGAACGCGTACACGCGCGTCGGCTCGATCTCGATGTCGACGAAGCCGGCGCCGGCCAGGAGCTGGCGATACTGCTCGTCCTGGAGCGCGCCCGCGACGCAGCCGACCCAGAGCTCCATGTTCTTGCGAACCACGGATGGAATCTCGCCCTGGCAGACGACATCCGAGACCGCGAACCGGCCGCCGGGACGCAGCACCCGGAATGCCTCGTTCAGCACGCGAGCTTTGTCGGCCGAGAGGTTGATCACGCAGTTCGAGATGATCACGTCCACGGCCGCGTTGGGCAGCGGAATGTTCTCGATCTCACCCTTGAGGAATTCGACATTCGTGGCGCCGGCCGCCTGCTGATTCTTTCTGGCGAGCGCCAGCATCTCGTCGGTCATATCGAGGCCGTAGGCTTTGCCGGTCGGGCCGACCCGCTTGGCGGACAACAGGACGTCGATCCCGCCGCCCGAGCCGAGGTCGAGCACCGTTTCGCCCTCGCGCAGCTCCGCGACCGCGGTCGGGTTGCCGCAGCCGAGCGACGCCAGCGCCGCCGCCTCCGGCAGCGCACCGCGCTGCTCGGCGTCGTACAGCGCCTCCCCGAAGATCGG
>DATMZX010000358.1:0-7921 GCA_035573235.1 Gemmatimonadales bacterium
TGCACCACCGAGTGCGGCCGCACGGTGAGGTTGCCGGTCTTCATCGCCCACGGCAGCGTGGACGAATTGGAGCTGAAGTACCCGCCGAACGGGCACCCTCGCATACACAGATTGCGCGCCTGGCAGCTGCCGCGGCCCTGCTGGAGGTGGATTGGCTTCGGCTTCGACAGGTGTGCCCAGCGGCCCTGCACGACCCAGCGGTTCTTGTACTTCGCGTGGATCCTGTCGCTCATCTGCTTCTCGACGCAGTTGAAATCGAACGGCGGCAGGAACTCGCCGTCCGGCATCGCATCGAGGTGGTCGTAGTTGCCGCAGACTCCGATGAACTGCTCCACATGCGAGTACCATGGCGCGATGTCGTCGTAGGTGATCGGCCAGTTCATCCCGTAGCCGAGCCTCTCGGGGGCGACGAACTCGTATTGGCTCCAGCGCTGCGTCGCACGTCCCCAGATGAGCGACTTCCCGCCGACCTGATAGCCGCGAATCCAGTCGAAGGGCTTCTCCTGCACGTACGGGTGGTCGGCGTCCTTCACGAAGAAATGCGCGGTGTCTTCGCCGTAACCGGCCGCCTTGCTGATGAGCGGATTGGCGTCGATCAGCTTGCGCGGGTTGAAGCCGCGGTGCGGCAGCTCCCACGGTGCCAGGTTCGCGGTGGGGTAATCCTTGATGTGCTGCACGTCGCGGCCGCGCTCGAGCACGAGGGTCTTGAGGCCGTGGTCGCACAGCTCCTTGGCGGCCCAACCGCCGGAAATTCCGGAGCCGATGACGATGGCGTCGTAGGTTCGCTCTTGTTTTGTCACGCCCATAGAATATCAGCCGCATGAAAGCGATCCGCTACGACACATTCGGAGGCCCGCTTCATCTCGTCGACGTCCCTGATCCTACACCGAGCCCCGACGGCGTCGTCGTAAAAGTCGGAGCTTCTGGCTTGTGCCGATCCGATTGGCACGGCTGGAAAGGCCACGACGCCGACGTAACAGTGCCGCACGTCCCCGGACACGAGTTCGCCGGTACGGTGAGCGCGACGGGCAGGGATGTATGCAAATGGAAGAAGGGCGACCGGATCACCGTCCCCTTCTCGATGGGATGCGGCACGTGCGAGCGCTGCCGCGCGGGCGACGAGCAGATCTGCGATCGCTACTACCAGCCCGGCTTCACCGGCTGGGGCACGTTCGCCGAGCTCGTCGCGCTGCCGTACGCCGACGTGAACCTGGTGCGCCTCCCCGATTCCATGAGCTTCACGACCGCCGCCCTGCTCGGGTGCCGCTTCGCGACGGCGTATCGGGCCATGGTCGCGCAGGCCCACACGCGCCCGGGTGAATGGGTGGCCGTGCACGGCTGCGGCGGCGTGGGTCTCTCGGCCACGATGATCGCGCGCGCCCTCGATGCGCGCGTGATCGCCGTCGACATTGCGGCGGACAAACTCGAGCTGGCCCGCGCCTGCGGCGCCGAAGTCGTCATCGATGCGAGAACAACCGGGGATGTAGCGGGAGCGATCCGAGAGGTGACGGCAGGAGGCGCTCACGTTTCGATCGACGCCCTCGGCAGCCCCGCGACGTGCCGCAATTCGATCCTCTCATTGAGGAAGCGGGGCCGGCACATTCAGGTCGGGTTGCTCCTCGCCGATGAGAGTGAGCCGCCCGTCCCGATGAGTCAGGTGATTGCGCGCGAGCTCGAAATCCGCGGGACGCACGGACTGCAGGCCAGGGAATACGCCGGGATGCTGGAGCTGATCACCACGGGACGGCTGCATCCTGAGAAGTTGTTGGGAAAAACGATTGGGCTGTCGCAGGTCGGTCCCGAGCTCGCGATGATGGATTCGTTCCCGGGGGTCGGCGTTACGGTCGCGGTCCTGGAGTAGCCAAAAAACGCGCATGTCTTGTTGAATGCGCGTTGAGGGTGACCCCGTAGGTTCCTTGCCTATGCCCGCCGAGCACGCTTACGTTCCGGACATGACCCCTCCGTTGATGACGGCGGAAGAGTTGCTCTACACGAATGTCCCCAACAAGCGTACGGAGCTGGTGCGCGGTCGACTCATCGTGCACGAGCCGCCGGGCGGGCTGCATGGTAGCGTCACCGCGAGCCTCGGTGCGCGGCTTTGGAGCCACGTCGATCTTACTGGCGCTGGTGTGGTCTTCGTCGGGGACACTGGGTTCACGTTGAGCCGCAGTCCCGATACGGTACGCGGACCCGATGTCGCGTTCGTACGGAAAGATCAGCTGCCCTCGGGACCCGTTCCCAGCACCTACCTGGAGTTCGCACCCGATCTCGTCGTCGAAGTTTTGTCACCCAACGATCGCCCGGGGGAAGTGCTGGCCAAAGTCGGTGATTGGCTCGATGCCGGCGCGCGCCTTGTGTGGGTCATCGATCCGGAGCGTCGAGTCGCGCGCGTCTATCGAGCGGACGGAACGGAGCAAGTCCTGAAGGAGACCGACCAGCTGATCGGCGAGGACGTCCTACCGGGCTTCGGCTGCGCGCTGGCGTCCGTACTCGGTTAGAGCACCTTCCGGCCCAGGAAGCTCTCGATCGGCTGCACTCCGTTGTCCATCCGGTGATCGTCCATCAGGTTGATCGCGCGGGCGTGCGTCAGCGCGTCAGCCACCGGGACGCCACGGGAAATGAGATAGGCGCCCCACAGATGGCTCGCGCGCCATGCAACGGTGCAGTGGAGCAGCACCTTGCCGTTCGACGACATCATCGCCTCGGTGAACTTGCGCAACGTCTCGGGCGAGTATGCGAACTCTCCCTCGCCTCCGCGCGAGGGGAGATACACGTACCGCATCCCGAGCTCCTTGACGAGTTTTTCTTCGTCGAAACCGACCCGCGCCATTTCCGGCGGTGTGCGCAGATTCACGACGGTCACCACACCTTGCGCCTTGAGCTCGCGCAGCGCGCGCTCGGTCGGCTGACCGGCGACGAACATATCGTCGCCCACCTTGGCATAGCGTTCGATGAACATTCCCGTCGTGTCGAGCAGGACGGGCGCCGGCACCGCGTGGAGCGAGTCCTGCTTGACGAGTTTCTGCGGCTGTGCCTCACTGGCCAGTGCGAGCATGAGGACGAGGGCAAGCAGTGCTGGTGTGCGCATGGAAACCTCGAGTAGCTTCGGGTGTCCGACATGAAAGGATGCAGGCAATGAAACGTGGAAAGAAGGCCACAGGATTCACGGCGGCCGAGAAAGAAGCGATGCGGGCGCGCGTTCGCGAGATGAAGGGATCCAACGTCGACGGTGAAACTGAAGTGCTCGCGAAGATCGACACGATGAAAGAGCCGGATCGCGCGCTGGGCAAGCGGCTCCACGCGATCATCAAGGCGGCCGCGCCGGAGCTCGAGCCGCGGCTCTGGTATGGCATGCCCGCCTACGCCAAGGACGACAAGGTGCTGTGCTTTTTCCAGAGCGCGCAGAAGTTCAAGACCCGCTACGCGACGTTCGGCTTCAGCGACAAGGCCAATCTCGACGATGGGCAGATGTGGCCTACGGGCTTCGCGTTAAAGCAGTTAACCGCCGCCGAGGAGGCGCGGATCGGCGCGCTAGTAAGGAAAGCGGTACGCTGACCCAGCCACTGTAAGGCCCGTGAACCACTACTGTTAGGCCGTTCCCACCCGCCGAGGGGCGCGGCGCGGCTATCTCGCTACGCGACTTGCACTTGCAAGCGGCACGCGGCTTGCTTTTGCAAATCTCGTGGGATCTCCCGTGGCGGATGCCGCCATACTCGACGTCGTGATCGCGCGACTCGACATCGGGGCCGAGGCAGCTGACGCCTCGGCCGCGCTGCTGTCGTGCGACGAGCGCGAGCGCGCCGCCCGGTTTGCTGGGGATCGGGAGCGGCGGCGCTTCACGGTTGGCCGGGCGCGGCTGCGGCAACTGCTGGGCGAGCGGCTCGCCGTAGCGCCCGAAGCCATCGAGCTGGTCTACGGGGCCGGCGGCAAACCGCGCCTCCACCCACGCTTCGACAGCGACCTGCGGTTCAATGTTTCCCATTACCAGGATGTCGCGGCGTTCGCCTTTGCGAACGGACGCGAGGTTGGCGTCGACGTCGAGGGGGTGCGGAGCCTCGCCGACGCGGACGCCGTCGCGGCATTGGCATTCTCGCCGCGCGAGCACCGAACCTACCTGGCGCTCGATCCGATCGAGAAGCCACTCGCCTTTTTCAATTGCTGGACTCGAAAGGAAGCGTTTGTGAAGGCGCTCGGTGAGGGTCTGCGATACCCGCTCCATCGCTTCGATGTGTCGCTCGTCCCCGGCGAGCCGGCATGCCTGCAGCGGGTCGACTCGACGCCCGGTGAGTCGTGCGGCTGGGTGCTCGACGCGTTCACTCCGGGCCCCGAGCTGGTCGGCGCCGTCGTTGTGGCCTCCGATGCGTGAGTTCCGCGTTGGTCTCCGCTCCGTGCCGAGCCTGGCCGATCACGGCTTCCAGGACATGGTCGTGCTGCCCGGCGCGTTCTACGTCGCATTGGCCCGGCGGGACGGCGCGCGCGTCCTTCACAACGTTGTCTTCCACCACCCGCTCATCCTCTCCCACGACGACACCGTCATTCAGGTCGAAGTCTCCGAGCATGACGGGCGGGTGGACTACGCGTTCGCAGATGCAGCCGGCAAGGAGGCGGGCCCGGCGGCGACGCTCACCTGTGACCGGCACGCTGCGCCGTCCGCCAACGCCACTCTGACCCCACCCGAAGGAACGCCCGCGTCACTCGAGGCGGCGGAATTGTACCGGAAGCTGCGCGAGAACGGGAACCAATACGGGCCGGCGTTTCAGCGCGTCACCGGAATCTGGCGGACAGGGGAAGACCAATGCATCGGGCGGTTGGCGGCCCTGCCAACCGGCCTCGAGGCGAGCGTCCTGATACTCGACGCGGCGACGCAATTGCTCGCATCCCTGACGCTCGGGGTCGGCAAGACTTTTGTCCTCCGATCGATCGAACGAATCGACTTTGCGAAAGCAGACGCCCCCTTCTCCGGCACCATGTGGGCCCGCGCGATGTTGCGCCCGGGCGAATTGATGGGTGACGTCGAGCTGTTCGGCGACGACGGCCAACAACTCGTGTGTCTCGCCGGCGTCGCGTTCACGCTGCTCGAGTCGGTGGCCACGCGCCTGGTCGTCGCGGCCAACTTCACCGCCGAGCCGGTCGAGGACGCGCTGCGCTATTGGAGCGACCAGTTCGGCGTCCGGCTGGACGTCGAATTCGCCCCGTACGACCAGGTATTTCAGCAGCTGCTCGACCGCGGCAGCGCGCTTCGCCGCAACCAGGACGGCGTCAACGTCCTGCTGCTCGCGCTGGAAGAGTGGGCCGGTGTCGAACGGCACACGCCGGCGACGCTGAGCGTTTCCGCCGGGCGTGCGGCGCAATGTTTCGGAGATCGCCAGCGCACCGTGCTGCCCAACGGCGTGGAGATCGTGCACCTCAACCAGTACGAGACGGACTACCTCTACAAAGAGATCTTCGAAGAGCAGACGTACCTGAAAAACGGCATCCAGCTCCCGGACGGGGCCACCGTCGTGGATATCGGTGCCAACATCGGAATGTTCTCGCTGTTCGTGTTGAGCCGCTGCGCGGAACCGACGATCTACGCCTTCGAGCCGGCGCCTCGAGTTTACGACCTGCTCACCGCGAATTGCGCGGCCTACGGAGCCCGTGTCCATCCCCTGAACCTCGGCGTCTCCGACAAGGCGAAATCCGCGCCGTTCACCTTCTACGAGCGCTCCTCGGTCTTCTCCGGATTTCACGCGGACGACGGCGAGGATCGCGCGGCGATCCACGCCGTGGTGCGCAACGCGGTCCGCGACGAAATCGCGGCCGCCGAGGACGTCGTCGAGTCGGTCGTGGCGGAGCTGACCGCCGACCGGCTGCGTCACACGACCCATGAGTGCCGCCTGATTTCCGTGTCGGATCTCATCCGGGAGCGCGGGATCGACAAGATCGATCTCCTCAAGATCGACGCGGAAAAGAGCGAGCTCGACATTCTCGCCGGGATCGAAGACACGGACTGGCCGAAAATCGCCCAGATCGTGATCGAGATCCACGACCGCACGCAGGAAGCGGTGAAACAAGTCGAACGCCTGCTGACCGCGAAGGGATACCGCTGCGTCGTCGAGCGCGAACGGCCCCTCGAGGATTCGGGACTCTTCAATCTGTACGCCACCCGCGGCGAGCCGGCCGTGCGCCCCCTGGAGCGCAACGTTCGCGATCTGTGCATCGCGCTGCGGGACGTGATGCCCACGACTGCGGCACCGCTCGTCGTGTGTGTCACTCCGCGCACGCCGGCTGCGGCGGCCGATCCGGCATTGCAAGCCGCGCTGGACGAGGCGGAGCGACTGCTCCTCACGGACGCCGGCGCGCTGCCGCACGTGAGCGTGATCAGCTCGGCGTCATTGATGGCGCGGTATCCCGTGAAGAACGCGCACGATCCGCACAGCGATCACCTGGCGCACATCCCCTACACCCGCGAGGGCTATGCCGCGATCGGCACGGCCGTATTTCGCGCGCTCGCCGGGCTCAAAGGGCCGCTGTACAAGGTGATCGCCGTTGATTGTGACAACACGCTGTGGAAAGGCGTGTGCGGCGAAGACGGTCCGCTCGGGGTGGAAGTGACGCCTGCCCATCGTCGGCTGCAGGAGTTCCTGATCGAACAGACGAAAGCCGGGATGCTGCTCTGCCTGTGCAGCAAGAACAGCGAGCAGGATGTGTTCGACGTGCTCGACCAACACCCCGCCATGGTATTGCGGCGGGAGCACCTGGCGGCGTGGCGCATCAACTGGGAGAGCAAATCGAACAACTTGATGGGGCTGGCGCGGGACCTCGAGCTGGGGCTGGACAGCTTCATTTTTCTCGACGACAACCCCGTGGAATGCGCCGACGTCCGCAGCAACTGCCCGGACGTGCTCGCCTTGCAAATGCCCGTGAACCTCGATCAGGTGTGGGCGTTCGATCGCCGGCACACGGGGGGGGCGGGAGCGACGGACGAAGACCGCCGCCGCACGCGCCTGTATCAGGAGAATGCGCAGCGACAGCAGTTCCGCGAGCGCACCGGCTCGCTGCGGGACTTCATCGCCGGGCTCGATCTGCGCGTCACGATCGCCGACATGTCGGACGCCGATCTCGGCCGGGTGTCACAGCTGACCTACCGCACGAACCAGTTCAACTTCACCACCGTCCGGCGGTCGGAGCCGGAGATCCGGGCGTTCCTGCAACGCAACGACGCGACGTGCCTCGTGGTGCGCGTGAGCGACCGCTTCGGTGATTACGGGCTCGTCGGCGCCGTCCTCTACGAGACGCGCGCCGACCGTCTCGCCGTGGACACGCTGCTGCTCAGCTGCCGCGTGTTGGGGCGGGGGGTCGAGCACGCCGTGGTGGCGGAGCTCGGCCGCCGCGCGCTGGCCGCGGGCAAGCGACTTGTGGAATTGCCCTACCGGCCGACGGCGAAGAACGCGCCGGCCCGGGAGTTCCTGGCGGGACTCGGGACGCCCGGTCCGGTCTTCGATGCTGATCGCCTCGCCGCCCTTACTTACGACCCTGATGCTCCGGCGCTGGAAGCCGAGCGTGACACGCCCCGATCTGATCGATCCGCGCCGGCGTTCGGAGCGGCGGCTCTGCAGCGCATCGCCGAGGGACCGAGCGACATCGCACACATCACGCGCGCCATCGAGGCTCACCGAGTTCCAGAGGTTGCCGAGGACGTCGCGCCGGTGACTGCCGGCTCGCTCGAGGCGGCGCTGCTGGGGATCTGGCGTCTGGTCCTGGGCCGGCGTGTCGGCCTGAGCGACAATTTCTTCGAGGTCGGCGGCACGTCGCTCCGGGCGGTGCAGGTGATCGCCACGATCAAAAAGGAGCTGAAGCGCGATCTGTCAATCGTGACGCTGTTCGAATGTCCCACGGTGAGCCTGCTGGCCGCGAGGTTGCAGACCCCTGCGGGCGTGAC
>DATMZX010000359.1:0-2220 GCA_035573235.1 Gemmatimonadales bacterium
TCGCGTTTGCATTCGATCATCGCGACGCCCTGCCAGTCGAGCGCCTCGAGCAAGCGGCGACCTGCGTCGGCCAACTCCTCATCGAGCGCGATACTTTCCCGTAACACGCTCACGCCGCCCTCGGGGGGCTTCTCCCGCAGCCGTCGATGAGCGAACTCCGCGACGATCCGGCCGTTCCAGCGCAGCACGAACAGACCTTCCCCACGTCCCTGGATCCGCCGCTGCAGCAAGACCGGGAACGCGACCGAAGCAAGGCTGCGCAGCGCGGCCCGGCATTGGCCTGGTGTATCGACGAACTGCACGCCGAACCGCTGACCGCCAACGACGGAGCGATGCGGCTTGAGAACCGCGGGGAAGAAGTCCCCGCTCGGGAGCGCCGCGTCGCGATGATCGAGAACGACAGTCTCAGGAACCGCCAAGCCGACATTGCGCGCCTCAGCGAGGATCGCGGCCTTGTTCGACGCCTTGCGATACGTCTCGAGATCGGGAAAGGGCACGGCGACGGATGGGGGCAGGTGGTGCCGGCCCCCGAGGATCGCTTCGACGGACGCATCAGTCACCGGCAGCAGCACGCGAACTCCGTGCTGCCGCACGAGGTCGCTCAGCTCCGCCACGTAATCGCCGGGATCGACCAGCGGGTCCGTGCTCAACCGGAGCCGGCACACCCCGCGCGACACGCCCGCGAGTGACAGCCTGCGGCCCCCCGCCGCGACACCTACCTCCCAGCCGGCCCGCACCAGGGATCGGGCCGCTGCGAGAGCGGTCCGTTCGTTTCCGTCCGTGAGGAGTGCGTCCATGTATCCGACGACAGCGTGAGAGAAGCGTGCCGTGGCGCTGTGCTCGCCGGTGACATTCGAGTGTGGCGTCGGCGCCACGGGTGAGGGGCAAACGTCGCGGGAACGCACATCGGCGTCATGGCGTCAGTCTTGCGCTCGCGGGTCGGCACACATGTGCGGGATCGCAGGCATCGTTTATCAGGACCGGGATCGCCCGGTTTCCGAGGATTTCGTCCGCCGGATGTGTGCGGCCATCAGGCACCGCGGCCCCGACGACGAGGGGCGGCACGTCCGCGGCGCCGTGGGTTTGGGGATGCGCCGCCTCAGCATCATCGATCTGGGGAGCGGACAGCAGCCGATCTACAACGAAGACCGCTCCAAGGTGATTGTCTTCAACGGCGAGATCTACAATTACCGCGAGCTGCGCCACGGTCTGGTCGCCCGCGGACACCGGTTTCAGTCATCCGGTGACACCGAGACCATCCTCCACCTGTACGAGGAGCGGGGCGCCGACTGCGCCGCCTCCCTGCGCGGAATGTTCGCGTGGGCGATCTGGGATGAGAGCGCCGAAACACTGCTGCTCGCCCGCGACCGCTTCGGTATCAAGCCGCTGTACGTGGTGTCGGGCCCCTGGGGCATTGCGTTCGCGTCCGAGCTGAAGGCGTTGCACGCCGTGGGACTGACCGCGCGCGAGCTCGATTGGGAAGCGCTCGACAGCTATTTCCAGCTCGGCTACGTCCCAGCGCCCCGCACCCCGTTCCAGGACGTACAGAAACTCGAGCCCGGCCATACCCTGGTGTGGCGGCGCGGCCACAACGGGGGGGCACAGGGGGCACGCACGCAGCGCTATTGGCAGTTTCCGCATCAGGGGGACGCCACCCCGACGGACGCGGAGGCGCGCGTGCGCGAATGGCTCGACGAATCGGTGGCCGCGCACCTGGTGAGCGATGTGCCGGTCGCGGCATTCTTGAGCGGTGGTCTCGACTCCTCCGCCGTTGTGGCCAGCATGGCGATCGCGGGCGAGACGCCCCACGCCTTTGTCGCCCGCTATTCCGGATCGGGGGCCGAGGCCGCGGACGAAACGGAGCTGGCGCGCGCGCTCGCGGCACGGCATGGCGCCGAGCTCACCGTGGTCGACATCCGACCCGAGCTGAGCGAGATCTTCGAGCCGATCGTCCGCGCGCTCGACGAGCCGCATGCCGACGATTCTGCGATCCCCACGTGGCTGCTGTCGCAGGCCGTCGGCAGCCGCTACAAAGTCGCCCTCACCGGCATTGGCGGTGATGAGTTGTTCGCGGGTTACCGCCGCCACCTCGGACTGCTCGCGACGCAGTACTATGCCAAGCTGCCCGCTTCCTTCCGCCGCCTTTTCGCCGCCGCGAGCCGCTGGCTGCCGGAGCCGAAGGACGGGGCGCTAGGCGTCGACCGGCTGAAGCGGTTTCTA
>DATMZX010000360.1:0-5260 GCA_035573235.1 Gemmatimonadales bacterium
CATGGGGCCCCGTCCAGCCCAGGGACCATGTTGCGCATCTCATTGATCGCCTGCAACGGCGACGCGATTTGGGCGCTCGTAAACACCGTATCCGCGAGCCCGCGAACATCGGTCGCAATCAGGCGCACGGAGTACGTACCAGGCGCCGCATATGAATGATCGATCGCGGCCCCAGTCGCAGCCGAGCCATCGCCAAAGGTCCACGCGAACGTCACCGGGTCACCATCCGGATCGCTAGAACCGGCGGCGCTCATCGCGACATTGAGATGGGGTAGCGATGCATAAGGGCCATCCGTCACTGCCACCGGCGGCTTGGTGTTGCTCTCGACCGCGATCTCGATGGGATCCGGAAGTAACGCGAGCAAGTCGTAACCGCTCAGCGCTTCCACCGCGTCGACCGTCGTCGTATACGTCTGCCAGATGGAGTCACGAATACCGGGCTTGTTCGGCATGATCACCGCGATCGCCTCGACGTCCTGATAGGAGTGGACGTCCGCCAAGCCGTGATCCCTCGGCAGCACAAGTGCGACTTTCCAGGTGAACTCGGGGATCGTGATCTTCCCTTCGTTCTTGATCGTGCCCTTGTTCCCCGCCACCCCCGCGACGATGTACACCTCCTGGTTACTGAAGCGCGCCAGGTCGCCGAGGTAATTCTCCAGGAGAGCCCAGGGACCCTGATTCAGATCGGCCGCCTGCGGCACGATGTTGGTGAAATAGAACGTGCGCGCGTTGTCGAGGCTGGCGGTGGTACGATCGAACGAGCGCGCGAGATGGCCGCGATCGATTCCGTAGCCGTGGAACGCGCCGGCGCCGGTGTAGTCCGCCGTCGTGTAATGCGTGAAGCTCGCCGGGAGCGCCGGATCGAACGTGAAGCAGTCACAGCGATCCTCAGGCCCGAAGTGCGTTGCTTCGAGATCGTAGCTCACCCAGTTTGGCGTGCCGCGCGTGCTGTTGAACGACGCCGTGTACTGTTCGTGCCGCACGATGAAATCATCGCTGGCATCGGCGTCGGCCGGCTCGCCGAATTCGGCATTGCCGGCGTATTGCGCGGTGGTGCTGGCGACCGCCACGCGCGTGGGCAGCGAGATCGCGCGCGTCGTTCCCTCATTCGCCGTCGCGCGCAGGATCGCGGTGCCCTCCGCCAGAGCGGTGAACACACCATTCTCATCGATCGTGGCAATCGCCGGGGTTTCCGACGACCAGACGAAGGTCGCGCCGGAAACCGCCTGGCCAGTGCCGTCCAGCAGCGTGGCAAACAGCTGATCCTGGAATCCGACGGGCAGCGCGGGATCGCTCTGCGTGCGACCAAAGATCGAGATCGTGTTCGCCGGCGGCGGCGTCCGCACATTGCAGGCGCCGAAGCTCGCGGTTTGAGGTCCATACCAACCGCCGGCATCCTTCTGCAGCGATTGACCGGCCGGGGGCGCCGGTTCTTCAGCGACGCCGATGTCGACGGACGTCTGCCCGTTCGCGGGTCCGTTCGTCGCCGCAAACGTGCCCTCGTACGACAGGAATTCGACGACCGTCCCGCCGGCATCGACGAGCGCCACGCCATCGGGTGAGCCATTCTGAAGTCCGACGGCAGGAACGCTCATCACGCCGCGACCACCGCACTGATCCGTCAGCGTACCCGCAAGCGCAATCGTGCCGTATGACGCACCGCCATTGCCGTTGTACAGCACGAGCGACCAGCCCGTGAGATCGGTACCGGCGGTGCCGACGACTTCGATCGCCTCGCCCGCGTCGGTCCCGTTGTTGTCGTAATGAATCTCGACGATGGCAACGGATGCAGGAGGTGGTGGCGGGGGCGGGGGCGGAGGCGGTGGAGGCGGCGGGACATCATTGTCGTTGCACGCGCCGAAGGTGCTCGCGAGCGGTCCGGTCCAGAGGTCCGCACCGTTGCGCTGCAACGAGAGTCCCTGCGGCTCATTGCCCGCCTCGCTCGCGACGATGCTCGTCGATCCCATGCCGTTCGCGGGACCACCGACAGCCGTGAACGTCCCCTCGTACGACAAGAACTCCACGACGGCCCCGGAAGCATCGACCAGCGCCAGGCCGTCGGGACTGCCGTTCTGAATCCCGTTCACGGGATAATTCAGAACGACGACGCCGCGATCGTTGCATGTCGCCGGAATCGGTGTGGGCAACGGATCGGTGTCGTATGGAGCGCCACCCGTGCCGTTGTACAGCACGATGGTCCATCCCGTGAGATCCATGCCTGCGGGTCCCGAGACCTCGATCGCTTCACCGGCGTCGGTACCGGTATTGTCGTAATGGATTTCGCTGATGCGAACCGACGGAAGCGATGGCGCGCTGAGATCCGCGACCTGATCAAATGAGGGAGCGAGCCGCTCCGGGCCCGTGCAGGACGAAAACAGCACGAGCACGGCGGCGGCGAATGCAACACGACGCATGCAGGAGATCTCCAGAGGGCGCTGGATTGTTGGATGACAAAAAAAACCGGCATCGGAAAATACGATGCCGGCGAAATACGTCTAGACGTCTAGTCTTTACGGCACCGAGATGCTCATGTGATATCCGGAAAGATCGGCGCGCAGCGAGTCGCTGCGGGCCGCGACTTGCTGAATCGTCGCCGAGTAGTCGGAGAGCTGGTGGCCCGGCGCGATCGAGACGGTCGCCAGGGCTCCGCCCTTGAGATCTCCGACGACGATCAGCCGGACTTCGCTCGTCCCGCTGTCGACGCGCGAATAGGCGAGATAGGCGGGTGAGGCGGCCTGCAGATTCGAAACATCCGGGCCCCGCAGCGTCACGACCACCGCCCCGTCATCAGTGTGCGGGGTCTCGAGATCGATCCGTAATGCGGTCGGCGAGCTGGGGAGCGGTGGGGTCGTCGCTCCTTCCCCACACGCGCTCGCGATGCCGAGCAACGCGAACAGGGACACCAGTCGTGTTCTCAATTCCATGCGACGCCCTTTCCTGTCACAAGAAGTCCTTGCGCGCGCATGTAGGCGCGCAGATCGCCGACGTCGAGCACGCCATTTCCGTTCCCAAGCCTGTCGAGCTGCCGTACGAATGCCGCATCGAGGCCCGCGAGGTCTCCGCCGAGCAACGCCTTCACCACTTTGTCGAGGTCAACGGCTGCGGGATTGGTCCCGATATGCAGCGAATAAGGGCGCAACGGGAAATCGCGGGGGGCATCATCGAACTGTGTCACGCGAATCAGGTAGCGCCCGGTCGCTGGAATGGTGACCCGCAGGGTGTCGATGTTGTCCATGCAATTGCCGAAGGCCATCCGGTTGCCGGACGGGTCCAGGAAGGCGAAGTCTCGGCAGAACTGGGCCGGTGCGGCGATCAACTCGAGTTGTGTGCCGGCAGCGAGAGCTACCGCGTAGTAATCGACGTCTGAGGGATTCACGGTACCGGCGATCGTATCGCCCATCCGGGCGGTGGTCGCCGTCCCGGCATCGTCGTTGGGCTCCTGCTCCGGCGTGGTTTGCGCCGAGACGCGGGTGGCGCAGAGGATCAGGAGGACGGAGAGTGCGGCGGAACGAGGCGATGCCATGCCTCGAGAGATCGCAAGTCCTGCGCCGCGATCCGGGGATTAATTCCTTCGGAAGGCATGGAGCGGATGGGATTCGAACCCACGACCCCCTGGTTGCAAACCAGGTGCTCTCCCAACTGAGCTACCGCCCCGCAGTTTCCGCAAGGACGAAAATAGAGTCACGATCCTTGCAGGGGTAGGTTAGCACCCCGATGTGTGGAACTAACACTCCGATGTTGCAGCAGGACCACACCAAAAAACGGGATTGGAACGAATCCACCGCTCGCGAATACCGTGATGTGGTGAACGAGTCGCGAGGAATTGCTGGTGCCGACCGTAGGAGGTCAAATGTTTCCCGATCTGAGCCCCAAAGCGCAGGTTGCGCTCACCAAAAATGGTTCAGCAGTCATCGGCGAGCGCGAGGCGAAGCTTCTCGATGCCGTCGACCGCGTCCGCTCGATCAAGGACGCCGCGTCGGAAGCAGGGATCAGTTATCGCACGGCTTGGAGCGCCATCCAGCAGATGGAGCAGGCGCTGGGTCGGCCGATCGTCGTCTCCCGCGCCGGTGGTCCCGGCGGCGGGGCAACAACGCTCACCGATGAATGCCGCCGGCTGCTGTCGCTCTACCATGAGCTGAGGCAGCGGCTCGAAGACGCGCTCTCGCGGGCCTGGTCCGGTCCCGAGACAGCGCCCGCCGGCGACTAGCGCGTCAGCGCGAGTGCGTAGCCGCTGAGGCTGCGCAGCTGGTAGTTGTCTTGCGATACGCCGTCGACCGACCCGTGGTACTGGGAGAACGCGCCCACGTCCGCGACGTTGATCGTCAGAATCGTCGCGCCGTTGGTCATCCGGCCCGTCAGGGCATAGCGCCTGGTCGTGCCGCTGGAGCCCGGATCCGAGAACAGCCGCAATCCCGCCCCCGCCGTCGCGCTGGTCGGTGCGACCGGTCCAGTGATCGTAATCAGAATCGCGGAATCCGCATTGGCGGCCGGGGCCGTCAACTTGACCTTGAGCACGCCCGGACCGCTGTCCGTGCCGCCATCGCCGCCGCAGCTCAAACCAGTGATCAGCGCGCCCGCCAGGACGAGAGCTCCAACGACCCGTTTCATTGCGAGCCCCCTTTCCGGCGCGGCAGACTCTGCAGCACCGCCGCACTGAGCGGCGCTCCGGTCGCTTTGACCCACGCGAGGAAATCTCCGATGTCGAAGCCGTTGTTGTTGTTGCCGAGGAAATCGAGATAGCGCTGCTCGTCGGCGCTCAACGGCGAACCCGATCCGAACAGCTGCAGCAGCACGTTATTGGTCGTGAGCGTGGGCGCCGTGACCGAGAGCGTGAACGTCTTGGCCTGCGTCTGCGCTCCTGAGGTCACGGATGCGGTATAGGTGAAGTTCCCCGCCTGCTGCGGGAAGCCGGAAACGACGCCCGTCCCGGCGTTCAGGGTCACACCCTGCGGCAGGGCTCCTCCCGTCACCGACCAGCTGTTGGTGCCGGTCCCGCCCGTCACCCGCAACGTGTCGTTGTACGGCGCTCCCATGACGCCATTGGGACGCGCGGTGGCGGTTGAAATCGCGAGCGATCCGAACGCTGCGAAGATCGTGTACGGTCGGCCCATCGGCAGCACGACCACCGCATTGGTGGTGATCGTATCGCCGGACCAGCCGCCGAAGTTCTCGCCCGGATCGGCCGTGGCGGTCAGCGTCACGGTCCGTCCTTCTCTAATGAAAGCGCCGGCCGCCACCGCGCTCGTGATGTCCGCGCCCG
>DATMZX010000361.1:0-6636 GCA_035573235.1 Gemmatimonadales bacterium
TTCAATGAAGCCGCCGAGATCCCATGACCGGAGCCGCTCGGCGTTTGGAACGCCCGACAGCGTACTGCCGACGACGTCGAACTTGATCCCGCCCTGCACACGCTCCGACGCGAACTTGTCGCCGAACAGGAGAACGAGCAGCGCTTGCCCGCGGGCGGCGTGAACCGGCAGGATGCCCAGGAGTGCTGCGACAAGACCGGCCCTCACACTTTCACGGCTGCCGGACCACGCACCGGAAACCGATATCGCTCGTGGGGGTGTCGAGGGCCTGGCCGTGCCGGGCCGCCGGGCGGTAGCGCAGCGAGTAATTCGGCGCGCAGAGATGCGAGCCGCCTTTCACGACCTTGCGCGGAATGCGCAGCGCCGGCTCGCGCGGATCATAACTGTCCTGCTCGGATGCCCTCGCGTGGACGAGATGCTTCGGCGCATACCAGTCCGCCGTCCATTCCCAGACGTTGCCGATCATGTCGTACAGCGCATACCCGTTGGGCGGGAACGCCGTCACGGGCGATGTGCGCTCGTACCCATCGTGCCGCAGGTTCTGATGCGGGAAGGCGCCTTGCCAGGTGTTCGCCATATGGCGGCCATTGGGCAGGAACACGTTGCCCCAGGCGAACTCCGCGCCCTCGAGCCCGCCTCGCGCGGCGAATTCCCATTCGGCTTCTGTCGGCAGGTTCTGCCCGGCCCAGGCCGCATACGCCTCGGCATCTTCGTACGCCACGTGCACGACGGGATGATCGTCTTCGATCGTGCTGTTGTGTCCGAGCGGCTGACGCCAGTTGGCGCCACAGCGGTACTCCCACCACTGGACGCCGTCGCGCAGATCGACCGGGTTTTTGGGCTGCGTGAACACGAGCGAGCGCGAGGCGGTCTCGGCGACGGTGCGGTAGCCGGTGGCGGCCACGAATTCGCAGAATTGGCGGTTGGTCACGGGCGTGCGGTCGATCCAGAACCCATCCACCCTCACGCGATGCGTCGGGGCTTCATCCGGATAGTGCCGGTCCGAGCCCATGCGGAAGGTGCCTCCGGGAATCCAGACGATGTCGAGCGCGGGCTCGGCGACGGGAAATGTCGGAACGTTCTGCGGGGCGGCTCCGCGGATCATGCGTCAACTTCGAGGCGCGCTCCCGCCGCCTCCATCGCACCTTAGGGCATTCCGCGCGCTTTCTTGTGAGCCCCCTGCGCCAGCATCCGGTTGATCGACTCGAGCAGCTCGGTTTCTTCAAACGGTTTGCGCAGGAACGCCTGGCCGGTCGCCTCGACGCGCTCGCGCAAGGCGGCGTCGTCGTGCGCCGTGATGAACACGATCGGGAACTTCAGCCCACTGTCGCTGAGGTAGGACTCCAGGTCGAACCCGCTCATCCCCTCGAAATGCACGTCGAGCACCAGGCAGTGGAGCGTCCAGGCCTGGTGTGTTTCGAGAAACAGCTCTGTCGAGGCGAACGGAACGACGAAGAACCCCGCGGCGCGCAGCAGGCGCGCCAGAGATTTTAGCACCGATGGATCGTCGTCGATGACGCCAATCACCGGCCGCGGGGGCGACGTTGGGGAAGACATGCCGGTCCTGTGAGGGAGGCCTTGGCATCTTATGGCCGGCCCGGCATGCGCGAATGTGACCTTAGGTCAACGTCAGCGGACGACGACCTCCGCGGGGGCCTCGCTCCCGTCCACCGACGAACCCAGCTGCACCGCCATGCGCACCAGCTCGGCGACGGACCCCGCTTCCATCTTTTTCATGATGCGCGCGCGGTGCACCTTGATCGTGCGCTCGCACGTCCCCAGCCGGCCCGCAATCTGCTTGTTGAGCAGTCCGGTCACGACGAGCGCGAACACCTGGCGCTCGCGCGGCGTCAGCCGGCCGAGGCGCTCTTTCAACGACGTCATGACCACGTCGACTTTGCGGCATTCGACGTCGATCGACAGCCCGCGGTCGACGGCCGACAACAGCTCCCGCTCGTCGATCGGTTTGGTGAGGAAATCCACCGCGCCGACTTTCATCGCGCGCACGCTCGAGGTCACGTCGCCGAAACCGGTGGAAAACACGATCGGGATCCGCGCGCCCGAGTTGCGGAGCGAGGTTTGGAGATCGAGCCCGCTCACGCCCGGCATGCGCACATCGAGAATGAGGCATTGCGGCGTGTCGCCGGCCAGCTGCGGACGGCCGAGAAAGGCGCGGGCGGAATCGTACGTTTGCACTTGATAGCCGACCGAGCGCAGCAGCCGGTCGAGCGACTTGCGGACTGAGGGATCGTCGTCGACGACGAACACCGTGCAGGTCCCCGGGGGATGGGGCCGCTCCACCATGCGGGCTGGGGCGGGTGCGGCAGTGCGCGTTTCGGAGCGAACAGCACTCATTCTCATGCTGCCTCCTGTGCCGGAGCGATGGGCAGCGCGATGTGGAACGTGGCTCCCAAGTCCGTGTTATTGGTGGCCCAGATACGTCCGCCATGCGCTCCCAGAATCGAGCGCGCGATCGACAGTCCCATTCCCAACCCTTCGGACTTCGTCGAAAAGAACTGCTCGAACAACCGATCGAAGTTTTCTTTGGAAAGCCCGCTGCCCGCGTCCCGCACGGAAATGACGCACTCGCCGTCCTCGGAGCGGCTGCGAATGATCACGCGACGCTCGACCGCCACGGTATTCTGCATCGCCTCGAACCCGTTCACGATCAGATTCAGAAGGACCTGCTTCATCTGCACGCGGTCACAGCGAACCGGCGGGAGCGGTGACTCGAGATCCAGCACGAGCGCGACGCGGCGCAGCAGGCAATCGCCGTGGACGAGCCGGCCGACGTCGCGAATCACGTCGTTGAAATCGGTACGCGCCATCTCCTCGTCGTGATGGTTCAGCAACGCGCGCATGCCGTGAATCAGCTCCCCGGCGCGGCGGTCATCGGCATCGATATCGTCGATGATCGCGCGCACTTCGTCGATCGGCGGGTTGGGGGACGCGAGGAAGCGGCGCGCGGCCTGCGCGTTCGCCAGAATGGCGGCCAGCGGCTGATTCAACTCATGGGCGAGCGACAAGGCAAATCCTCCAAGGGTCCGCACCCGCGCGAAGCGCGCGAGATCAGGCTGCGCCGCGGGGCGACCCGGTTCGGGGCTCGCCACCGCTTTGGTCTTGCCGTTCCCGCGCGGCTCGTCCTCATCGCGCGAGTCGTGCCGTGCCATGACGCGCGCCAGCAGCGCGCCGACGAACTCGAGCCGAGCCACCAGCGGCTCCGGCCAGGCGCGGCGCGAGCGACTCACCAGTGCCAGGCCGCCCACGATGCTGCCGTTCAGCTGCAGCGGGATCGTGAGTGCCGCGTCGATCGCATCGCCCCGGTGCTCGGCCCGCTCCGGCGCCGCCAGCACATCCGCCGCGTCGAGCAGCGTCGCGCGATCGATCTCGAGGCAATCGGATAGGCGCTGCAGCCAGCGCTCGATCACGCTGGGGCGATCGCCGGCGCGCAATGTCGCGAGGCTGGACTGCAGCTCTGAGACGAGGGTTTCGAACTCGAGGCGCTGGTGGAGCGCGCGCTCCGCGGCGCGACGGCGTTGCCGCTCCCAGATCAATCCGATAATCAACACCGCCTGCGCGGCGACAATCAATGCTTCGAGGAACGTCGTGCGCCCACCCATGTTTTGAGATACTACGGGCCGCAATTCTATCAACTAGATGAAGGCAGTTGTCCTTTGGGTCAATAGGGGGATCACCCTACAAGTTGTTGGCAAATCGCTGACAAACGCCTGAGGCTGCGATTGGTCGAAGGTCTAATACCACGTGCGGGGAGCATGGTGGATTATGCGGCACCCATAACAGCGAAGGTTGCGGATGCAAAGGAATCATGTCCTGTGGGGCGCGCTCTTCGGGTGCCTTTTGGGGGCGGCAGCGTGCTACCCGGGCGAGATCGATTCAGCGGCCCAGACCGATCTCGTCGTCACCTTCCATGATAACGCGGCCGATTTCCAGGCCAACGCCACGTTCGACATGCCCGATTCGGTCGTCGACATCGGCGTCGCGGGCGGCGGATCGAGCACCCTGGATCACACCTACGACGCGCAGATTCTCGCGAAGGTCGCGGCTGAGATGGTGGCGGCGGGCTACACACGCGTCGATGCCACCACCACGCGGCCTGATGTCGTAGTAGTGGTCTCCGGGATTACCGTCGAGAACTACTACTACTACACGCCGGGTTATCCCTGGTATCCGTACTGGGGCTGGTGGGGCGGCTGGCCTGCCGGGTACGGCGCCAGCTCGAACTGGTATTACCCGTGGTATCCGGTCTATTCCACGAACTTCACGAGTGGGACGATCTTCCTCACGATGGTCGATCCGGATATCCCACCGCCGACAGCGGGAGACCAGGTCTCGATCTGGTCCGCGGCGATCAACGGGATGCTCGAAGGGACCGCTCCTGAAATCAGCAGCCGGATCAACAACAACATCGGGCAGGCGTTCGCCCAATCACCCTACCTCAACGTCCCATGAGGACCGCCATGCGTATCTGGACTTTTGCAGCTGCCGCGCTCCTCGTGCCGGCCCTCGCATCTGCACAGGGTGAGCGCTCGTCGTGGTTCGGGCTGACGTGGTCGATGGCCGGCACCACCGGCACGACCAAGGATTTCGTCAGTGATTACAGTCTGCGGGGCATCGGTCTCGAGTGGCGCCAGCTTCGCGGCAACAAGTCGTACGGACTGAGCCTCGGCTGGAACGCGATGAATCAGGAATCGCTCGAGACTTCATCGCTGCCCTCGATCGACCTCACCGGCTTTCAGTTCCGCTACATCAACGCGTACTCGATTCTGGCCACCGGACACGCGTACCTGGGACAATCGGGCAGCGCGCGGCCGTTCCTCGGCATCAAAGCCGGCACGTACTACATGAACCGCCGCGTCGACGTCGGCCTGTGGACCGTGTCGGACAACAGTTGGCACCTCGGCGTCGCGCCGGAAGTCGGGTTCGTGGTGCCGTTGCGCCAGAGCTACGGCTCCGAAGCGTTCTACACGGCGTTCCGTTACAACTACGCGTTCAAAGCGGGGGATACCCCCACCCAGAGCTTCTACACAATCGATATCGGCATCGCGACACGGCGGTAACGCAACCCGCGGCGGCGCTTTCTACTTCACTGCGGGAAGCGCCGCCGCGATCTGCAGGTCGATCACGCGGTTCAAGAATCCGTCAATCTGAAGGAAATGTGCGACCGTCTTGGCCGGCAGCTTCTTGCTGAACCGGTTGAACGTGTCGCGGCTCAACTTCACGCGCCGCGCTTCCAGATCGTACATCCGCAGCATCAGGTCCTTCGCCTTGGCATCGCTCAGCGTGTCGTACGCGGCCAGGTATTCCTTGATCAGCGCCACCCGATCGTCCGTGAGCTTCGCGAAGTCCGCTTCGTACTCGCGGTACATCGGCCAGAAGATCTTTGCCTGCGAATCGGGAAGGGCGAGGGCGCGTCCAATCAGGTCGGCCCTGTTCGCGCGCACATCGGTGCGCATCATCTCGATCGCATTGGTCAACGAATCCTGAGTCGTGCCCTGTGCCCTGAGTGAGACAGCCCCCGCGCTGGTGAGGGTGAGCAGAGCGACGAGACCGGCAATACGCGCCTTCATGATGAGTCCTCCGGTTAAAAGGCTTCGGTAAAGTTGAAGTAGATCCCCGTCGTGCCATGGCCAAAGCCGATGTCGACCCGGCCGTTAGCCCGGGGTTGCAGCTCGAGGCGGTAGCCGACGCCGACGTTGGGCAGCATCCCGTGCAGGCGGGCGAGCTCGGGACCGAGCGTGCCCGCGCCGGTCCATACGACGAATCCGTGGCGGGACAGCCGGCCGTCATCCCGCAGGAACATGTGGCGGTATTCGACGAGTCCGATGAGCGTCGCGCGATCGCGAAACCGCCCCTCGACGTAGCCGCGGAGATCGTAGCCCGTACCCGCCATCGAAAGCTCGGGCCAGGGCACGTTGTGCGCGCCGATGCGGGACTTGATCTGCCAGGCGATGGTGCGACCGGACCGCTTCCAGGTGTGGTACTGCCGGTAATCGAGCAGGTAGGTCTCGTACTGATTGTCCCCGCCGAGCCAGCCGCCGTAGGAGGTGATGGTGAGCCCCACATAGGCGCCACGCCACGCGTTGCTCGCGACATCCCGCGAGTCGAACTGGACGACCAGGCCGACCCCCGCGTTGCTGTTGTCGGGCCCGGATTTCTGGAATTCAGGATCCTGGGCCATGGCCGGATTGACCTCCGACGCGACCGTCGTGTTCAAGTCCAGCACGCCGCCGACCATGAGATCGCCCTTCACGCGCCAGATCACCTTCGGGCTGAACTTGAACCAGCGGCGGTGATAGTGCGTCGAAGAGTCGGCGGCATTCGGCTCGAGCCCCGCATCGTAGCCGACGCCCCAGTAGTTGTCCTTCATGTCCTTGACCGACAGGTCCGCGCTGAGGCGAAAGCGGTCCTGGTTCCAGAACGAGTTCAGCGATGTGTTGACGTTGATCGCCCCCGTCGTGGAGAGCGAAACCGTCGAGGAGAGGGTCGAGCGCTGCACGCGGAGCGGATTCGGGCCGACCTTCCATGAGAGCAGGACGCCGCCCGCGATGAGAAACTGCATCTCGGGGTTGTAGGCCGGCGCCAGGAGCGGGGTGATCTTGAGCTTGCCGCTGTCGG
>DATMZX010000362.1:0-6463 GCA_035573235.1 Gemmatimonadales bacterium
CTGCATCTCGAGCTCGGCCATCGAGCCGATCCGCGGCGCCTTCTTCACGCCCTCCTCGAAATTCGCCGGCTCCTTCGTGAGGAAGTGGCACCCCAGCACCATGTCCTGGCTGGGCTCCGCCACCGGCCGGCCGTCGGACGGCTTCAGCACGTTGTTCGACGAAATCATCAGCAACCGGCACTCGAGCTGTGCCTCGAACGAGAGCGGCACGTGCACGGCCATCTGGTCGCCGTCGAAGTCGGCGTTGAACGCCGCGCACACGAGCGGGTGAATCCGGATCGCCTTGCCCTCGACGAGCACCGGCTCGAATGCCTGGATGCCCAGGCGGTGCAGCGTGGGCGCGCGGTTCAGCAGCACCGGATGGTCCTCGATGATCTCCTCGAGGATCTCGTACACTTCCGGCGATTCCTTCTCCACGATCTTCTTCGCGCGCTTCACCGTCTCGGCGATGCCCTTCTCCACCAGCTTGTGGATGATGAAGGGCTTGAACAGCTCGACTGCCATCGCCTTCGGCAGGCCGCACTGGTGCAGCTTCAGCTCGGGACCGACCACGATCACCGAGCGGCCCGAGTAGTCGACGCGCTTGCCGAGCAGGTTCTGGCGGAACCGGCCCTGCTTGCCCTTGAGCATGTCGGACAGCGACTTGAGCGGGCGCTTGCCGCGGCCGCGAATCGCCTTGGAGCGGCGGCCGTTGTCGAACAGCGCGTCCACCGCTTCCTGCAGCATGCGCTTTTCGTTGCGGAGAATGACTTCCGGCGCCCGGTGCAGGATCAGCTTCTGCAGCCGGTTGTTCCGGTTGATCACGCGCCGGTACAGGTCGTTCAGGTCGGACGTGGCGAAGCGCCCGCCGTCGAGCGGCACGAGCGGCCGCAGGTCGGGCGGAATCACCGGCACCACGTCGAGAATCATCCAGCGCGGATCATTGCGTTGCTCGCCCGCGTTGCCGGAGTTGCGCATCGCGTCGACGATCTTGAGCCGCTTGAGCATCTGCTTCTTGCGATGCTGGCTGGTCTCGTTCGCCACGGTGTCGCGCAGCTCGTCGGCGAGCTTGTCGACGTTGATCCGCTCGAGCAGCGAGCGAATCGCCGGCGCGCCGATGTCGGCGCGGAACGCGGCGTCGCCTTCCTGCTTGGCCTTGGCGCGCAGCTCCAGGAAGCGGTCTTCATCCAGCAGCTCGCGCTCCTGCACTTCCTGCTCGCCCGGATCGATGACGACGTAATTCGTATAGTAGATCACGCGCTCGAGGTCGCGCAGCGTCATGTCGAGCAGGTTGCCCATCGGCGACGGTAGCGTCTTGAAGAACCAGATGTGCGCGACCGGCACCGCGAGCTCGATGTGGCCCATGCGCTCGCGCCGCACCTTCGACAGCGTGACTTCGACGCCGCAGCGGTCGCAGATCACGCCGCGATAGCGGATCCGCTTGTACTTCCCGCAATGGCACTCCCAGTCCTTCACCGGCCCGAAGATGCGCTCGCAGAACAAGCCATCCCGTTCGGGCTTGAACGACCGGTAGTTGATGGTCTCGGGTTTGGTGACTTCGCCCCACGACCACCAGCTCCGCTGGCCCTGCAGCTCCAGGCGCTCGCGCTCCTTGGAGTCCTTCGGACCGCGGATCTCCTCGGGGGAGGCGATCCGGATCTGGATATAGTCAAAGTTGGAGGCCTTGGCATCGTGGCCCCCCGCGGCTCCGCCGCTACGGAAATCGATCACGTTATTCCTCCACGTCTTCAGTCGTGCCGAGTGTCACCTTCAGTCCCAGGGCCTGGAGCTCCTTCACCAGCACGTTGAAGGACTCGGGAATCCCGGGCTTCGGCAGGTTCTGCCCCTTCACGATCGCCTCGTACACGCGGCTCCGGCCGTTCACGTCGTCCGACTTCACGGTCAGGATTTCCTGCAGCGTGTGCGCGGCGCCGTACGCCTCGAGCGCCCACACTTCCATTTCGCCGAACCGCTGGCCGCCGAACTGCGCCTTCCCGGCGAGCGGCTGCTGCGTGACCAGCGAGTAGGGACCGATGGAGCGGGCGTGGATCTTGTCGTCCACGAGGTGCGACAGCTTCATCATGTAGATCGAGCCGACCGTGACCTCGGACGCGAACAGCTCGCCCGTGCGGCCGTCGCGCAGCCGGCACTTGCCGACCGGCGAGAGCCCCGCCGCCGCGAGCAGCTCCACCGCCGCCGCATCGACGTCGGCTTCGGACTTCGCGCCGAACAGTGCCGCGAGCGCGGGACGACCCGTCGCTTCGAGCACGTCCGCGGGCTTGTCCTTGCCGAGGGACTTCTCGATCTCCTTAAGGCCGTTCTTGAACGAGGCCTTGTCCTTGTCGTCGGCCGTTTCCAGCCGGGCCTCGTGGACCTCTTTTTCGATGCGGCGCTGCGCGAGCTCACGCTCGGCCAGCTCCTTCGCCGCGGCCTTCAGGAAGTCCACCATCTGGCGATGCAGCTCGCGGGTCTCGGCCGACACGCCGCGGCTCGCGAGCAGCGCCACTCCAGACTTGCCGATGTCGGGCCGGTCGCCGTTGGTCGACCCCAGCTTGCCCAGGTCGGACACGATCTGCGTGACGCGGTCCGTATCGAGCTGCGGCGGGCGCACGTCGAGCCGCAGCGCATCCGCGGCCCACAACAGGCCGGCGAGACGCAACAGCACGCCGATTTCGGTTTCGTTGGCGCCCTGGAAGACGGGGGTCTTGGCGTCGAAGCCCAGCAGGTTCGCCGCCCAGCCCAGATGCGTCTCCAGGATCTGGCCGACGTTCATGCGGCTCGGCACGCCGAGCGGATTCAGCACGATGTCGACCGGCGTCCCGTTGTTGAGGAACGGCATATCCTCCTCGGGCACGATGCGGGCGATGATGCCCTTGTTGCCGTGCCGGCCGGCCATCTTGTCGCCCACCGAGATCTTGCGCTTCTCGGCGACGTACACCTTCACCAGCTGGATGACGCCGGGCGGGAGCTCGTCGGGCTGCAGGATCTTGTCGATCTGATCCTCCGACTTCTCCTCGATCTTGGCGCGTTCCGAGCCCGCGGCGTCGAGCACCGCGCGGATCTTCTCGTTCACCGACTTGTTCGCGACGCGCAACGTCTTCAGGTCGACGTCGGAGAAGTTGATCTCCTGCAGCTGCTGGCGGCTGAGCTTGGACCCGGCCGGCAGAAACTCCTCGACCGTGCCCGCCTTCAGCATCAGCCCGACTTCCTGGTTCGAGAGCAGGTCGACCATCTCGTTGAACACCGCCTCCGAGATCCGGGACTTCTCTTCCGTCTCGAGCCGGCGGACTTCACCGATGCGCTCGCCGCGGTCCTTTTCCACGACCTGGTCTTCGATGCGCGAGAAGATCTTCACGTCGATGACCACGCCCTCCATGCCGGGGGGCACCTTCAGCGACGAATCTTTTACGTCTTTGGCTTTTTCACCGAAGATCGCCGTCAGCAGCTTCTCTTCGGGGCTCAGCTCGGTTTCGCCCTTCGGCGTGATCTTGCCGACGAGGATGTCGCCCGCCTTCACGTGGGCGCCGATCCGCACGATGCCGCGCTCGTCGAGGTCCACCAGCGACTCCTCGGCGACGTTCGGGATTTCGCGCGTGATCTCCTCACGGCCCCGCTTGGTATCGCGAACGTGCAGCTCGAGCTCCTGGATGTGAATCGACGAGTACACGTCGTCCTTCACCAGGCGCTCGGAGAGCACGATGGCGTCTTCGAAGTTGTGTCCGTACCACGGCATGAACGCGACCGTGACGTTGGCGCCGAGCGCGAGATCGCCGCGCTCCGTGCCCGCGCCGTCCGCGATCACCTGGCCCGCCTTCACCTTCTGGCCCATGTGCACGAGCGGCCGCTGGTTGATGGCGGTGTCCTGGTTCGTCCGCCAGAACTTCTTCAGGCGGTAGCGGTCGTGCTGCTTCAGCCGGGCCAGCGGATGCTCGCCGTTGTCCCCGCCCGAGCGGGTCTCGTCGTCGCCGGCGTCGATGATGATCTCATCGGCCGTGACGCGCGTAATCACGCCCGCCCGGCGCGCGATGACCACCGCGCCCGAGTCGATGGCGACCTTGTCTTCGAGTCCCGTGCCCACGAGCGGCGCCTGCGGGAAGAGCAGCGGCACCGACTGGCGCTGCATGTTCGAGCCCATCAACGCGCGGTTCGCGTCGTCGTGCTCGAGGAACGGAATCAGCGCCGCGGCGATCGACACGAGCTGCTCGGGCGCCACGTCCATGAAATCGATCCGGTTCGGCGGCAGCAGCGGGTAGTCGTCCCGCTTGCGGCACAGCACCAGCTCGTCGGCGAAGCGGCCGTCGGGCGTGAGGTGCGCGTTGGCCTGCGCCACCGCGTAATCCTCTTCTTCCGACGCGGACAGCCAGCGCGTCTCGTCGGTCACCTTGCCGTCCTTCACCACGCGATACGGCGTCTCGATGAAGCCGAGCTCGTTCACGCGCGCGTAGCACGAGAGCGACGTGATCAGCCCGATGTTCGGACCTTCCGGCGTCTCGATCGGGCACATGCGGCCGTACTGGCTGTAGTGCACGTCGCGGACTTCGAAGCCGGCGCGCTCGCGCGTCAGGCCGCCCGGTCCCAGCGCGCTGAGCCGGCGCTTGTGCGTCAGCTCGGCGAGCGGGTTCGTCTGGTCCATGAACTGCGACAGCTGTGAGCTGCCGAAGAACGCCTGAATCACCGCGCTGACCGTCCGCGCGTTCACCAGGTCGTCGAGCGTGATGCGCTCGGGATCGTTGTTGATGCTCATCCGCTCCTTGATGAGCCGCGCCATGCGCGACAGGCCCACCGAGAACTGGTTGGCGATCAGCTCGCCCACCGAGCGCACCCGGCGGTTGCCGAGGTGGTCGATGTCGTCGGTGTAGCCGCGACCTTCCGACAGCTCGATCAGGTAGCGGATGATCGCGACGAAGTCGTCCTCGGTGAGGACGGTGTTGTCCTTCGGCTGGTTCACCTTGAGCCGCTGGTTGATCTTGTAGCGGCCCACGCGTCCCAGGTCGTAGCGCTTGGGGTGGAAGAACAACCGCTTCAGCGCTTCGCGCGCCGTCTCGATGTTCGGCGCCTCACCCGGCCGCAGCAGCGTGTAGATCTGCGCCAGCGCTTCGGCCTCGGTGTGCGTCGGATCCTTGGCGGGCGTGTTCTTGATGAGCGGCGACTCGCTGCGGCCCGGGGGCAGCAGCACGTCGACCTTGTTCACGCCGGCCTTGAGCAGCTTCTTGCGCAGCGTATCGGAGACTTCCTTGCCGCCCTCCGCCACGATTTCCCCGTCCGGATCGGCCACGTCGAACGCCAGCACGTACCTGCTCGGCGCTTGCTGCGTCGTCGTCGGCTGCGCGTCTTCGCGCAAATCGAGCGACGTGTAGCCGGCGAACACCTTCACCGACGTGATGCCGGCGCGGCGGAACGCGTTGAAGCGCTCGAGCGTCAGCTCGTCGCCCACGCGCGAGAGCGGCTCGCCCTTCTTGTTCTCGGGATCGGGCACGTCGTTCGCCAGCAGCGTGCCGAGCACCTCGCGCTTCTGCGCGCGGCCCTCGAGCTTGCCGGTGATGTCGATCTCCTTCACCGCGTAGAACAGCTTCAGGATGTCGGCGTTGCCGCCGTACCCGAACGCGCGCAGCAGCGCGGTCGCCGGGAACTTCTTTTTCTTGTCGATGTGGACGTAGATCACGTCGTGGATGTCCACCGTGAACTCGACCCACGAGCCGCGGAACGGAATGATCCGCGCCGAGAACAGGCGCTGGCCGTTGGGGTGGATGCTCTCTTCGAACACCACGCCCGGCGAGCGGTGCAGCTGCGACACGATCACGCGCTCGGCACCGTTGATGACGAACGTGCCCAGCGGCGTGAGGATCGGCAGCTCACCGAGATAGACTTCTTTCTCGATGATGTTCTTGGGCCGCTTCGTCTTCGTGACCTCGCCGACCTCTTCCATGACGACGAGCTGCAGCGTGGCCTTGAGCGGCACCGAGTACGTCATGTCGCGCTCGATGCACTCTTCGACCGTGTACTTCGGCTCGCCGAGCGCGTACTTCACGAACTCGAGCGAGTAGTTCCCGTTCACGTCCTGGATCGGGAACAGGTCCTTGAAGACGCGCTCCAGGCCGACATCGGCCCGCTCGCTGCCCTTGCCGTCGGGCTGCAGCAGCGACTGGAACGCCTTGGTCTGAATATCGAGGAGATGGGGCATTGGCATGCCCGTCTCCAGCTTTGCGAACGTAAGTACCGGCGACGTCTTCGTGGTCATTTCCCGTCCTCAGACAACGCAAAAGGCCCAGCTTCCCCCGTTCCGTACGTCGGTACGGGGGCCAGCGTTGGGGCTTCGAAAAAGCAGGTTGTAGTTAATCCGCGCATGTCGTAGAACCGAAGCGAGACTCGGGTTGCCCACGGACCACCTGTGGTCCGGGGTTCCGCGAGCTACTTCAGTTCGACGACGGCGCCCTGCGCTTCGAGCTTCTTTTTGATTTCTTCGGCTTCCTGCTTGGTCACGCCT
>DATMZX010000363.1:0-3723 GCA_035573235.1 Gemmatimonadales bacterium
CCCACCGCGACGATCTTGCCGTCGCGCAGCAGGATCGAGCCGCCCTGAATCTCCTGGCCCGTCGCGGTCATGATCGTCGCGTTACGGATCAGCACCGGCGGATTGGGGTGGCGCTGATACGTGGACGCATACTGGGGTCCGATGCCCCCGGTCGTGTCCGGCGGGGTGGCGTTCGCCGCGCTTTGAGGCGCCGTCGTGGACGATGCCGGCCGCGCGCCGCCCGATGCGCAGCCCACGACGACGATCAGTCCGAGCAGCAGGGACAGGGGTCGCATTCCACAGCTCCTATTTGACGAGTTCAAACACCAGCGGTGCCCCGGTCGGCGCGATGCGCACGATACGCCGAGGCTTTTGCTGACTGACGTGCATGACCAGCGGCAGCTGCATCCCCTCCATCTCGAGCCGGTAGGCCGCGATCGTTCCAGCGGGCACTTTGACCTGCTCGATGGCGCCGACTTTCACGCTCACGACTTTCGTCGTGCCATCGCCGGACGAGAACACGTTCAGATGGAACGTCTTTCCCGGTTGCAGCGGCAACGCCGCGAGCAGCAACGCGAGCGCGTTGTCGTCGATCGTCCCCGCCGGCACCGTCGTATCCACGGCCACCGCGCGCGGCGTGCCGTTCGGCGAGGGGGACGTCGCCTGGCCCTTCACCCGCCCGTTGCTGTAGGCGAGGTCGATGCTGGTCTGTTGGTTCTGGACGTTGCCGGTTTGACTCGTGTGGCGCATCGAGAGATCGCGATTGAGCACGACGGTCGAACGCTGCTGGAACCCGCCGATCGTGGTGTTCTCCGTGTACACGATCGAATCCCCGGCCAGCACCACCTTGGTGGTCTGGCCGCCCATGACGTTGCCTTGCACCAGCGCCTGGAAGCTGTCGCTGCGCGCCACGATCTGACTCGTGTCGAATGCCACCGGGCCGCCCTGCGGGTTCAGGTCCGCGGGATCGATACGGTTGCCGTCGACGTCGACGACCCGCACCGGCGCGATCACCTTGAGCCTGTCATACAGCGCTTTGGCGTCGCCGACGACGACGATCGTCATGGCGCCGCGCCGGAACGTGCGCTGCGCCGCGGCGCGCGCGCGGGTACCGGTGACCGCGGCCAGCCGCTCGCGATAGCGCTGGATGTAATCCGGCGGCAGGCCGAGCAGCCGGGCATTCGTAACCACCGACGCGATTTGCCGCGGCGTCTCGATCGTCAGCGGGAAGGATCCGATCAGGAATCCCTTCGCCGCCGCCAGCTCGCTGTCGGGAATGACTTCCGTGCGGACGCGATCGATCTGATGGAGCAGCTCGACGAGCGCGCTGTCGCTCACCTCGGTGCGGCCCTCGAACGTCGCTTCCCAGTAGCCAAGCCCGCGCGTGCGGCGCAGGGACGCGTAGGAGCCGTAGGTCCAGCTCTTTTGCTCGCGCAGGATCATGAACAATCGCGAATCGGAGCCGCCGCCCAGCACGTGCGACGCGATGCGCGCCGCGTAGTAGCCGGTGTCACGCGGCAGGAACGTGGTATTGCCGATCACGATGTTCGACTGCACCGAGTTGGGTCGATTGACGAGCAGGATGTCGGTCGCGCGTTTGGCCGGCGCGGGCGCGGCCGCCAGCGGGGCAGGGGCGGCGCCTTGCCACGTCCCGAACGCCGTCGTCGCCAGCTGCTGTGCCTTCGCCAGCGTGATGTCCCCCGCGACGACCAGCAGCGCGCCGCTGGGACGCAGCCGCCGCGCCGCAAACGACACGACGTCGTTGCGCGTGATCGCCCGATAGGCTGCGGCGCTCGTGTTCCGCCCGTACGGATTCGTGCCGTAGATCTCCTTCGAGAAGGCGCGGCCCGCGATGCTGTTCGGCTGCGACAGCTCGACCTCGAGCGACGACAGGAAGCGCGTGCGCGCCAGCTCGAGCTCCTCTGCCGGGAACGTCGGGCGCCGGGTCACGTCCGCGAGCAGCGTAAACGCCAGCTCGGCGTAATCGCTCAGGACATCGCTCGAGACGGTGAGGAAGTCGTCCCCGGAGCTCGCGGCCAGGCTGCCGCCCACCCCTTCGATCGTGGCCGCGATCTGCTCGGCGGTCCGGGTCGGCGTGCCTTTGGTCAGCAGCTCGGCGACCAGGGCGGCGACTCCCTCCTTCTGCGGTGGATCGTACGCATCGCCGGCGCGAAAGCTCAGCGTCACCGACAGCGTGGGCTGCTCGTGATTCTCCACGAGCAGCAAGGTGATTCCGTTGGGGAGCGCGACTTCTTTGAACGGCGGAAACTGCACCGGGCGCAGCGGCGCGGCCCTCGGCGGCTGGGCCGGGAAGGGCTCTTGCACCGCCAACACCATCGTCAGCAGCAGCAGGGCGTTCATTGAGCGCCTCCCGCCCGCACGACGACCACGGTGAGGTTCTTCGGGTCGAGATAGGTACTCGCGACGCGTTTCAGATCATCGGTCGTCACCGCGAGCACGCGCTCCAGGTCCGTGTTGATCTCGTCGATCGAATTGTGGAAGGTCAGGTAGTGATGCAGCTCCTCGGCTTTGCCCATCGTGGTTTCCCGATTCGCGATGAAGCCCGAGCGCAGCAGGTTCTTCGCCTTCTCGAGCTCGTCCGCCGTGACGCCGTTCGCCCGGATCGTGTCGAGCTGCGCCGCGAGCAGACTGTCGATCCGATCGGCCGTCACGCCCTGGTTCACGATGCCGTACGTCACCCACACGCCGGGGCCGTTGCGCGAGCCGAATGGATTGAGCAGCGAACCGGTCGCCACCGCGGCCTTGTCGCGCCGCACGACCGACACGTTGAGCCGCGAGCTCTCGCCCTGGCCCAGGATGATGTCGAGCAGCTCGAGCGCGCCGGTGTCGGGATGGCGATGCTCGGGGATGCGGTAGATCCGCAGCACGGCATCGAGATTCGCTTTGGCATCCCGCACTTCGTGCCGCGCCGGCGGTTTCCCGGCGTTCGCGTCGCAGCGCGGCGCTTCGGGCGCGGGATGACTGGGAATACCCGCGAAATATTGATTGACGAGGCTGCGCAGCTCGGTGGGGCTGAAATCGCCCACCACCACGAGCGTGGCGTTGTTCGGCGCGTAGTAGGTCTCGAAGAATGCCTGGACATCGGCGAGCTTCGCGGCGTCGAGGTCGTCCATCGACCCGATGACCGTGTGGGAATACGGGAAACAGCTCGTGCTGTCGAATGGCCAGGTCAGCCCATCGGTGAACGCGGCCTGGTAGGGCTGATTGTCGACGCGCAGGCGCCGCTCTTCTTTCACCGCCTGGCGCTGATTCTCGAAGTTCTCCTCCGTGATCGCGAGCGAGCGCATGCGATCGGCCTCGAGCCAGAGCGCGAGGTTGAGGCGGTTCGACGGGACCGTCTCGTAGTAGTTGGTCCGATCCTCGGCGGTGCTGCCGTTGAAATCCGCCCCCGCGCGCTCGAGCAGCTGGTTGTGCTCGGTCTTCCGCACGTGCGCCGATCCCTGGAACATCATGTGCTCGAACAGGTGCGCGAATCCGGAGCGGCCGGGCCGCTCGTTCCGGGAGCCGACCTCGTACCAGAAATTCACCGTGACGATCGGCGTCGAACGGTCTTCCGAGTAGATGACCCGGAGGCCGTTGGGCAGTGTGAACTGTTCGAAGGGGACGCGGCCGGTTTGCACCATCAGCAGCAGTAACAATGGTCCCATCAGGTCTCCGGAAAGAGCTTGAGCGCGTTGGTTTCGAGGATGGCGCGACGCTGCGCATCGGTGAGCGACAGCGCCA
>DATMZX010000364.1:0-11914 GCA_035573235.1 Gemmatimonadales bacterium
CCTTGCTCGCGCGCGCGCGCGAGAGCTACGCCGCTGTTCCCTCAAAGGGAGAGGCCGAGCGCGCGCGCCTGGATATCAGGGCAGGGGGTGTTGCCGGCGAGCCGCTCACGCTCGTCTGCCGCAGCGGCGCCGACGAGGTCACGGTCAAGAGCACGACGACACTCGCGCCCGCGACCCAGCATGGTCTCGACGAACCGCGCCTGCGCGCCCAGCTCGGCCGCCTCGGCGAGACGCCGTTCACCCTGGGCGACGTCGATGTCTCAGGCCTCGCACCGGACCTCTTTATTCCGATCAGCATCCTCAATGATCTGCGCAGGGAAGCAACGGAGATCCTGCTGCGCGATCGCCACGAGAAGCGTGATCGCGCGATTGATGCAGCGATCGCCGGCGTAGAAACCGATCGTCGCGACGGCTCGGCGCCGCGACTCGTCGCCGAGGTTTGGCGTCTCGAGGATGCGTTGCTCGCGGCAGAAGCAGGTGCCGACGAGATCTCGCTCGATCTATTCTTGCGACATCCGATGCCGCCGGTCGCGCGCGTCAAGCAGCTCGCCGCCGAGCTGACGCAACGCGGAGTCACACTCCGGCTGCGCACGCCTACGATCGTGCGCCCCGATGACCGCAAGCACGTCGAGAAATGGCTGGCGCTCGGCACACCGCTGGTCAGCGGGCATCTCGGCATGGTCGCCGAGCTAGCGGCCGAGGGACGAGACGTGGTCGCGGATTACGCGGTCAACGTCTTCAACCAGCACAGCGCGGCGGAGGTGTTCCGGCTCGGCGCGCGTCGCATCGTGCTGTCGGTCGAGCTGACCGGCGCTGAGATGGCGCAGGTGGCAGCGCCTTGGGAGGGGCGAGGCTTCGAGGTGTTTGCGTACGGTCGGCCCGAAGGGATGACGCTCGAGCACTGCGTGCTATCGGCGGCGTTCGACCGCGAGGTTGCCACCTGCCGCGACCTCTGCGTGCAGAAACATCCCAATGTCGCGCTCACCGATCCCGCGGGATATGTCTTCCCGGTGGCCACCGATTATGCCTGCCGCAATCGCCTGCTGCATTCGCGGCCGGTGGACGGCTCCGCCTATCTGCCGGAGCTATGGCGCGCCGGGTTTCGCACCTACCGGCTGGTGTTCAACGTCCCGGACGATCCCGTCGCGCGCGTGACGGCCGCGTATCGCGCGTCGCTCGATGCCCTGGGCGCGGGTCGCGCGCCCGATCCGAACGAAGTGCGAGCGATCACGGGTCGCGAGTATACGCGGGGCCATTTCGCACGCGCGGTGTAACCTTCCCAACTAACGCGCGGCGTCGAGCGCGGCGCGCAACCCACGCAGCACCTCGGGCAGCGCTCCATCGGCCCAAAAATGCATGTAGTAAAGGGCGGGCTCCGCGCCGATGAGATGACTGTGCAGAGCCGTGGCCGTGATGCCGTGCGCAGTCAGCGCTTCCTCCACGGCCGCCACCTTTGCGGCGACGATCGTGAAGTCACCCGTGGCGACGGCGCGATCGGGACTGACGACTTGGATATTGATCGGCGTTCCGTAGCCGAGCGCGGGGATCACGGTCCGGCCATCCATCGTCACTGTGCCCGGGACCAACACGACCGACATCTGCGCGACCGCCCCCTGCGCGCGGCCATGCAAGCCCAACGTGTTGAACACGAGCGCCGTATCGATCGTCACCGGCGCTGGTGCGGCGGCCGCCACGGGACGCGGCGCCCCCGTCAGCGCGACCACGTGGTCCAGGCGCATCGCCATCTCGAGCGCATTCCCGTCCGCATGGAAGTGCACGTACGTGATCTTCGGATCCTCTCCGACCAGGTGGTTGTGAATGGCCGTCACGGCGATCCTCTGCTTCGCCAGCTCGGCCAGGACCGGCTTCACTTCGCCACTCGTGAGCACGAGGTCGCCCATCATCGTGGCATCGGTTGCCGCACCGCCGAACCCGGCCCAGGCGCCGAGGGCCAGCGCCGGCGCGACCGTGACGTCGCCGATTTTCAGTGTGATGTCGCGGCGGGGCCACGTGTAGCGGTAATAGCCACCGGTCGAAGTTCCTGTCGTTTTGAGAATTCGTCCGACGGAGTCCCAGGGCGCACCGAGTGGCGACTGAGCGACCGCAAGAACGGGAAGTCCACCCACAACGGTGAGGGTCAACAGCATTGTCCGAGCGTTCATGGTAACCAGTACCTGTTGAGATATGATGAATGATACAGCGGCACCAAGGCCCGCGGTCCTAATATCGGAACGCGTATTGCAGTTTCAGAAGGAACTGATTGGACGCGAACATGAGCTCCGGCTGTAAGGTCAACGGGTCGCGGGTCCGCAGATTGTGATTGTAGACGACGAACAGATCGCCGAGCGGACGAAACGTCCAGCGAAGCCGCGTATTGGTACCCAGCGAGTGGGATTCGGTGTCGTACTGCAACAAGCTCGTCAGCTGCAGATCCGGAGACACGTTCAGCCGGAAGCGCGTACCCCACAGATCCTGCGTGAAGTTGCCCTCCGGCATCCTTCCCAGGTCGTGCTCTCCTGAGAACTCGACGATAAACAGTGACGATGGCTTCCACGCGCCAGTGATCTCGAGCTGGTCCAGTCGTCCGTCGTAGAAGCCGCCGAACCACCAGGTGACCTGCGCGTTGAGTCGCCGTTTGGGAGCAGTACCGGCTTCGAGCCGGAAGCGCCAGAAACGATACGTCCCGGGCGATATCGCGACGCTGTCGGTCACCTCGAAGGTGTCGAAGAGACGTTCGCCATTGGGGATGATATTGAACTCGAAGCGATCGCCGCTTTCGAGCCGGCAGTTGATCGGCGCCATGAAATACCGGTAGCTCTGCCAGCCGCCGGACAGACCCGCCACGACGCTCAGTTCGTTCTCCCAAAAACACTGCCGGATGTGAAGTGGCCCGATCGGCTTCTGTGGGCGTGGCTGCCACACATAGCTGAGCCGCGCGATCTGCACGGCGGGCCGCGGCACAAATCCGATCGACGGATCGAAGGACTCACCGAGCCGTTTGTAGCTGAATGCGACGTCCCAGAGATCGTTCGGGTAGGCGAGAGCGACCCCCATCGCGCTGCCGTCCGAGCCGAGGTCATCACGTCCCGACGCCAGCGCCCATGCCCCGACGAGGAGATTCTTGTCGCCACGAAACCGGGACGTCTGATACGTCAGATCGGGACCCGCCATCCAGCTCCCCGAGCGACCGATCGGGTCGCCGGCCGTTGCGAGGATCCCGACCGACGACTCGGCCAACACATTCTTCTTGACCCGGACGACCGCCATCGCGTTTCCGGTCGGCAAGCCGTCCACATCGCCCGTTCGCACCGCGAGCGCGCCGACGTTGGTGCCACCGAAACGGCCGTTCACCTTGCCGCCCAGATTGATCGGGACTTGCTGCTGGTCGCCGAGGCTGTCCGCGACGAGTCCGATGCGACGGCTGAAGAACGGGATGAGATCTTCGTCCAGTCCAAGACCGAAGTCGAAGATGTCCGCGCCCTCGAGAAAAAAGGTGCGCTTCTCGGGAAAAAACAGCGGAAATCGCGTGAGGTTGATCCGCCGGCCGTCGACCTCGGTTTCCGCAAAGTCGGTGTTGACCGTCAGTGACGCGAGTCCGTTGTTGCCCAGGCGCTGCGTGACATCCAGGCTCAGGTGACCGCTGTCGCTCACCGGCAGGGAAGCGCTGTCGCGCGCGAGCTCGCCGATCACGGCGGGGCGCACGCTGAGCCCCAAGCCGAGGTCGAAGGCGGGCAACCCGGTCAGGAGTCCCGCGCGGCTCGTCAACGTGACCTTGTAATCGCGGCGCGCGCCGGCCCAGCGATCGGTCTCCTGCCACCGCTGGATCCGGCGCTCGACGTTGAATCCCCACTCGCGAAGTCCCGGTCGGAACAGCAGGCTCTTGAGCGGAATCCGGATTTCGGCCGACCAGCCGCGAGCCGTGCGCGTCGTGGCCGCTTCCCAGACGGCATCCCAATTCGCGTTCTCGCCGTCGCTTTGAGTACTCACGAGGGCGTCGTACCGGCAGCCATTGGGGTTGACCGCAAAGACATAGCCGGACCGGCCGTCCAGATAGGTGTCGAGGACGAGCTTGAGGTGATCCTCGGTGTCGAGCAACGCATCGCGCTGGCGCGCGTAGCTCACGATTCGCGCGGGCTCCGGATCATCGGCGCGGATTCCGAAGATGAGGGCGTCGCCCGTCGCGAGCACACGTACGACTGTCCGCGCCGAGGCCGACGCGCCCTCTTGCGGCTCGACCTCAATGAGATTCGCGATCGAATCCGTGCCGGACCAGTCAGGCTCGTCCAGTAGCCCGTCGAGCCGGATCGCCGCGCGCAGCACGCCAACATGAAGGCGGGGGGGCGTGCGATCGGGGATGTCCTGGGCTTGGACGCCGCGCAGCAGCGTAAGGACCAGCAGCAGGCCGCCAGTGGGCATCAGGGTAAGATGTCGAATTGCGCGTCTGCAGTCTCCCTAGCCGCACGTCAAAGCGATATGTTCTCGCCGTTCTCACCCACGGGACCCGCGTGCGCATCAGCGACATGAACTGGATGCAGGTGGAGGAGTACCTGCGACACGACGACCGGGCCGTGCTGCCCACCGGCAGCACCGAGCAGCACAGCTATCTCCGGCTCACGGTCGATTGCATCCTCCCCGAGCGTGTCGCCGTCGAAGCCGCCGAGCCGCTCGGCATCCCCGTGTTCCCGGTGGTGGCCTACGGCGTGACGCCGTACTTCCGCGAATTCCCCGGCTCGATCTCGCTGCGCGTCGAAACCCACCTCGCGCTGGTGCGCGACATCCTCGACAGCATGGCGCACAGCGGCTTCAAGCGCATCATGATCTGCAACGGCCACGGCGGCAACGGCGCCGTGCAGCAGCTCGCGACGGAATGGGCCGCCGACCACAAAGGCTGCAAGGTCCTCTTCCATAATTGGTGGAACGCCCCCAAGACGTGGGCGAAGGTGCAGGCGATCGATCCCGATTCGTCGCACGGCTCGTGGATGGAGAACTTCCCCTGGACCCGCGTGTCCGGCGTGACGCTCCCGGACGGCGGCCGGCCCATGACTCCGATCGAGCAGATCCGGATGATGGATCCCGTCGCGCTCAAGAAACATCTGGGCGACGGAAATTTCGGCGGGCGCTACCAGCGCTCCGACGCCGAAGTCCTCGCGCTGTGGCAAGTAGCGGTCGAGGAAACGCGCGCGCTGTTGAATGGATCCTGGGGGACCGGTTCGTAGCCTGGTGTGGGGCGCGGGGGCGATCGGCGGCACGCTGGGCGCGTTTCTCGCACGCGCCGGCCACGACATCACTCTTGTTGATGCCGCCACCGACCATGTTGACACGATCAACGCGCACGGCCTCCGTATCACCGGCCCGATCAGCAACTTCACGGTCTCTCTAACCGCCGAACCGCCGAACCGCCTAATCGGCCTTTGGGACACGATCATTCTCGCGACCAAGGCCCACCACACCGCCGCCGCCGCGCGCGCGCTGCTGCCGCATCTCTCGCCCACCGGGTGCGTGATCTCGGCGCAAAACGGATTGAACGAGCTCGAGATCGCGGCGGTCGCGGGCGAAGCGCGCACCGTCGGGGCGTTCGTGAACTTCGGCGCCGACTACATGGAGCCGGGCGTGATCATGTACGGCGGCCGCGGTACGGTGATGGTGGGCGAGGCGTTCGGCGCGCGCCGGATCTCGCCGCGCGTGACCGCGATTCGTGACGCCTGGCGCGACTTCGAGAGCCGAGCCGCCGCGACTGACAACATCTGGGGCTACCTGTGGGGCAAGGAAGCGTACGGCGCGATGCTGTTCGCGACCGCGCTCACCAACGACTCAATCGCCGACTGCCTGGCGCGCCCGGACGATCGTGGTCTCTACATCGCACTGGCGCGCGAGATTCTTGCCGTCGCCGCGGCGCGAGGCGTGCGTCCCGAAGCGTTCGACGGCTTCGACCCCGCCGCCTATCTGCCCGACGCGCCAGCCGGCGCGGCGGAGCGGTCGCTCGACAGCCTCGTCACCCATAACCGCAAATCGGCCAAGACGCACACCGGCATCTGGCGCGACCTCGCCATCCGCAAGCGGCCCACCGAGGTGGACGCGCAACTCGGCATCATCGTCACGTTAGGCAGAGCGGCCGGCATTCCGGTGCCGCTGACGACGCGCCTGGTCGAGCTGATCCACGAGATCGAGCGCGGCGAACGGCCCATGGGACTCGCCGCACTCGAGGCACTCGCGGCATGAATCTCGACTTCTCGGGCCGGACCGCGATCGTCACCGGCGCGGCGCACGGGTTTGGCCGTGCGATCAGCCAGGCGTTCGCCACGCGCGGCGCGCGGGTCTGGGCCTGTGACGTGATCGAGGACGAGCTCGCCGAGACGCGGCGGTTGTGTGGGGAGGCCTGCAGGACTGCCATCGTGGACGTGCGCGACAAGAAGGCCGTCGAACGGTTCGTGGCCGAGGCCGGAGCCGTGCACATTCTCGTGAACAATGCCGGCGGGGTGCTGGGGCAGGTGGGCCGGCCGCTCGAGCAAGTCACGCCCGCGGACTGGCAGGCGATCTACGACGTCAACGTCACCGGCGCGTTCTACTTCGCGCAGGCCGTGGCGCCCGGGATGAAAGCGGCGCGCGCGGGGCGCATCATCAACATCTCGAGCGGCGCCGGGCTCGGCGTCAGTCTCACCGGCATCCAGGCCTACGCGTCGGCGAAAGCGGCACAGATCGGCCTCACGCGCCAGCTCGCGCACGAGCTCGGCCCCTGGGGCGTCACCGTCAACAACATCGCGCCGGGGTTCGTCCGTTCGAACCCCACGACTGAGAAACAGTGGGAATCGTACGGCGCCGCAGGCCAGCGCGAGCTGGTGGATCGCATCGCGCTGCGTCGCCTGGGAACACCGGACGACATCGTCTGGGGCGTGTTGTTCTTTGCCTCAGACTTTGCGGGGTGGATCACCGGTCAGGTGCTTTCGATCGACGGTGGCAAGTGAGCGCGCTCGATGCGGTACTCGCGCGTATAACGTCGGCACACGCGCTCATCCTGGATGAGCTGAAGGAGTTCGCCGCGATCCCCAGCGTCAGCACTGTCCCTGCGCACGCAGCAGATATGGACCAGGCCGCGCAGTGGGTCGCTACGAAGCTGCGAGCCGCCGGTCCGTTCAGCGTGCGCATGATGCCGACCGCCGGAGCGAGCGTCGTGTATGCCGAATGGCTCGGCGCACCGGGAGCGCCGACGATCCTCGTGTATGGGCATTACGACGTGCAGCCGGAGGACCCGATCGAAAAGTGGGTCACTCCACCCTTCACGCCGACGCTGCGCGATGGACGTCTCTACGCGCGCGGCGTGTCGGACGACAAGGGCCCGCTGCTGATCCCGATCAAAGTCGCCGCAGCGTTCTTCGCCGACCATCAACGGCTGCCGCTCAACGTCAAGTTCATGATCGAAGGCGAAGAAGAGATCGGCAGCACGCACCTGGACGAGTTTGTCAGGCACAATAGGGAGATGCTGAAAGCAGACGTCGTGGTCTCCGCGGACGGCGCGATGTGGCGCATCGACGAGCCGTCGATTACGGTCGCCAATCGTGGCCTCGCCGCGCTGGAGCTGACGCTCACCGGCCCGGCCAAGGATCTGCACTCGGGCCGCCACGGCGGCAGCGTGGCCAATCCGCTGCACGCGCTCGCGCGACTGATCGCCTCACTGCACTGGACGGATGGGCGTGTGGCGGTGCGAGGGTTCTATGACCGGGTGCGCGAGCTGGACCAGCAGGAGCGCGCCGAGATCGCGGCGCTGCCGTTCGATGAGACAGCCTATCTGAAGCAAGTGGGCGCGGCGGCCGCCGTCGGCGAAAGCGGCTACAGCACGCTGGAGCGCCAATGGACCCGGCCCACGATCGAGGTCAACGGCATGTGGGGCGGCTATCAGGGGCCCGGCTCCAAGACCATCGTGCCGAGCGAGGCGCATGCCAAGATCACGTGCCGGCTGGTGCCGAATCAGGATCCCGACGAGGTCGTCGCGCTGGTGAAGCGCCACTTGGAACACCACGCGCCGGTCGGCACGCGACTGACGTTCGGCGATAACGGCCATGGCGCGAGGCCGGCCGGCATCGCGCGCGATCACTGGATCGTGAAGGCGGCCGAGGTTGCGCTCGAGAACGTGTATCGCGTGAAGCCGCTCATCGTACGCATGGGCGGCACGGTGCCGGTGGCGGAAATCTTCCAACGCGTGATGGGCCTCGAAACGGTCTACTTTTCGTTCTCGACCGGCGACGAGGATTTCCACTCGCCCAACGAGTTTTTCCGCGTGCACCGGCTGCACGAAGGGCTCGCCGCGTGGGCGTATCTGTGGGACCACCTGGGGCAGCGATGAGCGACGAGCTGGCGAGAGCCGAAGCGCAGGTCGAAGCGCGCAGCGCCGAGCTCAGAAAGGTGCTGGGCGTGCGCGACCTGGCGCTGACGCAGATCCTGTTCATCATCGGGCTGACGTGGATCGGCGTGGCCGGCAAGCTCGGGCCGTCGCACGTGGTGCTGTGGCTGCTCGCGGCGGGCCTGTTCTATCTGCCGTGCACCGTCGTCGTCATCTGGCTCAACCAGCTGATGCCGCTCGAGGGCGGGCTGTACCAGTGGGCAAAGCTCGGCTTCAACCAGACGCTGGGCTTCCTCGTGGCCTGGAACCTGTGGCTGTACGTGATTCTGTTCGCGTCCGAGCTGGGCCTCACGGTCGCGACGTATTTGTCCTACGCGCTGGGGCCGAGCGCGGCCTGGATGACGACGAGCGCCTGGTTCGTGTCGCTGGCTTCCGCGCTGGCCATCGCGCTGCTGGCGACGCTGGCGTTTCTGGGCCTGTCACTGGGGAAGTGGGTCCACAATGCCGGTGGCATATTCATGATCGCGATCTTCGCCGTGCTGATCCTGTTGCCGTTGCTCGGCCTCGCGACGGGGCATCTGCAGTCGTATCACCCGTTCCGCACCGAGATGCCCGCGCTGTCGCTCTTCAATCTCAACGTGCTCGGCAAGATGTGCGTCGGCGCGTTTGCCGGGTTCGAATACATGGCGATCCTGGCCGGTGAAACGCATTCACCCGCGAGCGCGGTGAGGAAATCGGTGTTCTATGCCGCGCCGGTCATCACCCTCTTCTTTATTCTCGGCACAGCGACGGTGGTGGCCTACATCCCGCGAGACGAGATCGACCTCATCGGGCCGCTGCCGCAGGTGCTGCGGGCCGGCTTTGGGCCGTTCGGCATCGCCGGGACGCTGATCACGATCGCGATCGTGATGACGCTGGTGATGCGCGTGTCGCAAATCAGCGTCGCGTTCACGGCGGTGACCCGGCTCCCGATGGTCGCGGGCTGGGACCGCCTGCTGCCCGGGTGGTTCAGCCGCCTGCACGCGAAGCACCGCACGCCGGTCAACTCGATCCTGGTGGTGGCCGTCTTCTCCTTCGCCGCTTCGGTGCTCAGCCTGGTCGGGGTAGGGCAGGCCGAAGCGTTCCAGCTGATGTTCAACGCGAGCGGCATCTTCTACGGGCTCACCTACATCGTGATGTTTGCGATCCCGCTGATCGGCTTGCGGGGCGTGACGCCGAGGCCGCCCTGGTGGGTCACAGCGTCCGCCGCGTCGGGCCTCGTGATTACCGTGCTGTACATCGTGTTGTCGATCTTCCCGATCATCCAGGTGGCGAGCGTGGCAGCGTTCGCGCTCAAGATCTCAGTGGTGGTCGTGCTGTTGAACGTGGTGGGCGTGGGTATCCTGATCGCCGGCAAGCGGCGCACCAGACTAATAGAACCTGGAGCCTGACATGTTGAAATCGCTATTCCTTGTGGGTGTTCTGATCTGCGTGATTCCAGCGCCTCATTCTGCGGGATCTGTGGCGGGGGACTGGGACGTCTACATCGCGCTGAGCGCGACGCCGAAATTCGGGTTCGAGGGGTGGCGCCGGATGGGCTTCGCGCACTTCGCGGGGGCCGACTCGGGCAACGTGGGATTTCTGCGCCGCCGCACCGGCGAGCCGATGCTGATCGCGCGCACGGTGACCGGCACCGGAGACTCCGTGGTCCTCACGCAGGATTCATCGGCGCTGCTGCGCGCGGCCTGGCACGGCGACACGCTCGTCGGGCTCCAGTACGTAAACGGCAAGGTCGTGGATCGCCGCTACCGGCTCGTGCGCCGCAGCACGCCGTTCGTGGTCGAGCACGACATTCAGGTGTGGAACATCCCGGCGTCGGATTCGCAGTACGCCGTCACGGAAGACACGCTGGTGATGATGCCGACGCGCGACGGCGCGCAGCTCGCGACCTACGTGGCGCGGCCCGTGGGCAATGGGCCGTTCGGCGTCGTCATGCAGCGCACGCCCTACCGGCGCATCCTGCGCGGTCCGGGGCGGTGGTGGGCATCGCGCGGCTACATCTTCATCGGGCAGCACGTGCGCGGCCGCGATGCGTCGAGCGGCGACGTGGCGGACTTCGGCGATTACTCGACCGATATCAACGACGGCTACGACGCCGTGGAATGGGCGGCGAAGCTGCCGGGCGCCAACGGCAAGGTCGGCATGATCGGCCATTCGGACGAAGGCCGGCTGGTGTGGTTCGCCGCCGTCAGCAATCCGCCGCATCTCGCGGCGATCTCGCCCACCGCGGCGACGCCCGATCCGTGGATCATCGTCCCCTACGCCTACATGGCTTTCGGGCCGATCAACGTCGACTGGGCCTGTCTGATGCGCGGGCGGCAGATGGACCCGCATACGGCCGAGCTCGATATCGGGGAAGCGATCCGCCACCTGCCGCTGGCGACGCTGCCGCAGCGGCTCGGCTGCGGCGATGTGCCGCTGTGGGACCGCTGGATCGCCCACCCGACGCTGGATGATTATTGGCGCAAGCACGCGGCGACCACGTACATCGCCAACGTGCACGCCCCGGTGCTGTCGATGGCGGGATGGCACGACGATTCGCGCGGTCCGATTTACTATACGGACTTTTTGCTGCGCCAGAAAAATCACCCCAACTGGCACATCGTGATGAACCCCGGCGCGCACAAGGGCGTGGACTACGTCGCGGGCGACTTTGGCCCGCAGGCGCGCTATCAGTTCCGCGATCTCCAGATCCGCTGGTTCGATCATTACCTGCTGGGCAAGAACAACGGCGTGGACACGCTGCCGCATGTCGACGACTTCGTGATGGGCGACAACGTGTGGCGGCGGGAGAACGAGTGGCCGCTCGCGCGCCAGCGTCTCACGAATTTCTACGTGTCGTCCGGTGGGCACGCCCAGACCAGCAGCGGCGATGGCGTGCTCGACAGCGTGCCTTCAAAAGGAACGGTGGCAGCGGACACGTTCACGTATGATCCGGCCGATCCGACGCCCTATCTCATCGATTCACGCGAGCTCGAGGAATCGCTCAACGAGGACTACACGGAGCTCAACGCCACGCGCCGCGACGCGCTGGTGTTCACCTCGGCGCCGCTGACGAACCCGCTCGAGGTGACGGGCGAGATGACCGCGCGGGTATGGGCGGCCACTGACCGTACCGACACCGATTGGACGATCATGCTGCTCGACGTGTATCCGGATGGCCATGCGGAGCGGGTGCAGGACGGCCTGGTGCGGGCGCGGTTCCGCACCAGCATGTCGAAGCCGACGCCCGTAGTACCGGGCCGAGTCTACGCGTACGACATCGACCTGTGGTTCACGTCGATGGTGTTCCAGCCGGGGCACCGGCTGCGCGTCAGCATCGCATCGGCGCTGTTCCCGAAGTACGACCGGAACTTGAACACCAACGGCAACTACGAGCGCGATACGACGTTCGTGGTTGCGCACCAGCGCGTACTGCACGACGCCGCGCATCCGACGCACGTGACGTTGCCCGTGATTCCGCGCTGATGAGCGCGCTGCTGGTGCTGATGTGGCTCGCGGGGATACTCGCGGGCGTCATTCACGTGGCGATCTTCTGCA
>DATMZX010000365.1:0-5496 GCA_035573235.1 Gemmatimonadales bacterium
TCGTCTTTCAAGACGTCCTCGTCGCCGTGCAGGAGATAGACGGGATCGGGAGCGGCGCTCTTCTTTTTAAGGTTGCGCAGGAGGGCATCGAGGGAGAGCGCCGGCATACGGCGAAGTTACCGCGCCCCTGTGCCCCGAGAAAGGCCGAAAAGCGCTAACGCCCGGTGGAGGCGGGCTGGAACGTGATCGCGGGTGGTTCGACCAGTGCGGTGCCGTACGGATAGGGATTTCCGTTGACGACGCTCGCGCGCGGATCCTGGAACGACACGAAGGGCAGGGCCGCGCTGGCGACCGGCTTCGGGAATGCCGCGGGTGGAAGCAGCGGCGCCTTCTCGATGCGTGGCCGGCGCGACACTTCGAAAAAGAACATCACCAGCGCGGCCAGCACCAGCATCGCAGTGGAGAACCCGGATCGCGCGGGGGGCCGCGGCACGCGGCGCCGCTCGATCGCGAGGCGCGCGTCGAGTCGCTGGCGGAAGTCCGCGGATGGGGTGATCGGTGATGCTGCATGGAGAACCTGGACGGCCTGGCGCACGGTGGCATCGTAGCGGCGGCACGAGGCGCACTCAGCGATATGTCGCGTAAAGCGACGCAGGTCCCGGGGCGACGTGATCAGTCCGTCCCGGTACTCACTGTGGCGCTCCAGGAACTCCTTGCAAAGCATGGTGGGAATGTACCACTCCCGGCCGCGAGGTGTTCCGCGACCGGGAGTGGTTGAGGCGGAAAAGGCTTAGACGAGGATCGGGCCGATGAGCTGGGCGAAGCTGTTGCGCGCCCGGTTCAGCCGGCTTTTGACCGTCCCCAGATTGCAGCCGGTGATCTCGGCGATCTCCTGGTAGCTCTTTCCTTCGAGCTCCCGGAGCACAAAGACCTCCCGGTGATGTTCAGGCAGCCGCTGGACACATTGGTCCACCGCATCCTTCAAGAAACGCTTGCGGTACAGGTCGTCAGGACGCGCGGTGGTGTCCTCGAACTGTAGCGGCCGATGGTCGGCTTCCCAATTCTTCTTGATCGTCTGGAACAGCACTAGCGGATTGCGGCTGCGGTTGCGCAGCTCGTTCTTCGCCAGGTTCGAGGCGATCGTGTAGATCCACGTCGAAAACTTCTTGGTCTGATCGAAGCGATGCAGATGGCGGAAGACGCGAATGAACACCTCTTGCACGAGGTCCTCAGCGCGTTCCCGATCACCGATGGTGCGATTGACGAAGTTGAGCAGGCGCGTTTGATAGCGATCGACGAGGGTGCCGAACGCCTGCGGTTCTCCCGCCAAATGCCGCATCACGACCTGGCCGTCATCGAGCTCGTGCAGCGCTTCGCGCTGGAGCGCGCGCTGCGTATCGATGGCCGGGGTGGGGCGTTTTAGCGTAGTCCGCATCGGTACCCTACTGTTTCGAGTCGGAACAGCGAAAACTCTGCCCTGATTGACTTTAGCTTGTGTGGGCACGAATCGTGCCTCCCAGGCTTGAGGACTAAACCCATACAGCTAAGGTACTTACGAGTCGCAGCGGACTGCGAAATGGGAATATTGTCCCAGCCTGAGGACGGCACAATTCCACAAATGATCTAGATCCGAAGGGTGAAAGGACTAATGCTCCAGGGTGAAACCCGCTACGAAGAGGATGGCCAAGCACGTCTTAGCGTCGCAGATCTCGCCGCTCCTGATCAGCGATATGACCTCCGACAGGGGTTTGGGCGTCACCTCGATGAACTCGTCGGGCTCGCGCGCATGCTGGCCCGTGGTGAGGTCGGATGCCCAAAAAAGGTGAATCTTCTCGTCGGTAAAACCGGGCGTCGTCCACATAGTGGTAAGACGCTCAACCCTTCCTGCTTTCACACCAACTTCCTCGAGCAGTTCCCGCTCCGCACAATCCCTGGGATCCTCGCCTGGGTTCAACCGGCCCGCGGGGATTTCGTACAGGTCGCCGAGTGTGGCGTAGCGGTACTGCTTGATGAGGAGAATCGCCGGGTCGGGGCCACGGGGATCGGAAGCAAACGGCACGACGGCGGCCGCTCCCGGATGCCGAATCATTTCGAGCTCACCAACCGAGTCGTTGGGAAATCGAACGGTGTCGATGTCCAGGTTGATGACTTTGCCGGTATAGAGGCGCTTGGTCTTCAGTGTTGGAATAGCCATGTAAACGGGACCTTGAACCCTTCGGCAAAGAGATAGCCCGTATTCCGGCGCAGGCTGGCGTGAATCGGAGAACCGGTCGCTGGGGAGGTGTAGGGCACGAGTCCCTGCCGTTTCGCGATGATCTGCAAACGCAGCATGTGAAAACCGTCGCTCACGAGCAACACGCGACGGCTGTCCCGGCCCTCGAACCAATGGCCGATCTGATCGATCGAGGCGTAGGTGTCCGCTCCGCCCTCGAGCGGAATGACCGCGTCGGCCGGCAGCCCCAGCCGCAGGAGGTAATCGCGTCCCACGTTCGCTTCGTTGAGCGTGTCGCGGATGCCAATGCCGCCGGTGACGAGCACCACGGGTGCGAGGCCGCGTTGATACAGCGCGGCGGCGTGCTCGAGGCGGGCACGGAACACCGGGGAGGGACGGCCATTGTACTGGGCGGCGCCAAGGACGGCGATCGCGTCGGCGGCGGTGGCTTCATCGCGCTCGGCGTGGACCGCCACGGTGACGACCACGGCGGCCCACGTCAGGCCGATCAGGAGCAGCGCAAGTAGGAGACTGCCCAGCGCACGCCGTCCGGTCCAGAATGGCATGCGGGAAGATACTTAGGGTTACGGTTTCGTCAGTAGTTCCTCAAACAACGCAATCGCGCGCGGATCGTCCGACTGTCCCAGCCAGAAGATGGCTTTGCGGCGCAGCTCGGGGTCGGGATTCTTCTTCGCGATCGTGATGAGCGCCGGTACCCCTTCGTCGCGCGGGCGCTGCGACAGCGCGAACACCGCCGTCTCGCGCACTTCGCGATCCGCGTTCTTGTCGTCGACGATATCGGTGAGCCCGCGCGTCGCCGCGTCGCCGGCGGCCTGGCCGAGCCAGAAGACGGCGGAGCGTCGCACGCGGCGTGACGCGTCGTCCTTCTTGGCGATCTTGAGCAGGTCGGGCCAGATCGTCACGCTATCGGCGAGAATCGACGCGAATATCGCTTTCTCCGACGCGTGCGAGTCGTCGCGCAACGCCAACGCCAGGAGATAGGTGGTCGCGTCTTTGGTGCCGATGCTGCCGAGATCGGTTGCCGTCGTGCTGGTGCGCCATTCACCGCCCACGTAGACCCGCAGGTCGGACACCTTCCCGTCGCGTTTGCTGAGCGCCACGCGCACCGGCCCCGAGTCGCACGGCGTGTCCCAATCGTCATTGTTGTCCTGGGAGTCCCACGTCTGATTGTGCCGGCAATTGCCGTCCTGGCATTCCCAGCTGATCCGGTTGCGGCCGTTGCCGTAGACGCCGGGCTTCGCCGCGTAGCTGAACCGCACCGTGCCATCCGGGGCATTCGCGATACGCCGCTCCAGCGTCTGCTGTTGGACAAGCGCGAGCGTGAGCAGGGCGAGTGTGATCATTGGTTGATGAGGTCCTGGAGATACTGGGCGGCGCGCGGGCTGCGCGACTGACCGACCCAGAAGATGGCTTTCTTGCGCAGCTCGCGGTCGGGATCGCTCTTGCCGATCGCGAACAGCTTGTCCAGCGCCGCATCTTCGCGGCGCTGCGAGTACACGAAGATCAGCTGCTCCTTCATCTCGCGGTCGTTCATGGTGTCGTAGAGCTTCACGAGATCGTTGATATCGACGTTACGACCCTAGCCGGCCCAGAACAGCGCCTTTTTGCGCAGCTCGATGTTCTCCTTCTGATCGAGCGCGATGTCCATGAGCCAGCGGTAATTGTCCGCCGTCCCCATCTGCGAGATCGAGAAGATCACCTTCTCCTTCAAATCGTCGTCGTCCAGCTTCCTGTAGAGATCCTTCAGGAACTGCGCGTTTTCGTCGGAGCGGCGCTGGCCCAGCCAGAAGATCGCCTTCTCCCGCAGCTCGCTGGGACGATCGCGGCGCTCCGCGTAGGCGCGGAGAATCTGCGCCGCGCGCGGGCTCTGATGCTGCGACAGCGCGAAGATCGCTTTCTCCTGAATCTCCGGATCGGTCTTCGGATCCTGGAGAATCGAATCGAGTGCGGCGACCGTCTCGTCGCCGGGGACCTGCGACAACCAGAACACCGCCTGCTCGCGGACTTCTTTGTCCGGATCGCGGCGCACGGCGTCCAGCAGAATCCGTGATGTTTCATCGCTGCGCTTCTGCGACACGAGGAAGACTGCTTTGCGACGCAGGCACGCCGACCCTTCGTCGCGCCGGGCGAGCACCGTCTTGAGCAGCGGCACGGCGCGGTCCGCGTCCATCTGCAGCACGGCGTTCAGCGCGGCGATCCGGATATCGTCGTCGTCGTCATCGCAGCGATCATCGCTCGCGCGCGCGCGCGGGGGCATCGCGGCGACGGCAGGTACAGCCGGCTGCCCGGGCTGGGGCGGCTGGGGTGGCTGCGCGGCGGCAATGGTCGCCGCGGTCGCGTCCTCATCGCCGAGCTGCGCCAGAGAGCCCTCGATGCGGCGCAACAATGCTTCGGCATCGCGCCGCGTCGTGGCCTTGGGATAGCTGCGCGCCTGTGTCTGCAACGCCGTGCGCGCCGTGCGCAGGTTCTCTTCCGAGCCGGTGCGATAGAGCGCGAATGCTTCCCAGTAGTACGTGTTGGGCACGTACGCAGAGCGCGGGTATTTGGTGCGGATGCTGCGGAACAGCGTCGCGGCGCGCGAATACTGATTGTTGTTCAAGGCCTGGCGCGCGGCGCCATACACCGAATCGGCCGCATCCCCCTGCACGCGGTTCGCCGCATCGAATCTCGGCTCCTCGAGCTCGTCCCAATCGTCACCGGCGAACGCCAGGGCGAGTGGTGCGCCCTGCAGCTCGAGGGCCGCACCGGCGAGCGTCGGAGCCATGAGGGCCATGATCGGCGCGCCGGCGCTGATCGCCTGCAGCTCCGAGCCGGCCATCGCCATCGCCGCCGCGGCCTCCGTCATCTCCATCGTCGCCAGCGGCGCGACCCCCACCATGAGCGGCGCGCGCGCCCGCTTAGCCGAGGGGGCGGGGGCGGCGTTCTGCAGTGACAGCGTAACGGCGAGCAAGAGGGACAGACTCGACAACATCAAAGGGCTCCTTCGGTGCGCACCGGTACGGGCCCGGCGGGAATCGCCGAGCGCAGCTTGGGCAACACGTTCGATTGGTTCATGCCCTGGGTGATCAGATCGCGGTCGCGACCATCCTCCAGGGGGTTGAGCAACGAGATCTGCATCAGCACGAGCTCGAGATCTTCCAGCAACGAGCGCAGCCGCGGATCCTTCGCCGCGGGTGAGTCGAGCATCAGCTGCGTCGTGGACAGCAGGTCCCGCGCCTGGCGCGCCAGCCGCGCGGTGTTCGCCGAGCGATTGGCATCCGCCCGGAACGCCGTGAGAAACGTTTCGGTGCGCGAGAGGTACTGCGTCGCGGCGATCTGATAAG
>DATMZX010000366.1:0-11538 GCA_035573235.1 Gemmatimonadales bacterium
TCGCGCAGAATGATCTCATCGTTGAACGGTGGGACCTCTGGACCCCAGCTGCTCGCGCTGATGCCCGGTGTCTGTGAAGCGGTTGCCGAGACAGGATCGGACCGATCGATAACGCAGGCTGCGACGAGTGCAACAACGACGGCAAGGCCGGCGAGTCTGGTACGCATGGTTCCTCCACGAGCTCGGGGAGACGGCAGGGACGGCGACGCCTCGTGGATGGGGGGAGCAAGACACGGGGTGGCAGAGCAGTATCGCACGAAGGCCAGACAGAAGTAAGAGCCGGCTCGCGTAAAAACGGGTATGCGCTCAGAGTTCGTGACGGCTAGCCTGGCCCATGCCGCTGCGTCTCTCCGAACACCTCGAACAGGACCGTCCGCGCGAGCGGTTCTGGGCCGTCGGGCCCGGCGCGTTGACGGGGCACGAGCTCCTGGCCATTGTCTTGGGAACGGGGATTCGCGGGCAGGACGCCCTCGCCATTGCGGTCGAAGTCCTGGCCCGGGCAGATGGCTCACTGCGGCGACTCGCCACCAGGCCCTACGCCGAGTTGGCTCGGATCCCGGGGGTTGGCCGAGCCAAGGCGGCCCGGCTGGCGGCAGCGATCGAGCTGGGGCGGCGGGTGGGGATGGAGCAGGAGCCGCCGCCGGAGCGTATCAAGGGCCCGGCGGACGTGCAGCGGTATTATGCGTTGCGGTTGCGTGACTTAGCCGTTGAGGAGTTCCATGTCCTCGCCCTGGGAAGCCAAAGTCAGGTCCTGGCCGACCTGCTGATCACCCGGGGCATCCTGAACAGCTCCTTGGTGCACCCGCGCGAGGTGTTTCGGGCAGCCATTGCGGAAGCGGCGGCAGGCATCATCGTCGTACATAACCACCCGAGCGGGGACCCCACCCCCTCGGCCGACGACCGATCGGTGACGCGGCAATTGGTCGATGCCGGACGACTGCTCGATGTCCCGGTGTACGACCATGTGATCATTGGAGGTGGAGGAGAGCGGTACGTGAGCTTCGCGGAAGCGGGATTGTTGTGACGAGTACGGCGCCGATCCTGGCTCCGGAGCTGGCCAAAGCGGTCGCGGCGCAGCGCGATCGCCTCGACCTCGAGGTGTTGTCGCGCGCGTACCGGTTGAGCGCGCAGGCCCACCAGGGGCAGAAGCGGCTGTCGGGCGACGACTACGTCTCGCACAGCGTCGCCGTCGCGACGATTCTCGCCGAGCAGCAGATGGATACCACGACGATCGCGGCCGCGCTGCTGCACGACGTCGTCGAAGACTCCGACGTGACGCTCGACATGATACGCCGCGATTTCGGGAACGAAACCGCCGACCTCGTCGACGGTCTCACCAAGATCAAGGCGCTGACGTTCCGCTCGACCGCCGAAGAGCAGGCGGAGAACTACCGCAAGCTCCTGATGTCGGTCGCGCGCGATGCGCGGGTCATCATCATCAAGCTCGCCGATCGCCTTCACAACATGCGCACGCTGGATCCGCTCCCGCTCGAGAAGCGCCGGCGCATCGCGCAGGAGACGCGGGAGCTGTACGCGCCGCTCGCGCACCGCTTCGGAATGGCCGGAGTCAAGGCCGAGCTCGAGGACCTCGCGTTCAAGTATCTCGAGCCGGACGACTACAAACAGCTCACGCGCCAGGTGAAGGCGCGCAAAGTCGAGCGCGATCGCACGATCGAGCGGATGCGCGCGCCGTTGGCCGAAGAGCTGCGCCGCTCGGGGATCGTCGGCTGGGACATCGTGGGCCGGCCCAAGAACCTCTGGTCCATCTTCAAGAAGATGAAAAAGCGCGGCAAGCCGTTCGAGGAGATCTACGATCTACTCGCGGTGCGCGTGCTCGTGAACAACATCACCGACTGCTATCACGTGCTCGGGATCATTCACCACACCTGGACGCCGCTGCAGGAGCGCATCAAGGACTACATCGCGAGTCCCAAGTCCAACGGCTACCAGTCGCTGCACACGACGGTGTTCGGCCCCGGCGGCCAGCTCTACGAGATCCAGATTCGCACGCGCGACATGCACCGCACGGCCGAGTATGGTATCGCGGCGCACTGGCTCTATAAGGAGAACGGCAAGAGTGCCGACGAGCTCGATCACCACCTCTCGTGGTTCCGCCAACTGATCGAGCTGCAGCAGGACGCGCACAGCCCCGAGGAATTCCTCGAGTTCCTGAAGATCGACCTCTACCAGGACGAGATCTTCGTGTTCACGCCGCGCGGCGACGTGAAGCGGCTTCCCAAGGGTGCCACGCCGCTCGACTTCGCGTTCTTGGTGCACACGGAAGTCGGGCAGCACTGCAACGGGGCGCGCGTGAACGGCCGGATCGCGCCGCTGCATCGCCCCCTGCGCAACGGCGACACGGTCGAGGTGCTGACGAGCCCGCAGGCGAAGCCGTCGCGCGATTGGCTGGCGCATGTCCAGACGGGCCGCGCCCGCCAGAAAATTCGCCAATGGATCAAGCAGGAAGAGCACGAGCGCAGCGTCACGCTGGGCCGCGAGATCCTCGCCCGCGAAGTCCGCCGGCGCCGTCTCGATGCGCCGACGCCCGAGCAGCTCACGCAGGCCGCCGAGACCTTGTCGCTGGGCATCGGCGAGCAGGTGGAGGCGTCCATCGGGCGAGGCGATGTCCAGCTCGGTCAGGTGATGAAAGCGCTCTATCCGGAACTGCCCGCCGAGGATTCGCAGACGCCCAAGCCGACGGCGTTTGGCCGCGTGATCGAGCGGCTGCGGCTGGGCCGCGGGATCAAGATTCACGGCGTCGAAGGCCTGATGGTGCGCTACGCCCAGTGCTGCCAGCCGGTGCCGGGCGATCCTGTCGTGGGCTACGTGACGCAGGGCCGAGGGATCTCGATCCACCGCAACGACTGCCCGAACCTCCTCACACTGTCCGGGGACGAGGAGCGTCGCGTCGAAATCGACTGGCGCGAGGTGGAAGGCGAGACGTTCGTGGTGCGGCTCGCGGTCAGCGGGGAAGACCGCCGCGGCCTGTACGCCGATATCTGCGAAGCCATCAGCGGCACCGGCACCAACATCCGCAGCGCCGAGCTGGCCTCCAAGGACGGGGTTGTGTTCGGCTCCGTCCTGGTCGAGGTCGAGAACAACACGCACCTGCACAAGGTCCTGAAGGCCGTTCGGAAGGTGAAAGGCGTAACGGAGATCGCCCGGCGGGATTCGAGCGGTCCCGCTGAAGTCGTCGTCGGTTAGCTTTCCCTCGTATGCCCTTTGAAATCGGAAACGCGCCGCCCCCGGCGGGAGATCAGCCACGCGCTATTCGCGAGCTGAGCCAGGGGCTCACGCGCGGCGACAAATACCAGACGCTGCTCGGCGTCACCGGCTCCGGGAAGACGATGACGATGGCCCACGTCGTCGCCGACTTCGGGAAGCCCACGCTGGTGCTGTCACACAACAAGACGCTCGCGGCGCAGCTCTACGGCGAGCTGAAGACGTTTTTCCCCCAGAGCGCCGTCGAATTCTTCATCTCGTACTACGACTACTACCAGCCCGAAGCGTACGTGCCGTCGACGGACACGTACATCGCCAAGGATTCGTCGATCAACGACGACATCGAGCGGCTGCGGCTGCGCGCGACGTCGAGTCTCATGGAGCGCGATGACGTCATCATCGTCGCGAGCGTGTCGGCGATCTATGGCCTCGGCGATCCCGAGCTGTATCGCGAGCTGCTGGTCACGGCGCAGAAAGGCGAGCACCGGGGTCGCGATGCATTCCTGTCGGACCTGGTCGCGGTGCAGTATCAGCGCAACGACATCGGATTCGAGCGCGGCACCTTTCGAGTCCGGGGCGATACGGTCGAAGTGTTTCCGGCATACGACGAGCAGGCCGTGCGGGTCGAATTCTGGGGCGATGAAATCGAGCGCATCGCCAAGATCGATCCGCTCACGGGCAACGTCATCAAACAGATGGAGAAGTCCGCGATCTATCCGGCGACGCACTTCGTCACGCAGCGCGCCACGATCGAGCGGGCGGTGTCGCGGATCCGGGTCGAATTGGCCGAGCGCCTGGCCGAGCTGCGCAAACAGAACAAGCTCCTGGAGGCCCAGCGGCTCGAGTCGCGGACCAATTTCGATATCGACATGCTGATGGAGGTCGGCCGCTGCGCCGGGATCGAGAACTACTCGCGGCTGTTCAGCGGCCGCCAGCCCGGTGAGCGACCGGCGTGCCTGCTGGACTACTTCCCCGACGACTATCTCTGCATCATCGACGAGTCGCACCAGACGCTGCCGCAGCTGGGGGCGATGTACGAAGGCGACCGCTCGCGCAAACAGACGCTCGTCGATTACGGATTCCGGCTGCCGTCGGCGCTGGACAATCGGCCGCTCCGGTTCGACGAATTCATGAGCCTCGTCCCGCGCATGGTGTTCGTCTCGGCCACACCCGGGGCGGATGAGCTGCGGCTGTCGCACGGCGTCATCGTGGAGCAGATCATTCGGCCCACCGGCCTCGTCGATCCGCAGGTCGAGATCCGGCCGGTGGCAGGGCAGGTGGACGACCTGCTGAGCGAGATCCGGCTGCGCGAGAAGAAGAACGAGCGCGTGCTGGTGACGACCCTGACCAAGCGCATGGCCGAGGATCTCACCGATTACCTGCAACAGCATGGGGTGCGGGTGCGCTATCTCCATTCGGAGATCGACGCGATCGAGCGCGTCGAAATCATCCGGGGCCTCCGGCTCGGCGAATTCGACGTGCTGGTGGGGATCAACCTGCTGCGCGAAGGCCTCGATTTGCCCGAGGTGTCGTTGGTGGCGGTCCTGGACGCCGACCAGGAAGGATTCCTGCGGTCCGATCGCTCGCTCATTCAGACCGTGGGGCGCGCCGCCCGCCATCTCAGCGGCAGGGCGATTCTCTACGCCGATCGGATGACCGGCTCGATGGAGCGCGCGCTGAACGAGATGAACCGCCGGCGCGAGGCGCAGCTCGCCCACAACCAGGAGCACAACATCACGCCGCGTTCGATCGTGAAATCAGTCGGCGACATCCGGTTCGTCACGCGGGTGGCGGATGCCCGGGTCACCAAACCGGGCGCCGCTGCGGTCCAGAAGCCCGCCGATGCCGGCGAGCGGGAAACGCTGATCCACATGCTGGAGCAGCAAATGCAGGCGGCCGCCGAGGAGCTCGATTTCGAGCTGGCGGCGGTGCTGCGCGACCAGCTTCTCGAGCTCAAAGCCGATGCGCCTGTCCGCGAACGAGCTCAGCCGGTTCGGTGAGGAGCTCGGCGCGCAGCTGCGCGCGCCGGCGGTGATCGGTTTGTCGGGCGAGCTGGGCACCGGCAAGACCACGCTCGTCCAGGCGATCTGCCGCGGGCTCGGCGCGAGCGCGCGGGCCACGAGTCCCACCTACGCGCTGGTCCATCACTACGAGGCAGGGCAGACGCCCGTCTATCACGTCGACTGCTATCGCCTGCGTCAACCCGACGAAGCGCGCGACCTCGGCTTCGACGACATGGTGCGTGAGCGGGCGATCATCCTGATCGAGTGGCCGGAGCGAGCCGGCGGCTGGACGCCACAGTTGGATCGACATCTGCGCCTTTCATACGATGCTGATCCGGCGCACCGGATCGTTGAGGAATCTGCGTGATCAGTGGCTCCTGGCTGGCGATCGATACCGCGACCGATGTCGCCAGTGTCGCGGTGAACGCCGCTCGCGGGACGGTCGCGCGCTCGATCCGCGGCGCGCGGCAACATGCGGCGCAGATCCTGCCGCTCGTCCAGGAAGTCCTGTCCGCCGGCACGGTTTCTTTGAATGACCTCGAGGGGATCGTCGTCGGTGATGGGCCGGGGAGTTTCACGGGTCTGCGGATCGGGTGGGCCGCGGCAAAAGGACTCGCGCACGAGCGGCAGCTTCCGCTACTGGCGATTCCCTCGCTGCTCGGCGCCGCGTACGGCGCCGGGGTCCACAATGTGGCGGCGTGTTACGACGCGCTGCGCGGGCAGGTGTTCGGCGCCGTTTACGCATTCCACGACGACGCCGTCGATATCGTGATCAAGCCGGACCTGTTTACGATCTCGCAGCTCGCTGAGAGCGCGGAGGTCGCGCTCGCCGTCGGTGACGGCGCAGTGCGGTATCGGCGGGAAGTGGAAGCATGGACTGGACGGGCTCCCCTTGGCCTCGAGGAATTGCCGCCCATCGCCGGGTCATTGCTGGCCCTGCTCGCGTACGACGGAGCGCGCGTCGCGCTGGATCGTCTTTTGGCGGAGCCAACGTACGGACGTCCCGCCGAAGCCCAAGTGAAATGGGAGAGCCGCCACGGCCGCCCCCTTCCGAATCCGCCTCGCTGAGCTGAGCGACGTTCCCGCGGTCCGCGCGATCGAGCAACGCGTATTTGCCGATCCCTGGTCCACGCAGGATTTCCGCGACTGCGTCTCCTGGGCGTTGTTTCTCGTCGCGGAAGCGGACGAGCACATCGTCGGCTACGTGGTCGCGCTCGAGGCCGCCGATGAGGGCGAGATCCTCAACCTCGCGGTCGCCGAAGCCGGACGGCGTGGAGGATTGGGACGCGCGCTGGTCGAAGCGATCCTCGCGGCGCTGACCGACCGGGGTGTGCGGCAGGTCTACCTGGAGGTCCGGGAATCGAACGCCCCGGCGCGAGCCCTCTACTCGGGGTTTGGGTTCAAGGAGGTCGGCCGACGCAAGGCGTATTACCGCCGCCCGGTGGAGGACGCCATGGTCCTCAGACTTGATGCATAACTTTGCTACTAGTGGCGTATCTTTGATTGACAGAACGACTTGCGACTTATATAGTGTTGGGCACCCTTGGACCCAAACCCGCATAATGCTGGAGGTTGTGTGAGCCGCAGTCTCAATAAGGTCACCCTGATCGGGAACTTGGGTGCCGATCCCGAGGTGCGTAGCACGAATAACGGGTCTCGGGTAGCCACCCTCTCCGTGGCAACCGGTCGGCAGTGGACCGGGGCCGGTGGGGAAAAGCAGGAAAAGACGGACTGGCATCGAGTTATCTGCTGGAATAACAAGGGCGGATCGGGCCTGGCCGATGTGTGCGAGAAGTACCTGAAGAAGGGCGACAAGGTCTATATCGAGGGCCGGATCGAATACCGGACCTGGGAAGACAATAACAAGCAGACACGGTACGTCACCGAGATCATTGCGCGCGAGCTGATCATGCTCGGCTCGAAAGGCGCAGCCGCCCCGGTTGGGGCGGGGGCAGCACGAGGGGCCGCAGCCGGGGCAGGTGCTGAAGCCGGCGGGAAGGGGGCCCCCGAATCGCTCGACGCGTTCCCGGAGGCGCTGGATGAGGAGGACGACGATCTGCCGTTCTAGCCGCAGTGCCGTGTTAGCCCTGGCGGCGACGCTGGCGTGGGGTGTTCTGCCGGCGCAGGACACCTCGCAGGTCGCGCGGGATACGACGCCGCAGCTTGTGCAGGACACCCAGGCCGTCGCCGCTTTTCAGGGACAAGTCCCGTCTTCGCATACCGTCGCGCGCGGTGAGACCCTCTGGTCCATCGCGCAGATGTATTTCAACGACCCGCTGCTGTGGCCGGAGATCTACCGCCTCAATACCGCCGTCGTCGAAGATCCGCACTGGATTTATCCGGGCGAAGTCCTGAACCTCGCGCCGATGTATGCCGTCGCGCCGAGCGGCGACACCGTCGTCGCAGTCGCGCAGGACACGACCCAGCTCGCCGCCGATACCGTGCGCGCCTCCGGCGACACCGCCGTCGCGATTGTTCCGCTCGACACCACGATGGCGCCGATCGACACGATTCCCGCCGACACGACCTTCGTCGTCGAGGCGCCGCCGCCGAGCGTCGTGGAGTCGAACGAAACGATGTTCGACCGGCGCCGCACCAATCGGCAGATCGTGCAGGATGTGCTGCGCGGCTACGTCAATCAGCCGTATCGCCCGCTGCGTCCCGGTGAGTTCTACGCCGCCGGATTCCTGAGTGAGAACGAGCAGCTGCCGTGGGGCGAGGTGCTCGGCGCGACCTCCACGTCCGCCATTCACCAGCTTTCGCAGACGTCCACGGCGCAGATGTTCCAGGAGATCTCCGTCCGGCCGCCGCGTCATGCGTCCTATCATGTCGGCGATTCACTCCTGCTGGTTCGCATCGATCGCGGGATCGAGTTCGGGCAGTGGGGCGACGTCGTGGTGCCGACCGGCATCGCGCGCGTCACCTCGATCGAGCAGCAACAGGTGCTCGCGCAGGTCGTGGCGCAGTATGGCCGAGTCCACAACGGCGAGCTCGCGATGCCGCTCGAGCCGTTCCGCGATCCCGGTCAGGTTCGCCCGGTGCCCGTGGCACAGGGGCTTGCCGGCAAGCTCATCGGGCCGCGCGACGAACGCGTGATCGCCGGCGCGCAGCAATACTTCTTCATCGATAAGGGCCGCCGTGACGGCGTCACTCCGGGCGACGTGTTCGAAGTGTACAAGCCGGCCGAGGCGGCCATCGGCACCGCGTCCGAGGAAGTGCGCGCGGTATTGATGGTCGTGCACACGCGCGAACGCTCGGCCACCGGTCTGCTGATCGAGATCATGCACCCAGGACTCGACCGAGGTCTTCCGGTACGCTTGATCAAGAAGATGCCCTCCTAAAAGGCGGCCGGGCCCGCGCAGGCGGACCCGGCCGATTTCTGTCGTGATCGTCACGCTCCACCTGGTTGCCCTGACGCTGTACGCACTCGCGACGGCGCTCGTGTTGGCGCCATTCATGGGATTGGGCAGCCCGTCACGCGCGCTCGCGATCGCGCTCCCCTGCGCGGGCGCGGCTGCCCACGTGGTCGCCCTCGCTCAGTTGACGCTCGTCGGGCTCGGTCCCGCGCTCTCCATGCTGGCCTTCTGTCTGGTGCTGCTGCAGCTCGCGAGCGAGCGCCTGCTGCGCGGCTCCGCGGTCTCGTTTTTCACCTCGCCCCTGGCGACCGGGCTCGTCGGTCTCGCGGTCCTGAGCGGGCTCGCGCCCGGGACCGATGTCCCGGCTCGCAACACCTGGCTCGTGCTGCACATCGCGCTCAGCGTCCTGGGTCTCGCGCTGATGGCGCTCGCCTTCATCGCCGCGGCGCTCTACCTGCTGCAATTCCGGGAGCTCAAAGCGCGCCGCTTCGGGCAGATCTTCCAGCTGTTCCCGCCGCTCGAGCGCCTGGATCAGCTGAATCGCATCGCCCTGGTCGCCGGATTTCCGTCGCTGACGCTCGGCCTGTTGCTCGCGGTTGGGTACGGGACGCGGTTCTCCGGCGGCATGGGCTTCCACGTCGCGAAGGCCCAGATCGTGTGGGGACTGTTCACCTGGGTGGTCCTGGGCTGGGCGGTCTGGGTTCGCCTGGTCCGTCGTTGGGGCGGCCGGCGCGCGGCGCTGGCGAGCATCGCCGGTTTCTCCGCCGTGCTGCTCGTGTACGTGGCGTTGAAGCTCGCGCAGCCTGGCGCCGAACGGTTCCTGTGACCGATCCGATCGCGATGAGCATCAAGGTTCTGGGAGTCAATCACCGCACTGCGCCGCTCGACGTTCGCGAGCGCTTCACGCACGGGGCGCACGAGGTGCCGGGCGCGCTCGCGCGCGTGATCGCGGCCGGAGCGAGCGGAGGCGTGTTGCTCTCCACCTGTAATCGCACCGAGTTCTATCTGGTCAGCGACGATGAGCCGGCGCTCGAGACCGTTTGGTCGCTGCTCGGCGAGCGGCTCGCTGGCGCTCCCTCAGGGAGCGCGCGTGAGTACGGGTACATCGTCCGCGACCGCGATGCGGTGCGACACCTGTACCGCGTATCCTCCGGGCTCGACTCGATGATCCTCGGCGAGTCGCAGATCCAGGGTCAGGTGCGCGATGCGTGGGAAGCGTCGCGCGCGCAGGCGGGTCCGGTCCTGCACCGCCTGTTCCAGACCGCGCTGCATGTGGGCTCGCGCGTCCGAACGGAGACGGGACTGGGGATGGGCACGGCATCCGCGGCGTCGGCCGGGGTCGCGGTGGCCGGGAAGATTTTCGGCGATCTCGCCGGCCGTCACGCGCTGATTCTCGGCGCCGGCGACATGGCCGAGCTGGCGGCGACGTGCCTTAGCGATCAGGGCGTCCAGATCACGCTCGTCGCCAATCGCACGCAGGAGCGCGCGCGCGCGATCGCGGAGCGTCTCGGCGGCCGTGCGGTGTCGCTCGAAGAAGCCTGGACGCACTTCGCGTCGACCGACATCGCGCTGTGCTCGACCGCCGCGCCGCATGCGGTCGTGACCTGGGAGCGCGTGGGCCCGGTGATCGCGCAACGCCGCGGGCGTCCGCTCTGCATTCTCGACCTCGCCGTGCCGCGCGACGTCGATCCCGCGATCGCGCAGATCGAGAACGTGTTCCTGTATGATGTGGACGACCTGCAGACGGTGGCGGCGCAGGCGACGGCGCGCCGTCGCGACGAAATCCCGGCCGCCGAGCGCATCGTCGAGGAGGAGACGAACCTGTTCTGGGCGTGGTATGGCGGCCTCGGCGTCGTTCCGACGATCAAGGAGCTCCGCGAGCGCATGGAGCAGGTGCGCGCCGCCGAGCTCGAGCGCGCGCTCCGCCAGCTTGGGGCGCTCAGTGCCGAGGATCGCGCGCGCGTCGAGCAGTTCAGCCAGTCCCTCATGAACAAATTCCTGCACCAACCCACCATCGCGCTGAAAGCCGCCGCCGAGGAAGGGCGAGGCTACGGCCTGCTCGAGGCGCTCCGTCGCCTGTTCGGCATGGAGTCCCCCGAGTGAAAGGTCGAGTCCTCGTCACGGGTGGCGCAGGGTACATCGGCAGTGTCATCGTCGACCAGCTTCTGGGGCTCGGCGTGGGCGTCGTCGTGCTCGACGACCTCAGCGCGGGCCATCAGGCCGCCGTGGCCCGCGGTGCCGGCTTTATCCAGGGCGGGGTGGGAAACCGGGAGTTGGTGGAGGCCATTCTCGGCAAGGAGGGGATCGGGGCCATCGTCCACATGGCGGCCTTTGCCCTTGTTGCAGAATCAGTTGCGCAGCCTCAGAAGTATGTGAGCAACAATGTCACGGCCGCCCGTGTACTCTTGGAGGCAGCGGGACGGGCCAAGATCCGCCGCTTTGTCTTCTCATCATCCTGCGCGGTGTACGGTCACCCGGCGAAGATTCCGATCACCGAGGATTCGCCCCAGGTGCCCGTGAACCCGTACGGCGAGACCAAGAGAGATTTCGAGCGCGTGCTCGGCGAGTTCGCGCCGACCCATGGGATCGAGGTCGTGAGCCTGCGTTATTTCAATGCATCGGGCGCGACGGCGACGCGGGGTGAGGACCATGATCCTGAGACGCACCTGATTCCGAATGTCCTCGCGGCAGCGGCGGGGAAGCGACCGGCGGTCGATGTGTACGGCACCGATTATCCGACGCCCGATGGCAGCGCGATCCGCGACTACGTGCACGTTGCCGACATCGCCGCTGCGCACGTCCGCGCCTTGAACGTGCAGGTCGACGCGAAGCAGCCCGTCGCGGTGAACCTGGGCACGGGAACGGGGCGCTCGGTGCGCGAGGTGATCGAGGTCGCGCGGCGCGTCACGGGGCGTTCGATCCGCGCGAACGAGCAGCCGCGGCGGCCCGGCGATCCT
>DATMZX010000367.1:0-15748 GCA_035573235.1 Gemmatimonadales bacterium
CGGGCCCCGTGCACGTCGAAGTGTGGCACGGCCCCGAATTCCGCGTGTTTCGCGGCGACTTCACGGTGCCGGCGGGCGGGAGCGTCGTGCATCGCGTGCTGCTCCAGCGGCTGGCCAATCTTCCGGCGCGCGGCTGGTGGAGCGGGGACGTGCACGTGCACATGAACTACGGCGGCGCCTACCGCAACACGCCGCGCAATCTCTCGTTCCAGGGGCGCGCCGAAGACCTCCACGTGGTCGAGAATCTGATCGTGAACAAGGAACAGCGGATTCCCGACATCGCCTACTTCCGCACCGACGCGGATCCGGTCTCGACCGCGACGTTCCTCTTGATGCACGGCCAGGAATTCCACACCAGCGTATGGGGCCACATGGGCTTGCTGGGCCTCGGCTCCCACTACCTGGTGCCCGACTACGTCGGCTACCCGAACACGGCCGCAGCGAGCCTCGCGCCGACGAATGCGGACGTCGCCGACCTGGCACACCGGCAGAACGCGTTAGTGGGCTACGTGCACCCGTTCGATACCAAGCCCGATCCCTTCGACACGGCCGCGGCGCTCAATTACGAGCTGCCCGTCGATGTGGCACTCGGCAAAATCGATTATCTCGAGGTCATGGGGTACTCCGATCACCTCATCACCTCGGAGATCTGGTATCGCCTGCTCAATTGTGGATTTCGAATCCCCGCTGCTGCCGGAACCGACGCGTTCCCGAACTTCGCGAGTCTGCGCGGCCCGCCCGGATTGGTGCGCACGTTCGTGCAGTCCGGCGCGACGCTGAATCACAGTCGCTGGCTCGCGGGCATCAAAGCGGGACGCACCTTCGTCACGAACGCGCCGCTGCTCGAGTTCTCCTTGGCAGGGCAGGGGATCGGGGACGAGATCCGGTTGGCGGCGGGCAGCCAGCGGTTGGCGGCACGCGTCTCGATGCAATCCAACGTGCCGGTCGATCATCTCGAAATCATCGGTGACGGCAAAGTCGTTGCGACGATCCCGCTCTCGGCGAACAGGATGACGGCGAACGACACCGTCTTGATTCCCGTGACTGAAAGCGGCTGGTTTGTGTTGCGAGCCTACGCCGATCGCTCGGTGATGCCCGTGCTCGATCTCTACCCGTTTGCGTCGACGAGTCCGATCTACGTTCAGGTGGGCGGTCGTCCGGTGCGGTCGGCCGAGGACGCGGCTTTCTTCCTGCGCTGGATCGATCGTCTCGAACAGATGACCCGCGCGAGCACGGCGTGGAACGGACCGGCGGAGCAGGCGAGCGCGTTGCGCTCGTTGGCGGAGGCTAGGACGGCGTTTCAGGAGCGGGCGCGGGAGTAGCCCGCGTCGCCGTCTTGATGAGCCGCTGGTTCTTCTCGCCCAACCGCTGCATGGCGTCCTCGCGATCGCTTTCCTTCTTATAGACAGCCGCGATGGCGCTGCCCGAGCCTGACATCCGGACCCAGAGCGGCGCCGTCTGCGCCACCTTCTCGTACAGCACCCGCAGCTCGGGGTGCTTTCCGAAGACCACGGATTCGAAATCGTTTCCGCCGAGCCGGCCGATGCTGCCCCAGCTGCTCAGCGCCTCGGCGTCGAGCGTGACCGGCCCGCGCGAGGACGGGGTCGTGTTCTGCTCGTCCCACCACTTGTAGGCGTCGGGGGTCGCGACCGCGATCGGGGGTACGGCGATCAGCACGGGCAACGACGGCGGGGCGCTCAGCCGCAGCTGCCGTTCTCCTCGGCCCCACGCCACCGCGAGCGGCGCGCCGCTCGCGAAGAACGCGACGTCGGCGCCGAGCCGCGTGGCAAAGTGCATCAGCTCCTGGCGCGGGATCGCGTTGCCGGCGAGTGCGTTCACGGCATGCAGCGCCGCGGCGGCATCGCTCGATCCGCCGCCCAATCCCGCTCGCACCGGAATCCGCTTGACGAGTGTGATCGCGACGCCGAAGCGATTGCCCGTCGCGTCGAGCACGGCGCGCGCAGCGCGCACCGCGAGGTTCTCGTCGCTGGGGCCGAGGTCCGGTCCGGCGACGTCCAGCGTGATCCCCGACTCGGTCCGGCGCACGATCAGCTCGTCGGCGAGCTCGAGCAGCGTGAATGCGGTTTCGATCTGGTGATAGCCGGACGCCTCGCGCGCCAGGATCCGCAGAAACAGGTTGACCTTGGCGTGCGCCAGGATGCGCAGATTCACGCCTGCGGCTCGCTTTGTGCCGCTTTTCCGACCTCGCGCAGCTTCAGATGCAGACGTGACAACGACCAGAATCCCAGCAGCGTAATTGGAATGAACGTCGTCACGTGATAGGTCAGGGCGTAGCTCGCGGCGAGGCTCGAGTCGACGCCGTAGAAGCCGAGCGTGATCAACGCCGCCGCTTCGAAGATGCCGACGAACCCGGGCGTGGACGGCACCGCGACGCCGAATCCGATGATGCCCTGCAGCAGGAACGCCGCTTCGAACGGCAGCGGGAGGCCGAACGCCTTGAAGCAGGTCCAGAATGCCAGCGCGTTCTTGAGCCAGAGGACCAGCGACCAGAGCACGACTCCCAGGAATCGCGCCGGATTCTTGAGCGGCAGCAGTCCCGCGACGATGCCGTCGGATGTGCGGACGATGCGATCCGCGATGGGGACGGGCAGGAAGCGGCGCGACATCCGCTCGATCGCCACGAGCCAGAACCTGGGCTTGTTGGCGACGAGCAACGCGATCAGCAAGACGACCGCGAACAGCAGGGCCAGCGACGTCGCGATCGTCGAGAGCGACCGCCCGCCAACGGCGGCATGGGCGGGGAATGAGGGCGCCACAATCGCGACCGTCATCAGGGCAAGCATGATGAGGCCGTCGAACACGCGCTCGACCACGATCGAGACGAATGCCGTCGAGAACCGGACCGGGAGCTGCCGGGATGCGACATACGCGCGGGCCACTTCTCCGGCGCGCGCGGGCAGCAGGTTGTTCGCCATGAACCCGATCGTCGTGGCGTGCCACAGCGGGACGAACGGGAGTCGCTGGTCGTGCGGATCGCGCAGAATCAGCTGCCAGCGGAGCGTGCGGATCGGAAACGTCACCGTCGCGACCACGACCGTGAGCAACAGCAGCAGGGGATTGGCGTGCTGCGCGTACGTCCAGACCTCGCGCAGGTTGATGCGATGCAGCACCCACGCGAGCAACGCCACGCTGACGATCAAACCGATCAGCGGGGCCCAGCGAAAGCGTTTCGGGTTACTCGGGTTCGATGGCGAGGACAACGAGGTCGCCGAGTTCGTCGATGATCGCTCGCAACTCGTCGCCGCTCGAGCGCTTCGCTAGGTCGCGCAGCTCCTGCGCGCGCTGGCGCGCGCGTGTGCCCTTATACAGGAGAGTCCGGATGTCGACGGCCTCGCCGCCATTGCCGCTCGGGACCTCGGCGTGGGGAACCCCGGGGCCACGCCCCGCGGATCCCCCCGACAGCAATTCTTCCAGCGACGCCGGCCCGACGCCCGCCCCGACCATCCGTTGATAGACGCTCCACGTGCCCGCGATGTCGGTCGCGGACTCGTCGACGACGACGGGAGGTGCGGTGGAGGTCGGTGGAGGCTCTGAAAGGCGACGGATGGCCACCGTGACGGCCGCGATCGCGGCGGCAGTCGCCGTCTCGTCCCCGCTGCCCGATGCGGAGAGAATCTCGCCCGCTTTGCGCAGCTCGGCGGCGAACAGGACCGGCTGGCTCACCGCGATTCCAGTGGTCACCGCCTCGCGCGCGGCCTGCGCGAATTCCGCCACGCGCTCGGCCACGGGACCGCCGCCTGCCGCGCTCAGCGCGCGGAACGTGCCGCCGAGGGTGTGGGCCCGCAGCTCGCGCTGCGTCGAGCTCGGCGCGCGCTCGAGCGAGTCCGCCGCCTGGCGCAGATGCTCGCCGTGGCTGACGAGCTCGACGCGACCGAGCGGGGCGGGCCGCTCGGCGGCGCCGGCGGGCGCGGTCCCGCGCCGGACGATCGTGGCCACCTGCTCGATCGGCACGACCTCGGGCTCACTGTCGATGAACTGTACCAGGAGCGCGGCGAATTTCCGGAACTCGGCACTTTCGGTGTCGGGGCGGCCGCGCTCGGCCACTTCGCGCGCCGCGTGGGCGATCGACGTCGCCGCCATCTGGAACAGCTCGGCGATTCGGTCGCCCAGGCCGGCTGGAGGCGCGTTCGAGCTCGTCCGGCTCAGCTCGCCGATCGCCTGCTCGATCCCGTCGAGCAGGTCGGGGAGCGGTGCCAGATCGTTCAGCGCCGCGAGGCCGCGCAGCGGCTGGATCGCCTTGAGCACCGCCTGCAGCGGATCGTGCGCGAGCGGATTGGCGCGGAGAGTCCGTCCGGCGCGGTCGAGCGCGCTCGCGATCGCCGCGCCTTCCCGCGCGACAAAGGCGCGCGCGCCGGCATCGAGTGCCGTGCCTTCGGCGGCGCGCACTTGCCCCGACGCCCGCGCTCCTGGAGCCGAGCCGGTGCCGCCCAGCTGCTCCAGTTGAGTGGCGAGCGCCTCGGCGAGGGCCGTGTCCTGTGGGGTCCAGGAGCTCGCCTTGCGAATGAACTTCTTCAGGTCATCGACCGCGCGCGTGGCCAGCTGCTTGACCGCGACATCCCATTGCCGCCGCCCTTCGCGCAATCCCCTGGCCAGCGCCTCGAGGCCCATGGCGGCGCGCGCAATCGGCTGCTGGCTGGCCATGAGCGCGCTGCCGCGCAGCGCGCGCGCGAGGCGCACCATCTCTTCGGCATCGGGAGCGGGGGTCTGAAACAGCGCGTCCAGCCGGTCGAGGTAGTCGCCGGCCTCGAGCGCAAAGAAGTCCGACATGCCCATGGCGTTCGGGGAGGTCATGGCGCTACCAAGCTAGGGATTTCGCGCGTCAATCACCAGCTTTTTCATGCGGTGCACCGCCTCTTCCAGCCCCCAAAACACGGCATTGCTGACGATGGAGTGGCCAATGTTCAGCTCTTCGATCTCCGGGATGCGGGCGACGGGCTGCACGTTGTCGTAGGTGAGTCCATGACCGGCGTGAACGGCGAGGCCAAGCTGCCGCGCGTGCGTGGCCGCCCGCTGCAGCTCTTTGAGTGCCGCATCGCCCTTGCGCCAGGTGTGCGCATACCGGCCGGTATGCAGCTCGATCGCCGGCACCCCGAGCGCGCGCGCGATGTCGATCGTCTTCAAGGAAGGGTCGATGAACAGGCTCACGCGGATCCCGGCCCGCTGCAGCTTGTCGATGGCGCCCTTGAGTCGGCGATCCCCCCGGCGCAGGGCGAGTCCACCCTCGGTCGTGATCTCCTGGCGCTTCTCCGGCACGAGCGTCGCCTGAAACGGCTTGATGCGGGCGGCGAGCTTCACGATTTCGTCGTGTGCGCCCAGCTCGAGATTCAGCACCGTGTGCACGTTCTCCGCGAGCGCTTTCACATCCGCATCCTGGATGTGGCGCCGGTCTTCGCGCAGGTGCACGGTAATGCCGTCGGCCCCTGCCTGCTCGCATTCGAGGGCGGCTTCGAGGGGGTCGGGCTCGTCCGTCTTGCGTGCTTCGCGCAGCGTGGCAACGTGATCGATGTTGACGTAGAGACGCATGGTATTTTACCTTCGGTTCGACCTCACCCTGGGTGTGAACTCGTGAAGCGACGGCTCGTGCTGTACCTCTTGTTGCTCGCCGCCGCCGCATGCGGCAAGAAGCCGAGCGCCGGCACTCCCGTGCCGCAGTCGATGAACGAATCGGTCGCCCAGTTTCTCGTCGCCGTGAAAGCCAACAATCAAAAACGCATGGGCGAGCTGTGGGGCACCGAGCGTGGTCCCGCCGCCTCCTCCATGAACTCCGACGTCCTGCGCCAGCGCCTCACCGTCATTCAGAAGTACCTCGATCATACCGGCTACCGCATCATCGAAGGACCAATGCCCGTCCCGGGACGGGATGAGCTGCGCACGTATCGCGTCGAGCTCCAGCGCGCCAATTGCAGTCAGGTGATCCCGATCGACGTCATCCGGACGCACAGCGGCGGCTGGCTCGTGTATGATGTACATCTGGAGGCTGCGGGCAGTCCGGTAGGCCGTTGCCAACCGGCGACGCCCGCCACCAACCCCCCGCCGCCACCGGCGCCGCCGGCGCCCCCGGGGGGAACTCGACCGTAACACGCGGCGTTTCACCAGCGCTACTCGGTCAACTCCAGCAGGATACCGTTCGTCGATTTGGGATGAAGAAACGCGATGCGGCGGCCGCCGGCTCCGCGCCGGGGCGTCTCATCGATCAGGCGGTATCCCGCGGCCCGACAGCGCCGCAGCGCGGTATCGAGATCGGGAACACGGTAGCAGACGTGATGAATGCCCGGACCGCGCTTCGCCAGAAACTTGGCGACCGGACTCGCGGGGTCACTGGGCTCGAGCAGCTCGACGTCGACGGGACCGAACCGCAGGCTGACGATGGTGGCGCCGTCCGCGGTCTCCGGATGCCCGGGAGCAAGCCCCAGGACGTCGCGGTAAAAGGGAAGGGCTTCGGCGATGCTGGCAACGGCGATGCCGACATGAGCGACTGACGGATTCATAGAAAGTCAAACTAACGTCTATCGAGGGAGCGTGAAGGGTATGGAAGGCGTGACTCATCCAGCAGCCATCACCGATGCCACATTCCAGGCTGAGGTGGAGCAGCACAAGGGACTCGTGATGGTCGATTTCTGGGCGACGTGGTGCGGGCCGTGTCACATGGTGGCCCCGATCATGGATCAGCTCGCCGGCAAGTACGAGGGCAAGGTCAAGATCGTGAAGGTGGATGTCGACGCCAATCAGGCGACTTCGATGCGCTTTAACGTCCGCTCGATTCCGAGTATTCTATTCTTCAAGGACGGCCGTCACGTGGACACGCTGGTCGGTGCATTCCCCACGGCCACGTTCGAACAGAAGATCGCGCAACACCTGTCGTAACTCCCCCTCCCGCAGCGGAGGCCGATGCGCGCGAGCACTGCTCGCCTGACGAATTCGCCGGTTCGCCTCGCGGACATCCAGTTTCCGCAGGTGACCCGGCTTATTCATCGCACCCGCCTCGCCTTCATTCATCTCGAAAACCTGCTGGCGTACGCCAAGCGCGACCGCGACGGCCGCATCGACGGCTACCTCGCCGCGCACCTGCCCGACGAATGTGTGCTGCTGTTCTTCCGCAAAGGCGAAGCGGTCAACGCCGCGTCGCTGCATACCGTCGGGCGCCAGGTCATCACGATCACCGAGGCCCTGAAGCGCATGCGCACGGAGGTCGAGCGCGGGGACCTGACGTATTGCGCGGCGCCAATGGAGCAGCTCGCCTGGATGTACGCCTCATGCGCGGGCGAATACCAGCAGCGCGCGATCGACGTCAATCAACCCGGGAAATTCTTCCCGACGCTGCAGCAGGAGAAGGTGAGCGGCGTGCTCGAGCTGATCTCGAACGGTCGCGTGTCGTATCTGAAGTTCGATCAGGGCAAGTATCTGGGCGGTCATTTCTGCGACAAGCCGGACAATGTGCCGCCGGCCCGCTATCTCGAATCATTGTTCGAAAAGATTGGCGGCACGCCTCCCGCGATGTCCGCCGGCACGTTCCCGGCCGCCGACGATCTCCCCGCCCAGGCGGCGACCGCGCTCGTGAATACGTATCGCGAGCTGTATTGGCGCATCGTGGACGCGGTCGAGCGCGAGTTCCCCGGCGAAGCCAAGCGGCGCGCGCAGAAGGTCACCACCGCGATCGTCGGTACGCATCAGGCCCTGGCGCTCCTGTCCGTCCCGCGGGGGAGCGACACACCAGACGCGGTCGTGCGTCCCGAAGAGCTTGCGACCGCGCTGACCGATTGGGCGCTGCAGTTGCTCGAAGGCGCGGAGGTGATGATGCCGGGCACGGCCCCGAAAGTCTTGAAAGACGCGACGCGTGAGCATCGCTACGTGCTACAGGCGGCGGGATTCTACGGCCGGCTCCCCTGGCAGGTCACGTGGTGACGTGGCGGGCACCCTTTACGTTGTCGCGACGCCACTCGGAAACCTCGGCGACCTGTCGCCGCGTGCCGCCGAAACCCTGAAACGCGTCTCCGCGGTCGCCGCGGAAGACACGCGCCACTCCAAACCCCTTCTGCATCACGCCGGCTCGCAGGCGGAGCTGCTCAGCTTCCACGCGCATTCGTCCGAGCGCGCCCTCGAGCGCATCCTGCGCATCCTATCAGAAGGACGAGACGTCGCGCTGATCACCGACGCGGGCACGCCGGCAATCAGCGATCCGGGAGTGGAGCTGGTGGCGGCTGCCAGGGAGCGTGGAATCCCCATCGTGACGATTCCGGGCCCGACCGCCGTGGCAGCCGCTCTCTCGGTCTCGGGCATCGGAGGCGACCGCTATCTGTTTCTCGGATTCCTGCCCCGGAAAGGGAGCGACCGCCGCCGTTTGTTGTCGACCGTCGCGTCCAGAGAATGGACGGTCGTGCTGTTCGAAGCCCCGAATCGCGTCGCGCAGCTGCTGACCGATCTGGCTGAAGCCTGTGGGGCCGACCGCCCGGCGAGCGTCTCCAGAGAACTGACCAAGGTCTTCGAGGAGACACGTTCGGGGACGTTGCAAGAATTGTCAGAGCACTATGCAGAGGCGCCCGCGCGGGGCGAGGTTACGGTAGTGGTCGCCGGCACGGGGAAAGAGCGCGTGGAGGAACCGTCCGTCGATCCGGCCGCCCGCGCCAAGGCGCTGCTCGCGGAGGGGTTGTCGCGGAAAGACGCCGCCAATCGCCTGGCCGAGGAAACAGGAATCTCACGAAATACCGCATACAGATTGGTGAATGAGCTATGAGCGGTTCGGCGGTTAGGCGGTTGGGCGGTTTGATGGCCCTTGGCATGTTGGTTCTTCCAACCGCCAAACCGCCGAACCGCCCAACCGCCTCACTCACCATCGGCCGCCTCCACTACGACGGCGGCGGTGACTGGTACGCCAATCCTTCGAGTCTGCCCAACCTCCTGAAAGCGTTGAAGGATCGCACGACGCTGCCGGTCGGCGATCGCGAGCGCGTGGTGACGCTGACGGGACCCGAGCTGTGGGACGTCCCTTACCTCTATATGACGGGTCACGGCAACGTGCACTTCTCGGATGTCGAGCTGAAGAACCTGCGGCGCTATCTGGAGCAGGGCGGGTTTCTGCACGCGGACGACAACTACGGGATGAACACGTCGTTCCGGCGGGAGATCGCGCGCGTTTTTCCGGACCATCCGCTCGTTGAGGTGCCGTTGACGCACCCCATTTACAACCTGGTCTACGCGTTCCCCAAGGGCATTCCCAAGATCCATGAGCACGACGGGCTCCCTGCCCAGGGGTTCGGCATTTTTTTGGGAGACCGCCTCGTCGTATACTATTCCTATCAGTCGGACCTCGGGGACGGCTGGGAAGACCCCGATGTCCACAAAGACCCTCCTGAGCTTCATGAGGCGGCGTTGCGGATGGGTGTGAACCTCTTCACGTACGCGGTGAGCGGATCTCAATGACCGAAACGGCGCGGCGGCTGCATCGCCTCGGGGCCCCGCACGCGCGCGCGCGGGCGTTCGCCGTCGTGCTCGGTGGCCTCGGCGCCGCCCTCGCCGCCGCCGCCCTCGGCCTCCTGCTCGCGCCGGCCGTTCCCGGTGTCACGCTGGGCTGGATTCTCGTGCTGGTCAGCGGCGCCGGCGCGGCCTGGGCAATCCGGCGCACGCGCCGCGAGGCCGACGCGCCGACCCTGGGCCGGCTCGTCGAATCGACCGCGGGCGGCCGTTCCGGCAGCATCGTCGGCGTCGTGAGTCCCACCGCGGGCAAGGGGAGCGGCTCGAGCAGCGCGCTGTTGTCGGCCGCGGACACGCGCGCCGCCGCGATCGTCTCCTTCGCGGCACCCGGCGTCGATGGTCTGATGCGGCGCACGACCCGTCGACGCGTGGTCGCCGGCGCGGGTGCGGCGCTCACCGGCTTGCTCCTGTTTGTCGGCAGCGCTCCGGGGTCCGGGCGCGCGTACGCATTCTGGCATCCCCTGCGGGCCTGGAGCGACGCGCGCGCGCCCGTGCGCCTTACCGTGGATAGAGAAACGATTCGTCGCGGGGGTCGAGTCACCGCAACGATTTCGGTCCCCGGCGCCGAGCGCGTGACGCTGTGGACCCGCGGTGCCGGCGAGCCGTGGAGACCGACATTGCTCGCGCTCGATGCCGAAGGACGATCCGTCCAACAGCTGGGCCCGATCGAATCCGACCTGTATCTCCGGGCGTCGAGCGGTGCACGCCGCAGTACGGAAGTCAAAGTCTCCGTCTCGCTTCCGGCATTCCTCGCCGACATCGGATTGACGGCGCACTTCCCAGCCTATCTCGACCGCTCCGATGAGCCGCTGCTCGCCGGCTCTGAGGACATCGCGCTGCCCGCGGGCACGTCCGTCATCACGGCCGGCACGGCGAGCGTGCCGCTTGGTGAGGCGCGCTGGGTGCTCGTGAATAGCGAGCGGGCGGAAAAACTGCGCGTCGAGGGATCGCAAATCGAAGGGCGCTTCACGCCTCCGGTAAGCGGGACCTGGCGGCTCGATGCGCTCGCCGCGGACGGGTCGCCGCTCGAAGGCGATCCGCCCGTCCTCACCCTGGTGATCGTCCCCGATTCCGCGCCCGTCGTGGCGCTGCCGGTGCCGGGGCGCGATACCACCCTCCCGATTTCACTGCGCCAGCAGATCGTCGCCGATGTGCGCGACGACCATGGAATCGCGCGTGTCCAGGTCGTGAGCTGGCGCGTCAGCCGCACCGGCCGCATCGGCGAAGCGGTCCGCGAATCGCTCGATGTGAGCGGCGTGGGAGACCGCGCGATCGTGCAAGGTCAGCTCGATGCCGAACAGCGCGGCCTGCTCCCCGGCGACACGCTGCGGCTGTACGTCGAGGCCTGGGACAACGCGCCATCCGTGCATCGCGGTCGCAGTCCCGAAATCGCGCTGCGGCTGCCGAGCATGGAAGAGCTGCGCCAGCAGGCGCGCGAAGCCGCGCGCGCGGTCGCGACGGCCGCCGACTCGGTGTCGTCCGCCCAGCGCGAGCTGGCCGATCGCACCCGCGATCTCGCGCAGGAGCGCAGCCGCGACGCCGACGGCCGCGCCGCCGCTCGCCCCGAGCGCGATGGCCGGGCCTCCTCCAATCCGCAGGCCGGGACGATGTCGTTCCAGGCCACACAGCGCGCCGAAGAGATCGCGCGCGACCAGGCGGCGATGTCGCAGCGCGTGCAGGAGCTGTCGCAGGCGGTCGAGGAAATCTCACGCGCGGCGAAGGCCGCCGGCGTGGACGACACCGCGTTCCAGCAGCGCTTGCGCGAAGTGCAGGAGCTGCTGCAGCGCGCGCTCACGCCGGAGCTCGAGCAGCGGCTCCGCGAGCTCCAGGAAGCGCTCGCCCGGCTCGACCCCGAGGCGACGCGTCAGGCGTTGCAGCGCCTCGCTGACGCGCAGCAGCAGCTGAAGCGCGAGCTCGAGCGCAGCGAGGAGCTGTTCAAGCGCGCCGCGATGGAAGGGGAGCTGGCTTCGCTCGCGAAGGATGCCGAGGACCTGCAGCGGCGCCAGCAAGAGTGGACGAAGGAAGACGCCCAGCGCGTCGATTCCGCCGCGGTCGCCGCCGAGCGCGATCTCGCCGCTGCGACCGATTCGCTGGCGAAGGGCGTCGAGCGCGCCGGCCAGGATGCCCCGCTGCAGGCGTCGCAGAACGCGGCGCGTGGCGCGCAGCGCGCGATGCAGCAGGCGGCCGATGCGGCGCAGCAGCGCGACTCGCGCGGCGCCCGCAAGTCCGGCCAGGAGGCGGCCGACTCGCTCGCGCAGCTTCCCGATCAGCTGCGGCAGCGGCGTGACTCGCTCGCGGCGGCGTGGCGGCAGGAAACACTCGACGCGTTGAATCGCGCGCTCTCGGAAACGGCCGCGCTCGCGCGCCGCCAGGAAGAAGTCGCCGACGCGCTGCGCGACGGTGAAGCCGACGCCAATACCCGGGCGCGCCAGGCCTCTATAGAAGAAGGGACGCGCGCGATCGAGCAGCAGATCAGCGAGGCCGCGGGACGCCACGCGCTCGTCTCGCCGCAGCTCGAAGCCGCGCTCGGATACGCCCAGAATCAGATGAAGCAGGCGCGCGAGCAGCTGGAGCAGGGGGATCCCAACCCCGCCAGCGCCGCGCCGTTCGCCGAGCAGGCGCTCGACGCGCTCAATGCGACCGCGCACGCGCTCGTCCGCTCGGCGCAGCAGGTCGCGGGCGCGAAATCGGGATCGGGCTTCCAGGAAGCGCTGGAGCAGCTCACCCGCATGGCGCAGCAGCAGCAGGGGATGAACGGCGAGGCGCAGGGCCTGATGCCGATGATGGCGCCGGGCGGCGACGCGGTGATGCAGCGGCTGCGGCAGCTCGCGGCCCAGCAGCGCGCGCTGGCCGAGCAGCTCGAACGGCTGCAGGCGGGCGGCGACGCGAGCGCCGCCGGGTCCCTCGCGCAGGAAGCGCGCGAGCTCGCGCGGCAGCTCGAGTCGGGCCGGCTCGACCGGCGCACGATCGAGCGCCAGGAACGCTTCTATCGCAAGCTGCTCGACGCGGGTCGCAGCCTGTCGGGCGAGGAGCCCGATCAGGAGAAAGAGCGCACCAGCCGCTCGGCCATCGGCGACAGCGTCCATGTGCCGGGGGCGCTGTTGCCGGGAGCCACGGGCGTCGGCGCGCGCATCCGCTATCCCACCTGGGACGAGCTGACCGGTCTCACGCCCGAGCAGCGCCGCATGGTGCTCGAGTATTTCCGCAGGCTGAATGAGCCGAAGCGTTAAGCTCGCGCTCGGGCTCCTCTTCGCCGTTCCGATCAGCGCCGCGGGCCAGGCGATCGGTCCCGGGTTCGAGCTGGAGCGGTCCGGCCGCTACGCCGAGGCGGCGGCGACGTATATGACCACGATCCGCGCCGATCCCGTGAACGTCCCCGCGCTGCTGGGCCTCGAGCGCACGCTGTACGTCCTCAACCGGATGCCGGAGCTGTTGCCCCTCGTGCAGCATGCTCGCGAACGCTCGCCCGAGAACCCCGCGCTGCGCAGTCTCGAGGTGCGGGTCTATGCGGCGCTGAATGAGCCGGACTCCCTCGAGGCCGTCGTCATGCGCTGGGCCGCGACGAATCCGCGCAGCGACGTCCCGTACCGCGAATGGGGACTCGCCCTCGCCGATCACCGTCGCTGGGACGAGGCTCGGCGCGCCTACCTGACCGGCCGCAAGACGATCGGCGGTGACGGGACGCTCGCGATCGAGCTCGCGGAGCTGGAGCAGCGCGCGAACAACTGGGAAGCGGCCGCGGCGGAGTGGAGCCGCGCGGTGGTGAAATCGGCCGATGTCGCGCCCAACGCCGCGAGCCAGCTCGCCGACGCTCCTCCCGCGACCCGCGTGCGCGTCGCTCGTGTCTTCTCGGCGGCAGACGCACCGGTTCGCGCGAAGCGCGTCGGCGCCGAAGTGCTGCTGAGCTGGGGGCAGGCCAACGAAGCGTGGGCGCTGCTCGAGCCGACGCTGGGCGACAGTGAGTCCCAGAACGCCTTGCGCCGGTTCGCGGATCTCGCCGGCTCCCTCAGCACGCCGGAGGGCCATCGCGTCCGCGGCCTCGCGCTGAATCGCTGGGCCGATCTCGTGCCGTCGCCGCTCTCCGAGCGCGCCCGCGCCGAAGCGGTGCGCGAGCTGCTGGACGGAGGCGACCGCGCGGCGGCGCGCAAAGTCCTCGAAGGTCTGGCCACCGATCGCAGCGTCCCCGGCGAGGCGAGCGCCATGGCGCAGGGCGCGCTGCTGCAGGTGTTGATTGCCGACGGCCAGCTCGATGTGGTCGAACAGCGTCTCGCCGGCGGCACGGCGCTCACCGCGGACGATCGCGCGGCGCTGCGGCTCGATCTTGCCAAGGCGCGGATCGCGCGCGGCGAGCTCGATCGCGCAGCAGCCGCGCTGGGGAATGACTCGAGCGTCGCGGCGATCGCGCAACACGGCTGGATCGATCTCTATCGCGGCGACCTGAAGGGCGCGATGGAGGCGTTCCGGATGGCCGGTCCGTACGCCACCGATCGGGCGGCGGCTACGGAGCGCACAGCGATGATGGCGGTGCTGCAGCGCGTTCAGGTCGAGTCGAGCCCGGAGCTCGGCTCGGCCCTGCTCACGCTCGCGCGCGGCGATACCGCGGCGGCGGTCAGCGCGCTGCGCCGAGCGGCGTACAAGCTGCCGCTCGAGGGCGGCCGTCTCGAGGTGCTGTTGCTCGCCGGCCAGGCGGCGGCGCGCGCGAGCGGCGAGCAGCAGAACGTGGCCATCGCGCTGTTCGACGAGATCGTCCGGGGAGGGAAGGGGTCGGAGAGCGCGGCGTTGCCGGCGGCGGAGCTCGAGTGGAGTCGCTTGCTCATCCGCAACGGCCGCGCGTCGGAAGCGATCCCGCACCTCGAGAATCTGATTCTGACCTATCCGAACAGCGCATTCGTGCCCGAGGCTCGCCGGGTGCTGGAGCGGGCGCGGGGGGCGATACCGAAATCGTGAAACGGAGAGACTTCGTCAAGGCGGTTGGGCGGTTCGGCGGTTTGGCGGTTGGTAGCCGGCTGCTCAATCTCGATTTCCAACCGCCAAACCGCTTAACCGCCGCTTCGTTGTTGATTCCCATGGACGACGCGCAGTCCGATCACCTCAAGGCCTATGGACTCTGTTACCGGGCAATCCAGGCCGGCCTCAAGGCCGAGTGGTTCCTCAACTATCGCGGCGGCTCCTTCCTGATTCCGGATCTCGACGCGTTGCGTCGCGATGCCGCCCTGAACGGCGTGCGCGCCGAGCCGGTCGACAGCGCGCTCACGGGGATTCGCGGCGAGATCGAAGCGAACAACATGGATGCCGTGCCGCTGGAGAAGGCGCCCAAGGTCGCCGTCTATGCGCCGCCCAACGCGGCCCCGTGGGACGATGCCGTCACGATGTCGCTGCAGTACGCGGGGATTCCGTTCACGAAGATCTGGGACGCGGAAGTCATGAACGGCGGCCTGCGCGATTTCGACTGGCTGCATCTGCATCACGAAGATTTCACGGGGCAGTACTCCAAGTTCTTCCTGATCTACTCGGGGCTCCCGTGGCTCGCCGAGATGGTCCAGCGCAACAGCGACATGGCGCGGCGACTCGGCTTCAACTCCGTGCCGGCGCTGAAGAAGGCGGTGGCGCGCAGCATCCACAGCTACGTGGACGGCGGCGGATTTCTGTTTGCGATGTGCACGGCGACGGAGACGATCGATCTCGCGCTCGCGGCGCACGACACCGATATCGCGGCGACGTTCGCCGACGGCACGCCGCTCGATCCCGAGGCCGACGCGAAGCTCGACTGGTCGCAGGCGTTCGCGTTTACGGGAGGGCATCTCGAGCCGAATCCTCTCGTCGCCAGCTTCTCCGACATCGACGGCCACCAGGTGAACGGCGGATCGCGGCGCCAGCCGCTCGGCGCGTTCAAGCTCTTCAATTTCAGCGCCAAAATCGATCCAGTCCCGACGATGCTCGTGCAGAACCATCGCCAGACGATCCCCGACTTCTACGGACTGACGACCTCGTTCACGCGGAATCGGCTCAAGTCCGGCGTGACCGTGCTCGCCGACGAAGAAGGGGCGCCCTGGGTGAAGTACATCCATGGCGATCTGGGCAAAGGGACGTGGACCTTCTTCGGTGGACACGATCCCGAGGATCCGCAGCATCAGATCGGCGATCCGCCGACCGACCTGTCGTTGCACCCGCATTCGCCGGGCTACCGGCTGATCCTCAATAACGTGCTGTTTCCGGCCGCGAAGAAGCGCGAGCTGAAGACTTGAGCGTCGAGCGCCTG
>DATMZX010000368.1:0-2114 GCA_035573235.1 Gemmatimonadales bacterium
CTTGCCACACAGCTTTTCGATCAGCGCCGCGATCTCCGCCTTGGCGCCCACGTCGATCCCGCGCGTCGGCTCGTCGAGGATCAGCAATGTTGGCGACGATGCCAGCCATCGTGCCAGGATCGCCTTCTGCTGGTTGCCGCCCGACAGCAGCCGAATCGGTTTCTCTGAATCGCTGGTCGCGATGCGGAGGGCCGCGATGTACTTCTCAGCCAGCCGCCGCTGCTGGCGGCGAGTGATCGGTCGCCACCACCCGCGCCGCGCCTGAAGCGCGATCACGATATTCTCCCGGATCGACAGGTCCGGCAAGATCCCCGCGGCCTTGCGATCCTCCGGGCAAAACGCAAACCCCAGCGCAATCGCCGCGCGCGGCGCGGCCAATCGTCGTTGCCGGCCATCGACATTGATCGTACCCGAGTCGCGCCTGTCGGCGGCAAAGAGCAGTCGCGCCGTTTCCGTCCGGCCCGAGCCCAGCAAACCTGCCAGGCCGACGATCTCCCCCCGCCCGATCGACAGATCCAATGGTCCGACGACGCCCTTGCGCCCCAGGGCTTTGGCTTCGACGAAGGGAGGTGCTCCTCCGGACGATCCCTGCTCGCAGTGCTCGCCGGCGGCATGCTCACGTCTCAGGTCCGAGATGTCCCGGCCCACCATCTCGGCAACCAACTCGAGCCGGGGCAGTTCTTTGGCCAGGTGCTCGCCGACGAGTCGCCCATTCCGCAGGACGGTGATCCGGTCCGAAATGGCGTACACCTGATCCAGGAAATGCGTCACGAAAACGATTGACAGTCCCTGGTCTTTCAAGCGGCGCATCGCCGCGAACAACTGTTCGACTTCCGGCCGGTCGAGTGAGCTTGTCGGCTCGTCCAGGATCAGGACCCTGGCCGACATGGATAGCGACCGCGCGATCGCGACCATTTGCTGAAGTGCGATCGAGTAGCTCTGCACGGGGCGGGTGACGTCGATGCGGACGTCGAGCCGGGCCAGGGCTTGCTCTGCGCCGCGGTTCATCGCGCGCGAGTGGATTCCCCCGATTCCGCCCAGACGCTTGGGCATCCGTCCAAGGAAGATGTTCTCGGCGACCGAGAGCGCCGGGATCAGATTCACTTCCTGGTAGACCGTCGCGATTCCCAGCCGCTGCGCGTGCAGCGGCGAAGCGGGGCGGATCGGCCTGCCGTCGAGAAGGATCTGCCCGTCGTCAAAGTCATGCACGCCGGTGAGAACCTTGATCAATGTGGATTTGCCCGCGCCGTTTTCCCCCATAAGCGCATGAACCTCGCCCGCCCGCGCCTGAAAGTCGACCGCGTCCAGCGCGAGCACGCCGGGGAATCGCTTGGTCAGGCCGAGGGCGCGGAGCACGGTTTCCATGGAGGGTGTCGGGGTTCGCGTCGCAGTCCGCCGATTACTTACTTTCATTCTGTACGAAAGTTAGTCCGGATTCAAGTCACCAAGCCCACGCAAAGCCGCCGGGGCGCAGAGAGAAGGCGTTCCTCTGAGCGTCCTCGCGGCCGCAGCTCGTGCGTGATCGCGCAGCGCTTGGGAGAGCCGCGAAACCGCCTCACCGATGATCTGCGCGTGGAGCAGAATGTGACTTTGGATGGCGCGGTTCGCGTCGAAGTCCCGGCGTTGCGAGGGAGTGTCCTGTTCGATGATCTCGATCGCGTCGAGGATGTCCTGAAGTCGCAGACGGTCGCCTCTCATACCGGGACCGCCTCTTTCATGATCCGGTCGCGGATGCGTTCGCGCAGGCCGCCCTCGCTGACGACGTCCACTTTGGTGCCAAGGAGGTCTTCCAGATCTCCGATCAAACCGCCATGATCGATCAGCGAACGTCCCGGCTCAAACCGGACCAGCAGGTCGACATCCGAGTTGGAAAACATGTCGCCGCGCGCCACGGAACCGAACAGGCGCACATCCGATGCGCCCCATCGCCGTGCCACGGCCAGAATCTCCTCCCTTCGCCGACGGACCTCGTCCTTCGTGATCATGGCGCAATTCTATCAGAAGTTGCCGTCGGCAGCGCAGTCGTGCGATGGAAGAATCCGATGCTCACGCAGAGCCGCCGAGACGCAGAAAAGTGGCGTGGTCCCACGGTATTTCATTCATGTCCGAAAACC
>DATMZX010000369.1:0-4083 GCA_035573235.1 Gemmatimonadales bacterium
CCGCGCGGCAGCGGCGCGATACGGATCCAGCAGTCGCCATACTGGCCGCGCCCGCCGGACTGCTTCTTGTGCTTGCCCTGCCCCTCCGACTTGCCGCGGAACGTCTCACGGTAGGCGACCTTGGGCTTCGCCGTCTGGGCATGCACGCCGAACTTCCGCGCCAGCCGCCCGACCACGATCTCGAGATGGCGCTCCCCCAGACCACGGATGAGCGTCTGGCCCAGCTCGCCGTTGTACTCGTGATGGAACGTGGGATCCTCTTCGTGCAGCTTGTGGAGCCCGGTCGAGAGCTTGTCCTCTTCGCCGCGCTGTTTCACTTCCACAGCGACCGTGATCACGGGCTCGGGGAACGGGATCTTGGCCAGCACGAGGCCCTTATCCCGCGTCGAGAGCGTGTCGTTGGTGTGCGTATCGCGCAGCTTGGCGACGATGCCGATGTCGCCCGAGTGCAGCTCGGGCACTTCGATCCGCTCCTTGCCGATGGCGACGCAGAGATGGTTGAGCTTCTCGGATGCTTCGCGCGGCGCATTCCAGACTTCCTGGCCGTTCTTGACACTGCCGGAGAAGATCCGAAATAGCGTCACATCGCCGACGTGCGGCTCGGAGACGGTCTTGAAGACCTGCGCGACGAGCGGCCCCGAGTCCTCCGGCCTGAGCGTCACGCGATCCGCGGCTCCCCATTTCTGCGCGTCGACCGCCGGTCGCTCGTTCGGCGCGGGACAGAGCTCCACGAGCTTGTTCAGGAGCGCGCGCGTGCCATACGTGAGCTCGGCCGCGCCGCAGAACAGCGGGAACAGCTCACCTTTGGCCATTCCGGCTTTCATCGCCGCGATCGCTTCGTCGCGGCCGATCTCTTCGCCGCCGAGGTAGCGCTCGAGCAGCGTGTCGTCCGTCGCGGCGATGCTTTCGATCAGCTCCTGCGAGTACTTCTCGAACCGGTCCTTGTATTCGTCCGGCACATCCACTTCCTCGTACTCGCCCGCTTTCGTGCCTTTCTTGTAGAGATGCGCCTTCTTCGAGAACAGGTTGATGATCCCATGGAATTCCAGCCCTTCACCGACCGGAATCTCCACCGGGATCACCTTGGCGGTCAGCTGCTGTTTGATCTGATTGAACACGCGCTCGAAGTTGGCGTGCTCCTTGTCCATCAACGACACGAAGAACATCCGCGGCAGCTCGCGGCGCTCGCAGTAATCCCAGACTTTCTCCGTGCCGACTTCGACGCCGGCGGTGGCGGAGAGGACGACGACGGCGCTGTCGGCGGCGTACACGCCCGCGAGCGCGTCGCCGGTGAAGTCGAGATACCCGGGCGTGTCGATCAGGTTGAGCTTCGTGTCCATCCACTCGGCAACGGCGAGCGCGAGGTTGATGGAGTATTTCCGTTCGATTTCGTCAGCGGTGTAATCGGTGAGGGCGGTTCCATCTTTCACGGAACCGTGTCGCTTGCTCGTTCCGGCCACGAACGCCAGTGCATCGACCAGGGAGGTCTTGCCGCTCGCGCCGTGGCCGACCACGGCCACATTACGGATCTCCGGCGTCTTGTACACGCGCATGGGCGCACACTCCGGCTAGGGGGAAATAAATATGCCTGAGAGTGCGCGGAGATGGCTAGGATAGGCAAAGGCTAGACGTCGAGACGGCTAGCGGGCTCTAGGATTGAGTTGGTAGGAAATCTTTCCTACTGCTCACGCCTAGAACCCGCTAGCCGTCTCGACGTCTACACGTCTGCCTACAAACCTAGATTCCTGCGTCCTCCATCTCGTGATCGGCCACTCCATCATGATCCTCATGCCGATCCCTCACATGCTCCACCAGCCGGTGCAGGATCTGGATTCCTCTCAAGTTCAGCGCCAGCGCCGTCACCTTGTCGCCTGACGCGAGCGCGGCGTCCGCCTGCGTGCGGAGGTCCTTCACGTGATCGAGAATGGCGCGAATGCGCGGCGCGTCGCGATCGCCCAGGAAATTTTCGATCCGCGTGATCGCGTTGTCGACCGCCTGGCCCGTCCGCTCCGGCGCGTTCGGGAAGACTTCGACGACGGCGCACAACACCTTCATGAACGATTCGCGCAGCTTCTGACGGGCCAGCGCCGTGTCTCCCGCCTGGAACGCGGCGAACGCTTCCTGACGCAGCGTGCGCGCGGCGTCGAGACAGGCGAGCGCTTCGGGATCATCGGTGGTGCGCAGCGTGTCTACCAGCCGGCGGATCCAGCCCTCGAAATGCACTCCATTCTCGGGGGATGCGGCGACTTGGTCGACCATAACCTGCGCCTGTTGCGCGAGCACGACTTCGTTCGGCGCGGCGCCGGTGGGCTCGTTCTGACAGGCCGCCGCACCGAGCAGGACGGCGACGGCGATCAGCATTCGTTTATGCATCAGCTGCTCCGGTGAAAGTCTGGCTCTTTGACGTTACTGCGTGGATACCGTTAAGACCCCGGTTCAGGGGGTTCTGGTAACGGTACCGAAGGAACGGGCGGCGCGGGAGGGATTGACGTCACATGATGTGTCACCCGAGCCATGCGAAGACCGGCGAGCGCCGCGAGCACCATGAACAGTCCCGCGAACAAGAAAGACGTGACGGGGCTCACGTCGTACGTATGTCCGATCAGCGGCGGACCGGCCGTGCGACCGAGCGCGCTGATCGCCTGCGCGGCCCCGAGCATGGTGCCCTGCTCGTTGGACGCCGCATAAATCGACACGAGGCCGCTCGCGGCCGGCGAGAACACGCTGTTGGAGACGGCCAGTACGATCGTCCAGGCGTACAGCACCGCGGAGCTCGACAGGAACGGAATGACGCCGATCGCGAGGGCCATCCCGAACGAGCCGGCGATGACCAGCGTTCGCTCGCCGGTGCGCCGCACGATCTTCCCGAAGAAGTAGCCCTGCACGAGGGCGGCGGTCACGCCGATGATAATGAAGAGAAACGTCATTTGCAGCTTGCTCCATCCCAGCGTGGCGATCGCGCGGTATGGCAGCACGGCGGTATAGCCCGCGAAGCCGAGCGGCACGAGTATCCAGACCAGCATGAGGGGCCGCAATCTGGGACGCCGGAACGCTTCGACGATGTGACCGAGATCGAACAGCCGTCTCTTGACGCGCAGCTCGTGATGCAGCGATTCGGGCAGGATGAAATACGCCGAGACGAAGTTCGCGAGCGAGAGGCCGACCGCCACGAGTCCCGGTGCGGTGTGCCCGAAAAAATGATCCGCGAGACCGCCGACCGCGGGGCCCGCGCTGAACCCGATGCCGAAGGCGGCGCCGACGACGCCCATGGCGCGCGAGCGCTCGCTGGGCGTGCTGATATCGGCCATGTACGCCTGCGCCACCGAGATATTGCCGCCGGCAAATCCCGAGATCACGCGGGAGAGAAACAGCAGCCAGTACGAGCCGGCGAACGCGAACAGGACGTAGCCGGCGGCATTGAACAGCATCGTGGCGAGGAGCACCGGACGGCGACCCACGCGATCGGAGAACTTCCCGAGCAAGGCGGTCGCCAGGAACTGCATGAACGAATAGACCCCCAGCACGGCGCCGTAAGCGAGGCCGCTCGCCCCGAAGCGCTGCGCGTAGAACGGCAGGATCGGCATCACGATCCCGAAGCCGATCAGGTCGATCAGGACCGTAAAGAAAATGACGCTGACGCGCGCTCTGGAAGCCGACACGGAAGGCATGAGCGGAGCAATATAGCGAACGCAGAAACGAGAACCCCCGCTCGTTGCGAGCGGGGGTTCGAACCACACCGTTATGCAAAAACCGTCAGGGAATTACGCCCAGCGCGCGCGCGACGTTCAAGCGGCCTTTGCCGTAGAACGGATCGGTGCCGGGCTGGCCCAGATCGTCAGCCGAGTTCTGTAGCGCGGCACGCACCGCGGCTGGTTGGCCATGACCAATCTGCGCCACGATCTGCGCCGCGGCGCCCGCGACGTGCGGCGACGAGAAGCTCGTCCCGGCGCCACGAACCAGGAACAACCCCGGCAGCGGACAGATGGGACCGTCGATGACAACGGGAGGTAGCGGGTCTCCCGGGTTCGGCGGCGGCGGTTGATGCCACGCCAACCACGTGGACGAGCACGGCCCCGTCACGAA
>DATMZX010000370.1:0-7103 GCA_035573235.1 Gemmatimonadales bacterium
CGAGCGCTTCCCGAGCACGCAATTCTTCATCACCGGCGTTCTCGGCCCGCATGCCAATGCCCACGGGCCGAACGAATTCCTCCATCTGGAGTACGCGGAGAAGCTCACCGCCTGCGTCTCCCTGGTGCTGGCGGATCACGCCAGGACGACGGGGGCCGCTCAATAGAACCGGAGGTTGTCGATTTCCATCCAGGTCTGCACGTGTGACGGGCGGCTGTCTTCGAATCGCAATTCGATGACGTCATCGCCCGTCCACACACCGGGCGTGGAATATTTCGATTTCAGGGGGCGCAGCACGGTGAAGGGCAGACGGACGGTCTGCCACTCGGCAGCGCCTGCGACCGTCGCGCCCCACCATCCGTCGAGGGTGCTGACGATGGCCGTGTACGCCCCATCGCCACGAATGTCGAACTGCAGCCCGTGATAGGCGCGAACGTCCACCGGCTGAACGGACCCCGGAGTGAGCGGGACGACCACTTCGGCGTGCGGCTGATTCTTGACCGACATCTGCGCGGTCATCAGCAGTGCATGGCCGCCGGACGCTCGCGGGACGGTCTGGATGATTTCGGCGGTCCGATCCAGCCCGGTGTCGGGATCAGTCGTGACCCGTGTGTCCAGGTTCGAGCGGCCGTCACGGCGCTCGAAGTCGTCTACGACCGCGGCGACGCTGGCGGCCGGCATTGCCGTTCCCGCCGGGTTGGGCGGCGCACCGGGACCAAAGACCAATCGGCCGTCCACGAAGACGCGGCTCACGTTGCGCACGTCGTGAATATCCGCCCAGGGGCGGCCGTGGATCAGGACCAGATCGGCGCGCTTGCCCACCGTGATCGTTCCGCGATCGGCAAGCTCGCCCATGACCCGCGCGCTATTTGCCGTCCCCGCGATCAGCACCGCGGACGCCGGCATGCCGGCCGAGACCATCAATTCCATCTCGTGGAGGGTGGATACGCCGTGCGGTGTGTCGGGCATGCCGGAGTCGGTGCCGAGAACGATCGGCACGCCGGCGTCATAGAGGACTTTCAGGTTGTGTCGCGCAATCCCCCAGTTGAGCAAGCGCCTCTGCAGCGCGGCGCCGTAGGGCTCATGCGGCCTGGGCTGGCCGGGCTTGATCGGCTCGTACACCGCCAGTGTCGGCGCGATGGCGACATGGTTGGCCTTGATCAGTGCGACGGTCTCGGCGTCGATATCGCGATCCTGCAGGCTGTGACCGATCACGTCCACGTGGGCTTCAGCCGCTTCGTATCCACGCTCGACCCGCACGGTGTGGGTCAGCACCGTAAGGCCATATCGATGCGCCTCATCGTCCAGGGCGGCGAGAGTGTCCTCGTTCATGCTGGTATGGTCGGGCTGAATGCCGTAACGCCAGCCGTCCGTGAACACCTCCCCGAGGCAGTCAGGGTGGTATCGCATCACGCTATCGACTGCATAGCGAGCCGACTGCGGTGTGATCGCGAGCCGCGTGGTCGCCTCGTCCGCCCAATCGGCGCCATGGCCGCCCGGCGTGCTGATGCGCGCGCACAGATTCACATGCGGGGCGGGCAGAGTCTTCAGCCAGCGCCGGCGCGCCGCGTAGGATTCCGGCGCCGCATTGAAATCGTCGACTGTCGTCACTCCGTGCGAGATATCGGCCGCGGCAATCTGCGGTGTGGTCGCGGGCGAGCCCGACACCGTCCAATGGGTGTGCAGATCGTAGAAGCCCGGCAGCAGCGCCTGCCCTTTTGCATCGATGATCTCGGCATCCTTCGGAATCGGTACGTCCGACCCGACGGCGGCAATGCGACTGCCGGCGATCACCACGCTCGCCTCATAGGGTGCCGTGCCCGTGGCATCGAAGACCGTAGCGCCGAGAATCGCGATGGGACGGCTTGCGCCCGCGGCCGAAGCCACGGACGCAAGCGCCGAACAAGCGACGATCGCTACTGCCCAGGCGCACTTGCTCAGGCGTGGTGTCCTCATCCTCACAGGTTCGTCGTCACGGACACGTAGTAGAAGCGACCCAACACGCTGGCATATTCGGCATCGAAGCCGTAGCTGCTGAACGCGACGAGGGGCGGTAGGGTATCGCCGACATTGTTGACACCCAGGATCACGCGCGAGCTCCAGGGCTTGCCCTCGTGCCCGAAGGTGTAGCTTCCATGCACATCGACGGTGGTCCAGCTGTCGACCTTCCAGTCTTGGCCGTTATCCAGATAAGCGCTGGTATCCAGATAAGAGCCGATATAGTCGACCAGCCCGCCGAGGCCCCACCGCCCCTTGCTCCAGTCGAAGCTCAGCGAGCCGCGCCAGCGGACGTTGCCTTCCACGCCGAGGAGGCTGCCACCGCCGTCCACCGGTATGTACGTCGGGAGCTCGCCGCTCGCCTTCGCCGCGAGCAGCTGCGCGACCGGCGCGGACGGAGACTGATAGAACTTCAGGAGCTGCGCGACGTTCAGGCTCGTATCGAAGCTCCCCCAGGCCGTGTCCCGCAGATTGTAGTCGATCGAATAATCCAGCCCCTGGATCGTCCTGGGATTGAGATTCGTGTAGATGTCGTTGATGTAGGAGATCTCTCCGATCGTCTCGCCGGGCAGCGGTGCCGCACGCACCACGTTCGGGTTTGACGTGCCGTGCAGCCGATCGAGGTAGTCGAGTGACATCTGGTCGAGGTCGCCCAGGATGCCGATCGTATTGCTCTCGCTGATTCTCCAGAAGTCGACCGTGGCCAGCACATCGCCATGACGGCCCGAAAGGGCCGTCGGCCGGAAAATGAGGCCGAAGGACAAGGTGTGGGCGTCTTCCGGCCGCAGGCTCCCGCTTCCGGAGCGCTGGCTGACCACGCCCTGGCTGGCGCAGCCGCTCTGACTGATGCCGTTGACCAGGCAGTAGGCGTAATCCGTGCGCGTGTTCGAGACGTCCGACACGCTGGTGGAGAGCTGCGCGAGGTTGGGAGCCAGGAAGCTCTCGGACCAGGAGCCGCGCAAGGCGAGCCAGTCCTCCACCTGCCATTTTCCGGCTATCTTCGGCTTCGCCACGCCGCCGAAGTCAGAGTAGTGCTCGTACCGTTCCGCCAGCTGCATGTCGAGGGACTCGACCAGGGGGATATCCATGCCCGGCGAGATCACCGGCACGGCAAATTCGGCATAGGCTGATTCCACCTCGCGCGAGCCCCGGCTGTCCGGCGCCGGGCTCGCTCCCATGACATCGCTCCCATAGGTGACGCCCGTCACCATGTCGGTGTACGTGATCGTGCCGTTCTGGCGGGGGTCGCGCAGATCCTCATACGTCTCCCGGCGCGCTTCGACACCGGCGGCCACACCGACATTGCCCGCGGGCAGCCGCAAGAGATCGTTACGGGACACTTTGAAGTCCCACTGGGCGAGTGAGGTGCTGTCGCGGCGATTCAGATCGACGAGGAACGATTTGTCCGCGCCCTGAGTGGCCGGTGTGCTGTCATCGCCCGAGAGGTCCAGGAGGTTCCCTCCATTGAACGGGTTGTAGGCATCCGGCGTGGATCTGGCCAGCGCCTGCTGGAACAGTGTGTTGCTGATCGCATCGTGGGTCGTATCGGTGGTATGCGCGGCGGAATAAAGAACCGCCGATTCCCAGAAGAAGCCGCCGATCTCGCCGCGCAGGCCGCCGAGCAGGCGATATGACTGATCGTCGACCGTGTAGGGACGCGGGCCGGTATCCGTGGGACGATACAGATGGATGAGCAGATCGAGACCGCTGTCTGGCACGTTCGTCAGGCCGGGCAGACGATTGGGATTGGGCTGACCATCCAGCGTGGTGGGCCCGAACGGATTGTAGTAATTGGATGCCGGAATCGTTATCGGCTCCGAGGACAGCGGCGCCGACTGCTCGCGCAGACCCTGGAAATCGGCGTGGTAATAGCCGAGCTCGCTGAAGAACTGCAGGTTTTCGCTGAAATCGTGGTCGATCGTGCCGAAGAAGTTCTCGCGCCCGACGTTGCCGAGAATCGTCCGGTCGGGGTTCCAGTTGTAGCGCAGGACACGATCGTTCGTCGTGGAGGACAGGCCCGACTTGAAGCACACGCCCGGGTAGATCTGCCCGGTCGTGCACCCTCCCGCGGTGTTCGACACCGGCTCGACGTGAAACGCGCCGCTCGACGAAGTCAGGCTCGTCGTGCCCTGCTTCACCGTCCTGGGCGTGAGTGTCTCGAATACTCCCCACGGGGCAGAGGTGGAGCGCCCATCGAACTGAGTGTCGCCCGCAAAGGGACTCGAAGCTGGAATCCGCCAGCGCAGATCCGCCGTGCGGGTGGCGTCCATGTCCGATGCCAGCAGGTCTCCGTGCTTGGTGAAGCTGCCATAGAGGCTGACACGCGTTCCGTCGGAGAATGCGTGGCCGGCCCGCAATTCGACGGTGCCGCTCTTGTAGTCGGAGTCCTCCGCCGCGCCAAAGCGGGTCTTCAGCTGCAGTCCCTCGAAATGATCGTCGAAGACGTTGTTGATCACGCCGGCGACCGCATCACTGCCATAGATCGCTCCGGCACCGTCGAGCAGGACCTCGACCCGGCTGAGCCCACCCAAGGGCAGCGCGTTGACGTTGTACGTCTGGACGGGAATCTGGTTCTCGGTCTGCGTTCCAGGATGAGGCACGACTCGACGCCCGTCGATCAGCACGAGCGTGTTTCCGCTGCCCAGTCCGCGCAGGTTGATGGAGGCGACGTCACCGCGCGCATCGTTGATGTTGCCCGTGGTGCGCGAGGATTGGAACGTGACTTGACCGGCCTGCGGCAGGTTACGGAACAGGTCATCGCCCGTGACTGCGCCCGTATCTTCGATCTGCCTCTGGCCGAGCACCACGACCGGGAGGGCGTTGGTGATCTTGGAATTGCGGATCTGACTGCCGACGACGACGACCGTCTGCAGCACGGCGGCGGGACTCGGGTCCGGCGCAGCCAGTGCCGCCGTGGGAGCGCGGGCGGCCTGATTCTCAGGGATCTTCCGTGCTTCCTGCTTCCTGGCCACGACCAGTGCGCCCGTTGTGTCCTGATGCACGAGCAGTGGCGTGCCCCGCAGAAGCTCCCGCATGGCGGCTTCCGGCGAGAGTGTGCCGTGAGCGCCATGCGTCTTTACTCCTCGTACGTCGGCGACGCGATAGATGAGTTGCGTACCCGACTGGCGAATGTAGGAATCGAGTGCTGTCTTCAAATCCCCCGCGGGAACGTCGATTTCCTTGACCTGAGCCGTCGCGGCGGTCGCCAATAAGAATGCGCAGGCCGTGCCCAGAATCACGGAATTCGCTGATCGTCTCATCATTGCCCCCCGATAGCCGTTGACCGGCTGCTTGGGACTAGAGACGAAGGAAGCGGCGTAATCCGGTAGCGCTCTATTCCGCCACTCGCAATTTCGAGCCGCTCTCCGTCACCCTGAACCCGAACCCCACGCGCAGCAACCGGGCAAAAGCCTCGACATTGGTCGCCTCGAAGCTGCCGCCGATGCGTGTGCCCGCGACTTTGGCGCTCTCCAGTACGAGCTGTTTGCGGTTGTAGCGGTTGAACTCGGTGGCGGCCGCGGCCAGCGTTTCCTGATCGAAGACCAGCACGCCGGAGCGCCAACTGAGCGCACGCTGCACCTGCTCGGCGGATCGGGCGGCGACGAGAGTCCCCGCAACGCTGGCGATGACCTGCATGTCGGGCTTGGCCAGTATTGCGCGCAGCGCTCGCGGATCATCGAGGTTCTCGATCTTCACCCGACCTTGAGTCACGATCACCTGCACCTGATCGCCCTCGCGGCGCACCGAAAACTTCGTCCCGAGGTCGGTGATGCGGCTCCTTCCCGCCAGCACGACGAAGGGCTTGGCGGGATCGTGCACGACCTGGAAGAAGGCCTCGCCCTGCTCCAGCACGACCTCGCGCGCCTTCGGCGTGAGGATCGCGCGCAGCTCGGTATTGGTATTCAGCTCCACCGACGAGCCGTCGGCCAGATGGATGGTTTCGTGTGCGCCGACTGGCGTGCGATAGATATCGCGCGAGTGCGTGTACCAGTAGCCCACCGCGGCACCGGCCGCCGCAAGCGGAACGAGGCATGCCGCGATTCGCCGCCAGGCACGGAAACGCCCCTGCGCGCGCGGCTCGGCCGCCGGCCGAGGATTCACGCCGCGCAAGGCCCCCAGCCGCCCGCTCCGATCCCACACGGATTTCAGCCGCAGATAGGCGACTCGATGCGCGGTGTCCGCGGCGATCCAGTCATCACGGGCCGCTTCGTCGGTGCGCGACCAGTGCTCGCTGTCTTCGCGCACCAGCCAGGCAGCCGCCTGCTCTTCGATCTCGCGCGCGCCCATCACCGGCCTTCGCTGCGCCCGCGTTTGCGGGCGCGCACGGCGGCGCCCGCCCGGCCGAGCGTGATCTCGGTGTCGAGCAAGGCCTCCGCCAGGAAGCGCAGTCCGTCGCGCAGGTGCCGCTCCACGGTCGCCTCGGCAATGCCCATGCGAGCCGCGGCCTCCCGCTGGCTCAGCCCCTCGATCCGCCGCAGCACGATGGTCTCACGCGCCCGGGACGGAACGGTGTCGAGCGCCTGCTGCAGCAACCTCAGCTCTTCGCGCGCGACGACCCGCCGTTCGGACGAGACCTCATCAGCCCAGACATTGAGCGACTCCAGATCCGCTATGGTATCCATGGAAACGATCCTGCTCCGGCGCACCCGGTCGATCATCAGATTGCGCGCCGTCATCATGACAAAAGATGGCACATGGGTTGGAAATCCCTTCGCGGCCGCCTCATACACCCGCACATAGACGTCTTGACGAAGGTCGGCGACCTCGGATGGGTCGCGCCAGTTCTGACGCAGGAATTGCGTGAGCCGTGGCTCGAGGGACAGAACCTCGCTCACGAACCACTCGTCCACGTCCTGCTTCGCCATGCGGCGCGCCCCTTGCCCGTATCGTTATCGGCAGCTCACGGAGCCTAAGACGATCGGCAGGCGGGAATCCGGTAGCGGCCGACGCACCGAAGGTGCTAGCGCATGTGTGTCATGTAGCTCGGCTTGACCGCGCCTTTGATCTTCTCCCATCCTTCGCGAAACCTCGCCATGGGTCCGTCCGTCTCATGCTCCATGGCAGGGAATTCCGCGCGCAGCGAATCGATCATCAGCGTCCATTTC
>DATMZX010000371.1:0-34501 GCA_035573235.1 Gemmatimonadales bacterium
CCCAGGGTGGAAAGTTCGAAGACCACTCCACCGACGTCTCTGACGGCATGGTCGTGCTGGATGCCGTGCACCAGATCCAGGCGCGCAAAGCGAACGATCTCGCCGTCCGCTGGAACTGCAAAGCGGGGAAATGCGGCTCGTGCTCGGCGGAGATCAACGGCAAGCCGAAGCTGATGTGCATGACCCGCATGTCCGACTACGCGCCGGACGAGACGATCACCGTCACGCCGATGCGCGCGTTTCCCGTGATCAAGGATCTCGTCACGGACGTGTCGTGGAATTACAAAGTGAACGAGCGGATTCCGGCATTCCAACCGCGCAAGCCGGATAAGCCCGACGGGACGTGGCGGATGTATCAGTACGAGGTCGAGCGCCCGCAGGAATTCCGCAAATGCATCGAGTGCTTCCTGTGCCAGGACGTGTGCCACGTGCTGCGCACGCACGAGAAGCACGAGCAGTTCATGGGCCCCGCGATGCTCGTGCGCGCCGCCGTGTACGAGATGCACCCGCTCGATGAAGCGGACCGGCGCGATCACCTGCGCCATCAGGGCGGGATCGGCTACTGCAACATCACGAAGTGCTGCACCGAGGTGTGTCCGGAGTCGATCACGATCACGGACAACGCCATTATTCCGCTCAAGGAGCGCGTTGTCGACGCGAATTACGATCCGCTCGCGGCGCTGTGGCGCAAGCTGACCAAGTAGTCGTCATCGTCGGGGGCGGCTTCGGCGGCCTGAACGCCGCGCGCGCGCTGCGCCGCGCCCCCGTCAGCGTCGTCCTGCTCGACCGCAACAACTACCACCTCTTCCAACCGCTGCTGTATCAGGTCGCAACGGCGGGCCTCGAGCCCGAGGAGATTGCGCGGCCGGTGCGCGCCATTCTCCGCAAGCAGAAGAACTTCGATTTTCGGCTGGTCGAGGTCACGGGCGTCGACTTCGCGCAGCGCCGGCTCGAGACCAGTGCGGGCCCGCTCGCCTACGACTATCTCATCCTGTCGCACGGCAGTGAGACCAACTTCTTCGGACTCGCCTCCGTCATGCAGCACGGCCTCGGCCTCAAGGACATCGACGACGCCGTGAATATCCGCAATCGCGTGCTCAGGTCGTTCGAGCAGGCGATGCTCGAGACCGATCCGGAGCGGCGCCGCGCGAAGCTCACGTTCATCGTCGTGGGCGGCGGGCCGACGGGCGTCGAAATGGCGGGAGCGCTCTCGGAGCTGATTCGGCTCGTGCTCGTGAAGGATTATCCGCGGCTCAACATCAAGGACGTGCGGATCCTGCTGCTCGAGGCGACGGACAAGGTCCTCGCCGCGATGCCGGAGCGCCTGCGCGAGGCGGCCGTGACGACGCTGTGGCGCAAGTGGATCGAGGTCCGCTTCAACGCCGTCGTGGCCGATTTCGACGGCGAGCGCGTGCGGCTCAAGAGCGGGGAAGTGATCCCCGCGCACACGGTGATCTGGGCCGCCGGCGTCAAACCCAAACCGCTGCTCGGCACGGCGCGCGTGCGCGTGCGGCCGACGCTGCAGCACCCCGAGCATGAAGACGTGTTCGTCATCGGCGACGTCACCCATTTCGAGCAGGAGGGCCGTCCGCTCGCCGCCGTCGCGCCGGTCGCGATTCAAATGGGGAAGCACGCGGCCCTCAACATCGCCAACGCGCTGCGCGGGAAGCCGCTCGCGCCGTTTCACTATCGCGATCAGGGCACGCTGGCCACGATCGGCCGCAACGCCGCGGTGTGCGACGTCTACGGCATCAAGGCGAAGGGCTTTCTGGCGTGGGTGTTATGGCTGGGGATTCACATCTTCCAGCTGATCGGATTCCGCAACAAGCTATTCGTGCTGATTAACTGGGCCTGGGACTATTTCTTTTACGAGCGCGCGGCGCGGCTGATTACGCGCGACTGAGGAGCTCACCAGCCCGCTCCACCCGCACCGCATGCACCAGCGATGCTCGAGGTGCGGCAACAGCCGGTGCAGCACGGGATGCCAGATCTGCGACAGGCGGGAGGCGCAGCGCGGGCAGGAAAAACCTTTCGGCAGGATCACGTACAGCACCACACCGACGATGGCGACGCGCAACAGCACGGTCGCGAGCAACACGACCACGATCAGCATCAGGCAGCCTTCTCTCGGACGAAGGTCAAGATCCGCTGCTCCAGCTCCGACAGCTCCACCGGTTTTACGAGCACGCGATCGCGCGGCACTTCGGCCAATCCGCGCCCGGCCAAGTGCGTGATGTCTCCCGACAGAAAGATCACGCGCTCCGCCAGCGCGGGCCGCAGTGATTGAAGATGAACATAAAACTCGGCGCCGTCCATGCGCGGCATGCGCAGATCGGCCAGGATGACGTCGGGTTCGAAGCCCGCCGCGATCAGCTCGAACGCCGCTTCGCCGTCGCCCGCGTCGCGGATCTCGGCGCCGCGCTTCGTGAGGAAGCGGGCCATCGGCCGGCGCACGAGCTCCTCATCGTCGAGCAACATGACGCGAATCCCCGCCAGACTCTTGGCGTCGGACGAGGCGGGTACCGCCGGCTGGGGCACCGCCGCCGGCATGGACGGCACCGGCTGCCCCGTCGTCGGGAGCCACATCAGGAATTGCGTTCCGGTGTCCCGTCGCACGACGTCCAGCTCGCCTTCGGCTTCGCGCACGATCTGCCTCGAGATATAGAGGCCGAGCCCGGTGCCTTTGGCGCCTTTGGTCGTCGCGAAGGGCCGGAACAGCCGCTGCGCGATCTCGGGAGCGATGCCGGGGCCATTGTCGGTCACGGTGACGCAAACGCGCCCGCCCGTGTCGTCGATGAACGAATCGACGATGAGACGCCGCGGCGGCTTCACCGTCTTGAGCGCATCCAGTGCGTTGCCGAGCAGATTGATGAGCACCTGCTCGAGCCGGTTCGCGTCGCCGATGACGGTCGGGAGCGTGGGATCGAGCTTGCCTTCGATCGTGATTTCGTCGATGAGGAAACGGTAGGACACGAGATCGATCGCGCTGCGCACCACGTCGTTGAGATTCACCGCCGCGGCGCGCTTCTCGCCGACGCGCACGAACCGCAGCAGGCCGCGCAGCAGCTTGGCGGCGCGCTGCGCCTGCCGCAGAATGCTCTGCATCTCATTGCGCTGCTCGGCCGTCAGATTCGCATCGGCCAGGCGCAGCTCGGCATGGCTCGCGATCGCCATCAGGGGATTGTTGACCTCGTGCGCCACGCCCCCCAGCAGCTCGCCCGCCGCGGCAAAGCGGCCCTGTTCCTCGGCGCGATGGCGCAGCACGCGCGTCATGTGATTGAAATGCGTGGTGAGGTTGCCCAGCTCGTCGTCGCGCGTGACCGAGACCTGCGTGGAGAGGTCGCCGTCGGAGACCTGCTGGATGCCGCGGCGCAGCGCCGTGAGCGGCTCCCACATCCGGCGCCGCACCAGCAGCCACATCACGGGGAGTAGGCTTGCGCCGACAATGAACACGACGATCGCCGCGGCGGAGCCGAGGTCGCTCGTAAGCGCGAGCGTCACCGCCGCCCCGAATACCATGGCGGCGAGCGCCACGACGATGATCAAGACCCGCAGGCTCTTCATTGACGAAGCTCTCCGCGCGCTCTAATCTCTCCGTTCCCAATCACATATCAGGGCAGAACCGTGCGTGCATTCAGCGTCCTACTTATTCTCGGTGTCCTCGCCTGTTCCTCACGCAGCTCGGCGGCCCGCCCGCAGCCGCCGGCCCCTGCCAGACAAGATACGACACGCGCAAGCAGCGGGGGACAGACGGCGCGGCAGGCCCCCGCGGACGGACCGAAGCCTTACAATCAGGTCATTACCCCAGGTGCGGTGACGGACTCGGGGGTCTTCATCGTCCACCGCGTCAGTGAAAAGCTGTTCTATGAAATCCCCAAAAACTTGTTCGGCCGAGAATTTCTCCTCGTCGCCGATCAGCGCGGCACGATGCGCGGCATCCGGTACGCGGGTGAAGAGATCAGCAACCGGATCGTCGTGTGGGAGCGAATGGGGAACAAGGTCTTCCTGCGCATCGTCTCCTACGCGATGCGGGCCGACAGCACTCAGCCGGTCGCGCGCGCCGTCCGCCTCTCCAACATCGCGCCGATCATCATGAGCTTCGACGTGGCCGCGTGGCACACGCCCGACAGCAACGCGGTGATCGAGACGACCAAGCTGTTCACGACCGACGTGCAGGAGCTCAACATCCGCCAGTCCGGGATTCGCGTGCGCCGCATGGATCCGGCGCGGTCGGTGGTCGATCGGGCGCGGTCCTTCCCGCGCAACGTCGAAGTGAGCGCGCTCCAGACCTTCGAGGTCGACTCGCTGCCCGGCGCGCCCGGGGCGCAGACGCAGCGCGCGCTCAACTCGCTCACCTTGTTGATGAACTACTCGATGGTCTTGCTGCCGGATCAGCCGATGATGGCGCGGCTGTGCGACGATCGCGTCGGGTACTTCAACATCAGCTTCGAGAATTTCGACGAGGTTCGCGTGATGCGGCCGCAGCGCTGCTTCATCAAGCGCTTCCGGCTCGAGCCGAAGGATCCCAACGCGGCCGTTTCCGATCCGGTCCAGCCGATCGTGTGGTACATCGATCCCGCGACGCCCGCCAAGTGGCGCAACTGGCTGATCAAAGGCGTGGAGATGTGGGAGCCGGTGTTCCGCGCGGCCGGGTTCAGCAACGCGATCGTCGCCAAAGTGCCGGAGGCAACCGATTCCGATTTCGATCTGGACGACGCGCGCTTCAACACCATTCGCTGGCTGCCGTCCACGATCGAAAACGCGTACGGGCCGAGCGTCAGCGATCCGCGCTCCGGCGAGATCCTGAACGCGAACATCGGGTTCTATCACAATGTCGCGGCCCTGGTCGAGTCGTGGTACTGGACGCAAGCCGGCGCCTCCGATCCCCGCGCCCGGACGCTGCCGTTCCCCGACTCGCTCATGGGGTTGATGCTCGCGTATGTCGCCAATCACGAAGTCGGGCACAGTCTGGGCCTGCGGCACAACATGGTGGCCTCGACGTACTATCCGGTCGACTCGCTCCGCAGCAAGTCGTTCACCTGTCGCGTGCAGGGCACGAGCCCGTCGATCATGGACTACGCGCGCTACAACTATGTGGCGCAGCCCGGGGACAGCGCGTGTCTGATGCAGGGGATCGGGCCGTACGACTACTTCGCGATCAATTGGGGCTATCGCCGCATTCCGACCGCGCCTTCGCCGGATGCCGAGCGCCCGTTCCTCGACTCGCTGGCGCGGCTGCAGGATGCCAATCCGAACTTCCGCTGGATCGGCGACGGCGACCCCGTCGATCCGCGCATCATCACCGAAGCACTGGGCGATGATCCGGTGAAAGCGAGCGGCTATGGCGTGCGGAACATCAAGCGGCTCGTGCCGATGCTGATTCCGGCGACCACGACGGAGAAGACGGACAACTACGACCGGCTCGACGACATGTACGGCGAGCTGATCGCGCAGTGGGCGCGGGAAATGAATCACGTCGCGGTCGTGGTCGGCGGCGTGTATCAGTTCACGAAGTACGCGAGCCAGACGGGCCTGGTGTATCAGCCGGTGCCGCGCGCCAAGCAGGCCGAGGCCGTGGCGTTCCTGAACGCCAACGTGTTCACCACGCCGTCGTTCTTCCTCGACCCGGAGATCCTGCGCCGCATCGAGCCGTCGGGCTCGGTCGATCGCGTACGCCAACGGCAGACCGCCGTGCTGAATCTGCTCTTCCAGGACGCGCGCCTGGCGCGCGTGGCGGAGCAGGGGGCCACCGAGCAGAACGCGTACCTGACCGCCGATTTGTTTGGCGACGTGCGCAAGGGGATCTTCTCGGAATTCGGCACCGGCGCGGTGCGCGTGGACGAGTACCGGCGCAACCTGCAGCGCGCGTTCGTCGATCAGATGGAGCGGTTGATCAGCACGCCGCTCGTGACGCCGCTGCCGCCGGGGTTCACGCCGTTTCCCGGCTTCAACCCGCCGGCCCCCCGGCCCGCCGACGCGCGCGCGCAGGCGCGGCTCGAGCTGGTGGACCTCCAGACGACGTTGCGTGCCTCGCTCGCACGGGCAGCGGACCGCACCACGCGGGCGCACATTGTCGATCTCCAGGCCAGGATCAACCAGATCCTCAATCCGCGCGGCGGATGATTTCGACCTCGACGTCGCATAAGACGGTCGGGTTTTCCAAGAACCGGCTGCTGCTGGTGCTGGCGGCGTGGTACGCGGCGGTGTGGGTGATCACGGCCGTCGCGCCACTCGACCGGCACGACTGGTTCCTGGAGAACCTGCTGGTCATCGCGGCGCTGGCGATCCTGATCGGGACGTACCGGGTCTTTCCACTGTCCGATCTGTCGTACGTGCTGATCACGGTCTTCATGACGCTGCACGCGATCGGGGCGCATTACACCTACTCGGAAGTGCCCTTCGGGTTTTGGCTCCGGGACACGCTCGGCTTTGCGCGCAACCCGTTCGACCGGATCGTCCACTTCTCGTTTGGCCTGTTGATGGCGTATCCGATTCGTGAAGTCTTCTTGCGGGTCGCCAACGCGCGCGGGTTCTGGGCGTATTATCTCCCGCTCGACGTCACGCTCGCCTTCAGCGCGCTGTATGAGATCATGGAGATGGTCGTCGCCACCATGGTCGCGCCTGGCACGGGAGACGCGTGGCTGGGCACGCAAGGCGACATCTGGGATCCGCAGAAGGACATGGGACTCGCCGCGCTGGGAGCGTTACTGTGTATGGTTGTGACGGCTCTTATACGGAAGCTGCGGACTCCGAGACCGGTACTGTTGGCAGGGAGAGAACTGTGAGGCACGAGAGTGGGCGGTTGGGCGGTTCGGCGGTTCGGCGGTTCGCAATCGCCGCGGCAATTCTTCTAACCGCTAAACCGCCCAACCGCTTAACCGCCCAGACATTCGAGCAACGCCTCATCGCCGTTCCCGACACGGCGAGCGTTCGCCAGATGTCGCGCGATCTCTCCGCCGTCCCGCACATGGCAGGCACGCCGGCGCAGGCCGCGACCCGCGACTACGTGCTCGACAAGCTGAAATCGTGGGGCGTCGACGCCTGGAGCAAGGAATACACGATCTACATGCCGCAGCCCGATACCGTCGCGGCGTGGATCATCAACGGAAAACGCACCGAGCGGCTGTCGCTCATCGAGCCCGGCCGCGGTCCCCAAGTGCCGCCGTTCAACGGCTATACCGGCGACGGCAACGTCACCGCCGAAGTCGTGTACGTGAATTTCGGGCTGATCGAAGACTACCAGACGCTCGACTCGCTCGGCATCAGCGTCAAAGGAAAAATCGCGATCGCGCGCTACGGCCGCTCGTTCCGCGGCATCAAGGCGCGCGAGGCGCAGAAGCGCGGCGCCGTGGGATTGATCGTCTACTCCGATCCGCAGCAGGACGGCTACTTCCAGGGCGACGTCTATCCCAAGGGACCGATGCGCAATCCTGACGGGATTCAGCGCGGCAGCATGATGAACGGCAACGGCGATCCGACGACGCCGAGCTGGGCGTCGATCGAAGGCGCGCGCCGCGTGCCCGAGGATTCGCTCGACATTCCCAAAATCCCGATCATCCCGATGAGCTATGGCAATGCGCGCCGCTTCCTCGAGCCGCTCGCGGGTCCTTCGGTGCCCCAGAGCTGGCAGGGCGCGTTGCCGTTCCGCTATCACGTCGGCCCGGGGGCCGTGCGCGCGCGGCTGCACGTCAAGACGGAGCGCGGCGAGCGCGCGTACCACAAGATCTGGAACACGATCGGCGTGATCCGCGGCGAGAAGTGGCCCAACGAATGGGTCGTGGTCGGCGGCCACCGCGATGCCTGGAGTCCCGGCGCGCGCGACAACGTCAGCGGCACCGTGTCGGTGCTCGAAGCGGCGCGCGCGTTCGCGACGCTGGCGCGCGACGGACAGAAACCGGCCCGCACGGTGGTGTTCGCCACGTGGGACGCCGAGGAGTGGGGGCTGATCGGCTCGACGGAGTGGGTGGAAGAGATGGAGGACTCCCTCAAGAGCAACGTGGTCGCCTACATCAATGAAGACGGCACCTTCTCGGGGACGAGCTTCAGCGGTGCCGGCTCGCCGTCGCTCAAACCGCTGTTCCAGTCGGCCGCGAAAGCGGTCCCGGATCCCGTCGGGCCGGGCTCCGTGTACGACGTGTGGCTCAAGAGCAAGAACGGCGACACGACCGCGCTGACGATGGGCAACCTGGGCGGCGGCTCGGACTTCGCGGGCTTCTATCATCACCTCGGCATTCCCGCGGGCGGCATCGGATTCGACGGCCCCGACGGGATCTACCACTCGATGTACGACTCCTACGAGTGGATGTCGAAATTCGGCGATCCAGCATATACGGCGCATCGCGCCGGCTCCCAGCTCGTGGCCGTCATCCTCGGCCGCCTCGCGAACGACAACATTCTGCCGCTCGATTATGCGGTGTTCGGAACCGAGATGAACGCGCTCGTCGCCCAGCTCGATTCCGGGATTACGAACAAGAAGTGGAAGGGCGTGAGCACGCAGGCCCTGAAGGACGCGCTCGACCGCTTTACCGCCGTGGCCCGCGCATTCAACGTCGCGCGCGATACCTCAAAAGCCGCCGATCAGCGGGCGGAGCGGGTCAACCGCGCGCTGATGCAGGTGGAGCGCCGGCTCACGCGACCCGAAGGACTGGTGACCCGACCGTGGTTCCGCAGCTTGCAATTCGCGGCCGACGTCGACAACGGGTACGCCAACATGGCATTCCCAACCGTGAATGAGGCGATTCGCTATGCCGATGCGGCGACCGCAAATAAGGAGCTCGCCGATCTCGTCACGCGCGTCGATCAGGCACGGGCTGCGCTGGTGGAGGCGGCCGCAGCGTTGCGATAGCGGAACCAAACTCCTATCGTGGGTTGGGAGGTTTCATGGGCGATAGCCGCAACCGCGTCGTCATTGCGTATGCCGTCTGGGCCACGATCTGCGCCGCGGTGGCGGGCGTCGTGATTGCGCTGATTCACACGGCCTTTTTCAGTTTCCATCCCGGCCGCTCCGCCGTGGTGGAAACGCTGTTCAGCGGCATCGTGGCCGCCGTGGCACTCGCCGCCGCGCAGGGTGCCGTGGCGCTCGTGACGGGAAGCCTGCTCGCCCGACTCGGCCGGGACCTGCAGTTCACCGTGCTGCTCGGCCTCATCATCGGCCTGTTCGATTTCGTGATGTACTTCCTGCAGATGGCCGTGCCCGTAACCGAGCTCGGCTGGACTCCTGATATCGCGGTCCTGCTGGTCGTGACGATCGCCATTACCGCCGCCGGCTCCCGCAGGGCGGCTGCCGTCGTTTGAGCGACGACCAGAAGGCAACCATCGAAGCGCTCGAGCGCCGGGTCGCGACGCTCGAGAACATCATCCGCCGGCTCACGTTTGTCCCCGAATCCGCTTCACCCCCAGCGCCCCCAAGACCGGCGAGGCCGCCGGCTGTTCAGCCGAGTTTACCGACGGTTAAGCCCGCCGAGCGGCCCGGACCGGACCTCGAGCAATGGTTCGGCCAGCGCGGGCTGCTCGGGATCGGCGTACTCGCGCTGCTCACCGCGATGGCGTTCTTCCTCAAGTACGCGTTCGACCGCGGCTGGATTTCACCGCTGCTGCGCGCGCTCGGCGCGATCGTGCTCGGCATCGCCGTCGCGGCGTGGGGTCACGAGCGCATCATGCGCGGTATGCGCACGTACGGCGCGGCGCTGATCGGGGCCGGAGGCGGGCTCACCTATTTGGGACTCTGGGCCGCGGCCGGTCCCTATGCGCTGCTCGAGCCGCGCCTCGGGATCCTGCTGCTCGCCGGGACGACCGTCGCGGTCACGATGCTCGCGCTGCATCACGAGGTCGAAGGCCTCGCGATCTGGGCACTCGGCGGCGCCTACCTGGCACCGATCATTGTCGCGTCGGCGCCCAATCCGCTCGGGTTTCTCGCCTACCTCGAGGTCATCGGGCTCGGGACCGCAATCCTGGCCTACACGATGTCGTGGCGCTCGACGTTCAATCTGGCGCTGTTCGGTTATCTCCTGCTCGCGATCGGCGGCGCGGAATCGGCCCTCGCGACGATCACCGGCCGGCTCATGATCGTCGCCGGAGCCGTGCTGACGGTGCACGTGACGTTTCGCCGTCCCTGGACCGAAGCGCGCCTTGGCATCGTGTTGCTCACGTGGGCCGCGGTCGGCGCGGGCGCCTGGGACTGGAGCGGCGGCACGAAGTCTTGGACCCCGCTCGCGGCGGTCGCGATCGTGTTCGCCGTCCTCTGGTATCAGCAGTTGATCCGCGATCCGTTCGGCGCCGAGCTCGCGCGAGAGCTCGCGCCGGTCGAGCGGTTCTTGTTCATCGTGAATCCTCTCGCACTGCTGCTGGTGGCGAGCGTGCTCGCCGTTCCGCTGCTGCAGCGTTTCCCCTGGCTCGTGCCAGCCGCGCTCGCCGCTCTGCATCTGGCCGCCGGCTGGCAGCGCCGCGCAGCCTCAATGCTCGTCATGGGATTCGCGCTGGCCGCGGTCGCCGCCGCCGCGGCGTGGAATGGCGCCGCGGTCGCCGTCTCCTGGACGCTGCTCGCGCTGTTGGCGCTGGCCGCGGAGCGGGACGGCGCGCGACCCGGCGGACGCCACGCGGCCGTCGGCCTGGCCACGATGGCCGTCATTTGCCTGTTCAGCTCGGCGTTGACGCTTCGGCCGCCGGGCGCGCCGGCGTTCACCGATACGTGGGCGCTCGCGCTGTACGCCGTCGTCGCCGGCACGGCGGCCGCCGGGCGGTGGTGGGGAAGCGAAACGCGGCGCTCCCTGTGGCGGCATGGTGATGCGGAGTGGCTGTGGATGCTGTGCGGAGCGACCGGATTCCTCGGCGGATCGATCGAATTCAGCCGCCATTTCGGGGCGATCGCGCCGCTCGCCGGCAATCTGGCGCTGAGCGTGTGGTGGCTGCTCTATGCGGGCGGGCTCGTGCTCATCGGATTCGAGATCGATCGCAAGCAGGTGCGTTCGGCGGGGCTGACGGTGGCCGCGCTCGCCGGACTCAAGATCGTATTCTACGATCTCTCCACGCTGCACGCGCTCTACCGGGTGGGGTCGTTCTTCGCGCTCGCGATCATCGCGCTGGCCGTCGCGTACGCGTACAACCGGAAGGCTAAAGTTTCGGCAGCGTAATCCCGCGCTGGGCCTGGTATTTCCCCTTCTTGTCCTTGTAGGACACTTCACACTCGTCGCCTTCATCAGCCGTAAAGAACAGCACCTGCGCGATGCCCTCGTTGGCGTAGATCTTGGCGGGCAGGGGAGTGGTATTGCTGATCTCGAGCGTTACGTAGCCTTCCCACTCGGGCTCGAACGGCGTCACGTTCACGATGATCCCGCACCGCGCGTACGTGCTCTTGCCGAGGCAGATCGTCAGCACGTTGCGCGGGATCCGGAAGTACTCGACCGACGTCGCCAGCGCGAAGGAGTTCGGCGGGACGATACAGACGTCTCCGCTGAACTCGACGAATGACTTGGGGTCGAAGTGTTTCGGATCGACCACCGCCGAGAGGGCGTTGGTGAAGATCTTGAATTCGGGCGCTACCCGCATGTCGTAGCCGTAGGACGACACGCCGTAGGAGATGACGCCGTCGCGATGCTGCCGGTCCGCGAACGGCTCGATCATTCCGTGCTGTTTTGACATCCGCGTAATCCAGCGATCAGATTTGATGGACATGGGGGCGCAATGTAACGGCCCCACGCCAACTTGACTAACGCCCGACACTTAGTGAATTTTTTCACGAGCGAAATGCAACCCTACATCCCGTTCCTCATGTTGTTCGGTCTGGCAGTCATCATCGCGGCGTCGATGATCGTTGGCTCGCATTTTCTCGGTCCCCGCCGGCCCACCGACATCAAGGAGCGGCCCTACGAGAGCGGCATGCCGCCGCTGGGGAGCGCGCACGAGCGGTTTTCGGTCAAGTTCTATCTCGTCGCCGTGCTGTTCATCCTGTTCGACATCGAGACCGTCTTTCTCATCCCGTGGGCCGTGATCTTTATGGGCAATGGCACGCTCACGACCGGCTTTCTATTGGTAGAGATGCTGGTATTCCTCGTGATCCTGTTCGTGGGTTACATCTACGTCTGGAAGCGCGGCGCTTTCCAGTGGGATTGAGGCCATGAAACACGTCGGCGAAGTCAAAAGCTCGAACTATCTCATCGCCAAGTTCCAGGATCTGGTGGACTGGGCGGTGAACTCCTCGCGCGCCAATTCGCTGTGGCCGATGCCGTTCGGCACCGCGTGCTGCGCGATCGAGTTCATGGCGACCGCCGCGAGCCGCTACGACTTCGCGCGCTTCGGGATGGAGCGGCAAGCGTTCTCGCCGCGCCAGGCCGACGTGCTGATCTGCGCCGGCCGGCTGCCGTTCAAGCTCGCGCCGGTGATCCGGCGCATCTACGATCAGATGCCGCAGCCCAAGTGGGTGATCTCGATGGGCGCCTGCGCGTCGACCGGCGGCATCTTCGACAACTATTCGATGGTGCAGGGGATCGACACCATCGTCCCCGTCGACGTGTACGTGCCCGGATGCCCGCCGCGCCCCGAGGGGCTGCTGTACGGCATCCTGCTCCTCCACAAGAAGATCAAAGGTGAGTCGCTGTTCGATGCGGTGCGGCGCCGCGACGAGCAGCCGCTCGACGAGAAAGGGCTGCGCCTCCCGCCCGAGACCATCGACGAGGTCTCCGAGCCGTTCGGCAACTCCGTTCACCAGTTCCGCTCGTCGTGATTCCGGGCGCCCAGCGAGAGAGCGTCGGACGCGACGGTGAGCGCATCGTGTTCGTCGCGCGCGACCGCCTGCTCGAGGCGATGCGCTATCTGAAGGACACACCCGATCAAGGCTTCAATTATCTGGTCGACGTCACCGCGGTCGAGTTTCGCGATCGCGAGCGCCCGCTCGAAGTCGTGTGGTTTCTCCGCTCGCTCGAGCGCAAAGTCGACATCCGGATCAAGGTCGAGCTGAACGCCGCGGACGAGCTGGCCGTCGATTCCGTCTACCACCTGTGGCACGGCGCCGATTGGCTCGAGCGCGAAGTCTACGACATGTTCGGCATCACCTTCCGCGGCCATCCGGACCTGCGGCGGATCCTGATGTGGGAGACCTACGCGGAAGGCTACCCGCTCCGTAAAAGCTTCCCGCTGCGCGGCCGCTTCTCGCGCGCCGAGCAGGTGCGGCAGGCGCTGAACGCCAACCCGGAAGCGCACTACTCGATGGAAGAGCTGTCGATCGCCGATGCCGGCGGCGACCTGCCTGAAGACATGCGCGAGCGCCTGAAGCGCGGCGAGCGCGGCGTCATTCCGGATCCGCCGAACCCATGAGCAAGCGTACCCTCGAGCTCGAGCTCGCGACCCCAGGGGTCGACGCGCAGGGCCACGCGACGCGTGTTCCCCTGACGGCCACCGCGGAACCCGGCCTCGGCGAAGAGCACATGCTGGTCAACATGGGCCCCCAGCATCCGGCCACGCACGGCGTGCTGCGGCTGGTGGTCGAGCTCGACGGCGAGACCGTGGTGCGCTGCATCCCGCACCTCGGCTACCTGCACTCGGGCTTCGAGAAGCTCGGCGAGTACCGGCACTACAATCAGATCATTCCGCTCACCGACCGCACCGACTACCTGTCGCCGATGTCGAACAACGTCGGGTTCGCGCTCGCCGCCGAGAAGCTGATGGGAATCGACATCACTCCGCGCTGCCAGGTGCTGCGCGTGATCGCCTGCGAGATGAGCCGCATCATCTCGCACATGGTGTGGCTCGGCACGACGTCGATCGACCTCGGCGCGTTCACACCGTTCCTGTGGGCGTTCCAGGAGCGCGAAAAGATCTACGACCTCCAGGAGATGTGGACCGGCGCCCGGCTCACGACGAGCCTCACGCGCGTCGGCGGCCTGCTCGCCGACATTCCGGACGGATTCGTCGACAAGCTGCGCGACTTCACGAAGACGTTCCCCAAGACGCTGGGAGAGATCGACCGGGTTCTGACGCGCAACGCCGTGTGGGCAGGACGGACGCAGAACGTGGGCACGCTGACCGCTGAAGAGGCGATCAACCACTCGCTCTCGGGTCCGATGCTGCGCGCGAGCGGCGTCCCGTACGATGTTCGCAAGGACAAACCGTACCTCGGCTACGAGACCTACGATTTCGACGTCATCGTCGGCGAGCACGGCGACGTGTTCGACCGCTATCTCGTGCGGCTCGAGGAGTGCTACCAGTCGAACCACATCCTCCAGCAGGCGCTCGACCGGCTGCCGGATGGTCCGATCAACGTGTCCGATCCACGCGTGATCCTGCCGTCCAAGACGCGCGCGATGAGCGACATGGAAGCGATGATCTTCCACTTCAAGCAGGTGATGGAAGGCGTCAAAGCGCCGGTGGGCGAGGCGTACGTCGGCATCGAGAACCCCAAGGGCGAGCTCGGCAACTATCTCGTCTCCGACGGCACGGCGAAGCCGGTGCGCTGGCGCATCCGGCCGCCGTCCTTCATCAACCTGTCGTCGCTGCCGAAAATGGCCGAGGGCCATCTGCTGTCGGACCTGATCGCCATCAACGCGTCCGTCGATATCGTCATGGGCGAGGTAGATCGATGACCCACGCCGCGCACACCGAAGAGTACCAGCCGGTCTTCGTCGGCAAGGTGCTGGACGAGCTGCAGACGGTGCTGCAGCGCTATCCGAACAAGATGGCGGCGCTGCTGCCGGCGCTGTGGATCGCGCAACGCGAGCACGGCTGGATTTCCGACCGCCTCATGGCCGAAGTCGGCGAGCTGCTCGGGCTCACGCCGGCGTACGTGAAGGGCGTGGTGACGTTTTACACGATGTATCACCAGCACCCGGTCGGGAAAAACTTCGTGCAGGTGTGCACGACGTCGCCGTGTAACATCTGCGGCGCCGAAGAGGTCGTGAAGGCGTTTCTGAAGCAGACCGGCGCCGAGGACGCGGGCGCGACGAGCCCCGACGGCAAGTGGACGATCATCGAAGTCGAATGTCTTGGCGCGTGCGGATTCGCCACGCCGGTCCTCGTGAACGACGACTTCCTCGAAAACGTGACGCCTGAGAAGGTTGCGGAGATTGTGAGGAAGTACAAGTAATGGGCTTCCCTCACAAATCGCATCCGAAAGAGACCGTCGTCCTCTCGCAGTACTTCGGCGACGCCGACGCGCGCACCTACAAGGGCTGGACCAAGCGCGGCGGCTACGAAGCGCTGGCGCAGGCGCTCAAGATGGAGCCGAACGCGGTGACCGACGTGGTCAAGGAGTCGGGGCTGCGGGGACGGGGCGGGGCCGGGTTCCCCACGGGACTCAAGTGGTCGTTCATGCCGAAGGAAAAGAAAAAGGCGCACTACCTCTGCGTGAACGCCGACGAGTCCGAGCCCGGCACGTTCAAGGACCGCGAGATCATGCGCTGGACGCCGCACGCCCTGCTCGAGGGCACGGCGATCGCGGCGCACGCGATCCGCGCCGAGGTGGCGTACATCTATATCCGCGGCGAGTTCACCGAGCCGTGGACGATCATGAGTCGCGCGCTCGAGGACGCCAACGCCGCCGGCGTGTTCGGCAGCATCAAGGTCCATCTGCATCGCGGCGCGGGCGCCTACATCTGCGGCGAAGAAACCGCGCTCATGAATTCGATCGAAGGCAAGCGCGGCAATCCGCGCATCAAGCCGCCGTTCCCCGCGGCGGCGGGGCTGTTCGGCCTGCCGACGACGATCAACAACGTCGAGACGCTCGCCGCCGTCCCGCACATTCTCAAGCGCGGCGCGGCTTGGTACAAAGGGCTCTGCCTCTCGAATCCCAAGAGCACCGGCACGAAGCTCTTCTCCGTGTGCGGGCACGTGCAGCGTCCCGGCAACTACGAAGTCACGATGGGCTTTCCGCTCAAGGATCTGCTGTACGACATGTGCGGCGGTCCGCCGGCCGGGCGCACGCTCAAGGCCTGCATCCCCGGCGGCTCATCGGTGCCGATTCTGACGCGCGAAGAGACCGAAGCCACCCTGCTCGACTACGAGGGCGTGGTCGAGAAGGGCTCGATGCTCGGCTCGGGCGGCGTGATCGTGTTCGATGATTCCGCCGACATGGTCTACCAAATCATGCGGCTGGCAAGGTTCTACGCCCACGAATCGTGCGCGCAGTGCACACAGTGCCGCGAAGGCACCGCGTGGACGACGAAGATCATGGAGCGGATTCTCGCGGGGCAGGGCAAGCCCAAGGATCTCGATCTGCTGCTCGATCTCTCCGAGAACATGACGGGCAAGACGATCTGCGTGCTCTCCGATTCGTGTGCCGCGCCGATCGTGAGCGGCATCAAGAAGTTCCGGGGAGAGTTTGAGGCCTATCTGGCGGGGAAGAAACAACCGGTGATGGTCCATGCCTGATCAGCTGATCAATCTCACCATTGACGGTACCCCCGTCTCCGTTCCGCCCGGCACGCTCGTCATCGAAGCGGCGAAGCAGGCCGGCGTTCTGGTGCCGCACTACTGCTATCATCCGGGGCTGCCGGTCGCCGGTGTGTGCCGCATGTGCCTCGTCGAGATCGAAAAGGCGCCCAAGCTGCAGATCGCGTGCGCGACGACCGTCACCGAAGGCATGGTCGTCAAAACCCAGACCGCGCCGGCCAAAGACGCGCGCCAAGGCGTGCTCGAGTTCCTGCTCATCAATCACCCGCTCGATTGCCCGATCTGCGATCAGGCCGGCGAGTGCGAGCTGCAGGACTTCGTCTTTCAGGAAGGCCAGTCCGGAACGCGCTACGCCGAGTTCGCCAAGCGGTTCAATCCCGTCGAGGACTTTGGTCCGGACGTTTTGTACGTCCCCAACCGCTGCATTCTGTGCACGCGCTGCGTGCGTTACATGGAAGACGTCGCGCAGGAGCCGGTGCTCAACGTTTCCGAGCGCGGCGACCGCGCGTTCATCGGCATTCATCCCGACGCGCGGCTCGATCATCCGTGGGCCGGCAACGTGGTCGATCTCTGCCCGGTGGGCTCGCTGCTCTCCAAGGACTTCCTGCACAAGGCGCGGGCCTGGGAGCTCGACAAGACGGCGTCGATCTGCACCGGCTGCTCGCAGGGCTGCAGCATCTCGCTCGACACGCGCGACGAAGTCGTGGTGCGGGTGCGGCCGCGGCCCAATCTCGAGGTGAACAAGTACTTCATCTGCGATCACGGGCGGATGCACTACCGCTGGATGAACCGCGGCGATCGGGTCGAGGCGCCGCTGGTGCGTCGCGATGGCGAGCTCAAGGCCACCGACTGGGACGAAGCGTTCGCCAAGGTGCTGTCGATCGTGCGCGGCGCGTCCGGGAAGGCCGTCGCGCTGGTGTCGCCCGGCGCCTCCAACGAGGCGCTCGCCGCGGCGAAGCGCCTGCTGTCGGGCTTCCAGTGGACCGGCGCGTTCCAGGTCGTGATGGGCGAGGAGGCGCCGCTGCCGGGTGTGCCGAACCTCGCGCTGCGCGCCGAGCGCGCGCCGAACGCGAAGGGCGCCGAGAACCTCGGCTACACGCGCGATTACGCCGGCGCGCTCGAGGCGGCGAAATCGGCCGCGGTCGTGCTGGTGCTCGACGATTCCGACTGCGCGGTCCAGACCAACGGCGCGCTGATCTACGTCGGCACCGTGCTCGGCGCCGAGGCGCCGTGCCGCTCGGCGGAGGTCGTGCTGCCCGTCACGAACGTCGCTGAAGAAGAAGGGACGTTCACGAACCGCGACGGCCGCGAGCAGCGCTACTTCCAGGCCAAGCCGGCGCCCGGCATGGCGCAGCCGGCGGCGTGGATCCTGGATCAGCTCGTGAAGGCGATGGGCCACGCGGAGGCGACGCGGTGACGTTCTTCCTCATCTCGTCCGCGATCAAGGTGTTCATCGTCCTCAACGTGATTCTGGTCAGCGTCGCGTTGCTCACGCTGCTCGAGCGGCGCGTGTGCGCCTGGATGCAGGACCGGTTGGGACCGAACCGCGTCGGGCCGCAGGGCCTGCTGCAGCCGGCGGCCGACGGGCTCAAGAACTTCCTGAAGGAAGAGACGTCGCCGGCGATGGCCGACAAGGCGCTGTTCACGCTCGCGCCAATCGTGTCGTTCATCCCCGCCATGCTGACGTTCGGGGTGATTCCGTTCGCGTCGCCGCTGCCCACCAAGTGGGGCGTCGTCCCGATGGTGGTGGCCGATCTGCCCGTCGGCTTCCTCTACATCCTCGCGATCAGCTCGCTCGGTGTGTACGGGATCGTGCTGGCCGGCTGGGCCTCGAACAACAAGTACGCGCTGCTCGGCGGCCTCCGCGCCTCGGCGCAGATGATCTCCTACGAAATCGCGATGGGGATGAGCACGGTGGCGGTGCTGCTGCTCGCGGGCAACGTGACGCTGTCGCAGGTGATCCTGCAGCAGCAGACGGGGCTCTGGTTCGTGCTGCCGCTCACGGTCGCGTTCCTGATCTTCTTCATCAGCGCCTTCGCCGAGACCAACCGGCTGCCGTTCGACCTGCCGGAAGCCGAGGGCGAGCTGATCGCCGGTTATCACACCGAGTACAGCGCGATGAAGTTCTCGATGTTCTACATCGCCGAGTACTCGAACATGGTGACGGCGTCGGCGCTGATGGCGACGCTGTTCTTCGGCGGCTGGGACATTCCGTTTACGAGCTGGGACTCGACGGGGGATCCGTCGGTCGCGAAAACGTTGCTGACCTTCGTGTTTTTCTTCCTGAAGACGTTCTTCTTTCTCTTCACCTTCATCTGGGTGCGCTGGACGCTGCCGCGCTTCCGCTATGACCAGCTGATGGCGCTGGGATGGAAAGTGCTGCTGCCGCTCGCGCTCGTGTACATCACGATTCTCGCGGCGGCGATCTGGTTCCTGCGCGTACAGCTCGCCTGGGAGTACGGCCGCGCCATGGCCGGCGTTCTGGCGGGCGTGAATCTGCTGCTGTTGATCGCGCTGGTGGGTTGGCTCGATCGCGGCCGTATCGTCTCGGGGTCCATGCCCCAGGAAAGAGAGGCCGCCTAATGGCCATCGGCGTGAAGGTGATGAAGCGGCCCCTCGCGCAGACGTCGTATCTGCGCGCCACGCTCAAGGGCATGGCGCTCACGTTCAGCCATCTGCTGCGCCCCAAAGTCACGATGCAGTATCCGGAAGAGAAGTCGTCCAAGGACTGGACGCTCGCGTCGCGCTGGCGCGGGACGCATCGGATGCTCACCGACGAGCAGGGCCGCGCGAAGTGCGTCGCCTGCGGGCTGTGCCCGCAGATTTGTCCCGCCAACTGCATCAAGCTGGTGCCCGGCGAGGACGAAGAGGGCCATCGCTATCCGCTGATTTACGAGATCGACGAGTTCCGCTGCATCTTCTGCGGCTACTGCCAGGAAGTGTGCCCGGAGGAGGCGATCCACGTCGGGGTGCATTACGAGAACTCCGAGTATTCGCGCGACCGCTTCGTGTACGATCTCGAGCGCCTCACTGCCCAGACCCATCCCGTCTCGACGCTGTGGGACCCGTCGGACCCGAAAGGCGAATAGTCCCTTAGGTGCTTAGTCCTCTGACGTTCTTCTGGGTTTTTGCCGTCATCGCGATGCTGAGCGCCTTGCTCTGCATCACCCGCAGGAATCCCGTCGCGAGCGCGCTCTGGCTCGTCGTCACGCTGTTCGCGCTGGCCGGCCTGTTCGTGCTGCTCGACGCGCAGTTCATCGCGGTGCTGCAGGTGCTGGTGTACGCCGGCGCGATCATGGTGCTGTTCCTGTTCGTGATCATGCTGCTGAATCTGGGCCGGCCCGGGCCGAGCGACATCAAAGGACCGGCGGGGGTGCTGACCGCCGTCGTGCTCGCGGGCGCGATGCTCGTGCTGCTGCGGCCGGTGAGCAACGCCGCGCTGTCGGAAGGGGTCACGCTGCCCCCCGGCTCCGTCGCGGCGCTGCAGCAACAGCAGGGGATCGTGGGATCGGTGGCGGGGCCGCTGTTCGAGGCGTACCTGGTCCCGTTCGAGATCGCGAGCGTGCTGCTGCTCGCCGCGATCGTGGGCGCCGTCGTGCTCGCGAAACGGAAACTGTAGATGCTCAATCCGGCGCTCTCCGTTTCCGCGGTGCTGTTCACGCTCGGCGTGGCCGGCGTGCTGTTCCGCCGCAACGCGATCATCATCTTCATGTGCGTCGAGCTGATGCTGAATGCGGTCAACCTCACCTTCGTCGCGCTAGCGCAGGTGATAGGGGTCGGGGGACAGGTGTTCGTCTTGTTCGTGATGGCGGTCGCGGCCGCTGAAGCCGCGGTCGGTCTCGCGATCATTCTCGCCGTCTATCGCCACAAGCAGTCGGTGAGCCTCCAGAACATGAACCTGCTGAAGGACGGATGACCGCGGACGCCGGTACGTCCATCGGTCTGGTGTGGGTCCCGCCCGCGCTGGCGCTGCTCGGCTTCGTCCTCAACGGCACGATCGCGTTCGTGCGGCCTCAGGCCAAAACCGCCGTTTCGATCATCGGGGCGGGGGTGTTGCTCGCGGGCTTCGCCGTCGCGGTCACGATCTTCACCGGGTTCGCCGCCCTGCACCCCGAGGCCGCGGTCGTGGCGCGCTACTGGTCGTGGATTCCGGTCGGCACGCTGCAGGTCGATTTCGCGTTCCAGGTCGATCAGCTCTCGCTCGTGATGCTGCTGGTCGTGACGGGCGTCGGCTCGCTGATCCACCTGTTCAGCATCGGCTACATGAAAGCGGACCCGGGCTACGCGCGCTATTTCGCGTATCTCAACCTGTTCGTCTTCTTCATGCTGGTGCTGGTGCTGGGCGCGAATTTCCCGGTGATGTTCGTGGGCTGGGAAGGCGTCGGCCTGTGCAGCTATCTGTTGATCGGCTTCTGGTTCAGCGAAAAGGCGAATGCGGACGCCGGCCGCAAGGCGTTCATCATGAACCGCATCGGCGACTTCGGGTTCATGGTCGCGATGTTCATCATCTTCTGGGTCACCGGCTCGCTCGATTTCGCCACGGTGTTCGCGGCGGCCCCGACCGCGCTCACCGCGGGCGGCGGGGCGATCACCGCCATCACGCTGTTCCTGTTCCTGGGCTGCACCGGCAAGTCGGCGCAAATCCCGCTGTACACCTGGCTCCCCGACGCGATGGCCGGCCCGACACCCGTCTCCGCGCTGATTCACGCCGCCACGATGGTCACGGCGGGCGTCTATCTCGTCGCGCGCTGCAACCTGCTGTTCGCGATGGCGCCGGTGTCGAGCGCCGTGGTCGCGGGCGTCGGCGCGCTGACGGCGCTGTTCGCCGCGACGATCGCGCTGAAGCAGTGGGACATCAAGAAGGTCCTCGCGTACTCCACGATCTCGCAGCTCGGCTACATGTTCGTCGGCGTCGGCACGGGCGCGATCAGCGCGGGCGTCTTCCACCTGGCGACCCACGCGTTCTTCAAGGCCCTGCTGTTCCTGGGGTCGGGCAGCGTGATCTTCGCGATGCATCGCGCCTATCACCACGCGCACCTGCACGACGATGCACAGGACATGCGCAACATGGGCGGGCTGCGGCGCTGGATGCCGTGGACCTCCGCGCTGATGTGGATCGCCACGCTCGCGATCGCCGGGATTCCGCCGTTCTCCGGATTCTTCTCCAAGGACGAGATTCTCGCGGCGGCGTTCGCGCGCGGGACGGCGCAGCCGATCTGGCTGCTGTTCTGGGCGCTGGGACTGATCGCCGCACTGCTGACGGCGTTTTACATGACCCGGATGATGCTGTACACGTTCCACGGCCCGAACCGCACCGGCGACGGCGCGCGCGAGCACCTGCACGAGGCGCCGTGGATCATGACGGGCCCGCTGGTCGTGCTCGGGATGCTCTCGGTCGCGGGCGGGCTGCTCAACATCCCGGAGCTCTACAAAGGCGGCGCCTGGCTGCATCACTGGCTCGAGCCGGTGACGGCGCCGGGTGCCGCACTGCTGCCCGAGACGCACCTGTCCCACGGCACGGAATGGGCTCTGGTTGGTGTCGCCGTGGTTGTCGCTCTCGCTGGCATCGCGGGAGCCTGGCGTTTGCTCAAGCCCGAGTCCCTAGTCCCCGCGCCCCAGTCCCCAGAAGAACGGGGCTTCGAGCGGATCCTGCGCAACAAGTGGTACGTGGACGAGATCTATGACGCCCTGATCGTGCGCCCGCTGGTCTGGCTTTCGCGCGAAGTCCTGTGGAAGCGCATCGATCAGGGCGCGATCGATGCCGGCGCCGTCAACGGCGCGGCGCGCGGCGCCCGCGCCGCCGGGTGGGCGAATCGCTGGCTGCAGACGGGGCAGGTGGGCGTGTACGTCGCCGCCTTCGTCGTGGGCGTGCTGCTGCTGCTGTGGCGCGCGGTCGGCGGAGGCTCCTGATGTACGCGCGCTGGGTGGTCACCGCACTGCTGGTGTGGCCGGTGCTCGCGGCCGCGGTCGTGCTGTTCGTGCCGACCCGGCTCGCGAAGTACGTTGCGCTCGGCGCCAGCCTCGTCGAGCTCGCGATTTCGGTGCCGTTGTGGTGGACGTTCCAACCCACCACCGGCATGCAGTTCATCGTGACGCACCACTGGATCCCCGCCTGGGGCATTCAGTACATGGTCGGCGTGGACGGCATCTCGCTGTTCATGGTGCTGCTCACCACGTTCCTGATGCCGCTCTCGATCCTCGGCAGCTGGAGCTACATCACGAAGCGCGAGGGCGGGTTCTACGCGCTCATGCTGGTGCTCACGACGGGAATGATCGGCGTGTTCGTCGCGCTCGATCTCTTCCTCTTCTATGTGATGTGGGAAGTGATGCTGATTCCGATGTACTTCATCATCGGGGTCTGGGGCGGCGAGAACCGGCTGTACGCGGCCATCAAGTTCTTCATCTATACGTTCCTCGGCTCGCTGCTCATGCTGGTGGCGATCATCGTGCTGTACCTGCACGCGGGCCGCGTGACGGGGACGTATTCGTTCAGCTATATGCACCTGCTCACTCAGAGCGGGCTGCTCGGCTCGAGCGCATGGTGGCTGTTCGGCGCGTTCTTCCTCGCGTTCGCGATCAAGGTCCCGATGTTCCCGCTGCACACGTGGCTGCCCGATGCGCACGTGGAAGCGCCGACGGCCGGCTCGGTGATCCTCGCCGGGATTCTGCTGAAGATGGGAACGTACGGCTTCCTGCGGTTCGCGGTGCCGTTCTTCCCGACGGTCGCGCTCGATCCGACGGTGCAGCTCATCATCGTCGCGCTCGCGCTGATCGGCATCATCTATGGCGGGCTCGTGGCGATGGTGCAGCCCGACTTCAAGAAGCTGATCGCGTACTCCTCGGTCGCGCATCTGGGGTTCGTGATGCTGGGCATCTGGGCGCTGACGCTGCAGAGTGTGCAGGGCGCGCTGCTCATCATGATCAACCACGGAATCTCGACGGGCGCGCTGTTCTTCCTCGTCGGGATGATGTACGAGCGCCGCCACAGCCGCCTGATCGAGGCGTACGGCGGGATCGCGCGGGTGGTCCCGATGTTCGCGGCGATTCTGACGCTCGTGTCGCTGTCGTCGATTGCGCTGCCCGGCACGAATGGATTCGTGGGCGAGTTCCTGGTGCTGATCGGCTCGTTCAGGACTTATCCGATTGCGACGGCGCTCGCGACCACGGGCGTGATCGTGGCCGCCGCGTATCTGCTGACGGCGCTGCAGCGCGTGATTTTCAATCCGGTCACCCACGAGGAAAACAAGAAGCTCACTGATCTGTCGGCACGCGAGCTGATCGTGCTCGTGCCGCTGCTCGCCGGCATTCTGTGGATCGGCATCTACCCGAAGCCGTTCCTGCGCCGGATGGAGCCGTCGGCACGGCAGTTCATCGAGCAGGTGCGGCCTGGGGCCACCGCGAACCAGCCGCCGATTGCGGAGGCGAGCCGGTGAGTCTCGACCTCTCGTCGTATCGGGACCTGATGCTGGCCCTGCTGCCCGAGCTGGTGCTCACGGGCTGGGCGCTGGTGCTGATCCTGTTCGTGGCCTGGCGGCACAAGACGATCAACGATCTGCGGATCGCGGGCTGGATCACGCTCGCGGGGCTCGCCTCGACCGCCGGGGTGACATGGTGGCTGTGGTGGCACCGCACCGCCGTCGCGGGGATCGCCGGGATGGTCGCGGCCGACGACTTCCGCTGGGTGATCGACTGGATCTTCCTCGGCGCGGCCGCGCTGACGGTGCTGATCTCGGTCGCCTACCTGGAGCGCGAGCAGCTGCTCGCGCCCGAGTACTACATCCTGCTGTTGTTCGGCACGCTCGGGATGATGGTGATGGCGGCGGGGTCCGACTTGATGGTGATCTTCCTCGGGCTCGAGCTGATGTCGGTGTCGGTCTACGTGCTCGCCGGATTCGACCGGCGGCGCGCGCGGTCGGCGGAAGCCGCGCTCAAGTACTTCCTGCTCGGCGCATTCGCGTCGGGATTCCTGCTGTATGGGATCGCGCTGACGTACGGCGCCACGGGCACGACGAACATCGGTCTGATCGGCGCGCAGGCGGGGCTGATGGGCCCGCCGAGCGTGATGCTGGTCGTCGGCCTCGCGCTGCTGCTGGTCGGATTCGGGTTCAAGGTGGCCGCCGTGCCGTTCCACATGTGGGCGCCCGACGTGTACGACGGCGCGCCGACGCCGGTGACCGCGTTCATGGCCACGGGCGTGAAGGCGGCCGCGTTCGCCGCGCTGTTCCGCATCCTGATCCAGGGCTTTGCGTCGGTGCCGGCGTGGCACGACATGCTGTGGTGGCTCGCGGTGGTCACGATGGTGGGCGGCAATCTGTTCGCGCTCGCGCAGCGCTCGCTCAAGCGCATGCTCGCGTATTCGTCGGTCGCGCACGCGGGCTACCTGCTCGTCGCCGTGACCTCCGGGACGTCGGCGGGGACGAGCGCGTTCCTGGTGTATGTCGTGGCCTATACGCTGATGACCGTCGGCGCCTTCGCCGTCCTCAGCGCCAAGGGCAGGGGCGGCGAGAGCGACGTGACGATCGACGATCTTGCGGGACTCGCGTCGCGCCGGCCCTGGCTCGCGTTCGCGCTGGCGGTGTGCATGCTGTCGCTGCTGGGATTCCCGGGGACCGCCGGGTTCATCGGGAAGTGGTACATCATCATCGCGGCGACCAGCGCCGGCCAGAACGTGCTCGCCGCCATCCTCGTGCTGACCAGCGTGGTCTCCGCGGGGTACTATTTGCCGGTCATCATGGCGATGTACATGAAGCCCGAGCCGATCGAAGCGGCGCACGTGGATGCGGTGCTCGACCGCTGGGGGCGCGCCGCGGTGGCGTTCGCGGTCGTGGCGCTGCTGCTGTTCGGCGTGTGGCCCAACCGCCTGTTCGACCTCGCGCGCTCCGCCGGCGAGAGCGTGCGTCCCACGATGAGTACGACGCCGTCCGGCCAATAACACCCGGGTAATCCGTGAAGCTGCCTTCGACAATTTTTCGCCAGTACGATATCCGCGGCATCGTGGGCGAGCAGCTCACGCCCGAAACCGCTCGGCTCGTCGGTCAAGCGTACGCCACCTTCGCGTGGGAGCGCCTGAAGAAGGCGCCGCGCGTCGCGGTCGGGCGCGACAATCGTCCCTCCGGTACCGGACTCGCGCAGGGCATCCGCGAGGGCATCGTCGCGGCCGGCGGTTCGGCGGTCGACGTCGGCGAGCTGCCGACACCCGCGCTGTACTTCGCGACCAAGACACTGCCCGTCGACGGCGGCATTCAGGTCACGGGGTCGCACAATCCGCCCGAGTTCAACGGCTTCAAGATGGTGCTCGCCCATGATGCCGTGTTCGGCGACGACATCCAGGTCCTGTACCGCCTCATCGACGACGGCAAACTCCTGACGAAGTCGGGCGGCAGCAGCTCGACGCATCGCGACCTGCTCGAGGCGTACAAGGAGGCGATCGTCAAGCGCAACGCGCCGCTCGCGCGCCGGCTCAAGGTCGTGGTCGATTGCGGCAACGGCGTCACGAGCCTGATCGCGGTCGAGACGCTGCGCCAGCTCGGCGCCGAGGTCGTGGCGCTGTTCGACGAGTCCGACGGCACGTTCCCGCATCACCATCCCGATCCGACGGTGATCGAAAACCTCCACGATCTGCAGCAGTCCGTGAAGAAAGAAAAGGCGGAGCTGGGGATCGCGTTCGACGGCGACGGCGACCGCATCGGGGCGGTGGACGAGACCGGCGAGCCGGTGCTCGGCGATCAGCTGCTCGTGCTGTTCGGGCGCGATCTCGTGCAGCGGATGGGGAAGTCGCATCCGGTCATCTTCGACGTGAAGTGCTCCGAGATCCTGCCGCAGATGCTGAAGAAAGCCGGGCTCGAGCCCGTGATGTGGAAGACGGGCCACTCGTTCATCAAGATGAAGATGAAAGAGATCAAGGCACCGCTCGCGGGCGAGATGAGCGGCCACATGTTCTTCGGCGGCGACTGGTACGGCTTCGACGACGCGCTGTTCGCCGCGGCGCGGCTGCTGCACTACGTCGCCAAGGAGGGCGGCCCGCTGTCGAAGCTGCTGGCCGATCTGCCCAAGACCTACGCGACGCCCGAGATGCGCGTCGACTGCCCGGACGAGAAGAAGTTCGACGTCGTGCAGCAGGCCGCGAAGGACTTCGCGAAGCGGTATCCCGTCTCGACGCTCGACGGCGTCCGCGTCACGTTCCCGGAAGGGTGGGGATTGCTGCGCGCTTCCAATACCCAGCCCGTGCTCGTCATGCGGTTCGAGGCGACGAGTCCCACGTCGCTCGGCGCGTATCGCGGCGAGGTCGAGAGCTGGCTGGCGGCGCATGGCGTAAGGGCGTGACTCGCCAGGGCCGGCGCAGACTCTACCTGATCGGCGCCGCGGTCCTGGTGGCCGCCCTGGTCGGCGGCCGCTGGCTCGCCGTCGAAGCGGCGGAACGGGCGTGGGACCGCACCTTCGCGGGCGGTGCCGCGGTGATTCAAGCGCGCGACCTCGCGCGCCTGGTGCAGGCGCTGGTCCTCATCGTCGCGATCACCTGGATCACCGGCAACCTGCTCGTCGTCTACCGCGCGATCGGCTCCGTGCAGATGCCGCGCCGGCTGGGCGACCTCGAGATCGTCGAAGCCATCCCCCAGCGCACGCTGCTCGGCGTCACCGTGCTGCTCGGCATCGTGCTGGGCGCGCTGTTCTCGCTCGGCACCCACGACTGGTGGCGGCATGCGGTGCTCGCGACCTCGCCGCCGCATTTCGGCATCGCGGATTCCACGAACCTGGGGCGCGACGTCGGCTATTACGTCAGCGTCCTGCCGTGGATCGCGACGCTGCAGAACCGGGTCCTGATTCTCGTGCTCGGCGCGCTCGGCGTCGTGACGTTGCTGTACGCGATGATCGGGTCGTTCCGGATCCGGCGCGGCCGGATTCGCGCGAGCGACTACGCGCGCGCGCACGTCGGCGTGCTGATGGCCGCGCTCGCGCTCGCGATCGCGTGGGGCGCGGTGCTCGATCCCGCCGAGATCGTGGCGGGCCTGCACGGCACGGTCGATCAGGCAGCCCTCGCGGTGCGCATTCCCGGCGCGAGGGCCGTCGCCGGCGTCGCCGTGGTGACGGCGCTGATTTCGCTCGCCTGGGCGTGGCGCGACCGGCCCACGCTCATCATCGCGGGCTGGGCCGCGCTGGTGTTCTCCCTCATCGCCGGCTACTTCGTCATTCCGGGCGTGGTGCGCACGTCGGGCGGGAACGCCGGTCCCGAGATCGCTGAGTTCACGCGGCGGCGCGAGCGCCTGGAGCGGCTCGCGTTCGGGCTCACGGAGCTCGACAACCGGATACCCCCCGCGTTCGCGTCGGGCGAGGACGCCCTGCGCGCGATTCCGCTGTGGGATGTCGATCATGTCGCCGCCGCCGCGCAGACGCCCGCGCGGGCCGTGGCGTTGCGGCCGCCGCGCGCCGACGACCCCGGCGCGGCGTGGCTGATCGCGCCGCTGCCCAACTCGGTCGCGACGAGCGGTCCCGTGCGGCTCGCGCTCGAGATGGACAGCGGGCTCACGATCACCGCCCTGCCGACGAGGGACGGCCACGTGCTGTTCGGCCCGGGCGCCGACACGCCGCTCATCACCAGCGACACGATCCCGGGCGTGCCGATCACCGGCGCGTGGCGGCGCTTCGCGATCGCGTGGACGATCCAGGCGTGGGGGATCGTGCGCGGCGACTCGAGCGGCCGCCGGCTGCTGTGGCGCCGCGATGTCACGGACCGGCTCGATCGGCTGGCGCCGTTCGCGCGCTTCGGCGATCCCACGCCCGCGATCCGCGACGGCGCGCTGTGGTGGGTGAGCTGGGGCTACGTCTCGCACGAAGCATTCCCGCTCGTGCGCCCGCTCACCTGGCAGGACGAGGATGTGCGCTACCTGCGCGCGGGGCTGCTCGGGGCGGTGCGCGCCGCGACCGGGGAGACGCACCTCTGGCTCGCACCCGGCTATGACTCGCTCACCGCTACGTGGGCGCGGCGGTTCGAGCCGCTGATCGAGCCGGCCGGGCGGCTGCCGGCCGATCTCCGCAGCCAGCTCGTGTATGCGCCCGACATGTTTCGGATCGGCGCGCAGCAGCTGTTGCGCGCGAGCGCCGATTCCGCCGGCGGCACCTCCACGGGCTGGTTCATGCGCCCGCGCGAGCCGTACCAGCTCGGCGGACCGTCGCCGGAGGGCGGCGTCTGGACGGGCGTGGCGCTGGAAGAGGGCTCGGACGCCCCCAAACAGCTGGTGGGATTGTTCACCGCCGCGATCACGGCGCAGGGGCCCACGCTGCGTCTGTGGCGGCCCTCGGTCTCGGAGCGGCTGCCCGGTGAGCTCGTCGGCTCGACGACGCTGCGTCCAGGACAGCTGCGGATCTGGCCGGTCGCCAGCTCGCTGATGACGGTGCAGGCGCAGCTGTTCGATCCGATGGCGACCAGCGCGACGTCGCCGGCGCCGCCGCCGCGCGTGGCGGAGGTGTGGGTCACGCAAGGCAGCCGCAGCGGGCGCGGGCTCACCGCGCGCGCGGCGCTGCGCGGCGGCGAGCAGATCGTCACCGACACGACGTTGGGCGCACGCTGGGAGCGCGCGCGCCGGCTCGCCGCGCGCGCCGATTCCGCTCTCGGCGTCGGCGATCTCGAGCTGTTCGGGCGGCTGTGGCGCGCGCTGATGAGCGAGCTTGCTCCGGCCCAACGGCCCCGCTAGGTTCCGCGCCGACCGTGACCCCCGCCGCCGCCCCAGGAACAATCGTCATCGCGCTCGGAGGCAACGCGGTCGCGCCTCCGAACGAACGCCCGACGATCAGCAATCAATTCCGGCACACGCGCGCGAGTCTCGCGCCGATCGTCGATCTGGCCGCGGACGGCTGGAACATCGTCCTGGTGCACGGCAACGGACCACAGGTCGGCGATGAGCTGGCACGCAACGAGCTTTCGGCCGACACGGTCGAGCCGCTGCCGCTCGGCGTGCTGGTCGCGGGGACCGCGGGGTGGATGGGCTACATGATCCAGCAGTCGCTCCAGAACGCGCTGGAGCGCGCCGGGGTGCAGCGCTCGGTCGTCACGATGATCACGCAGACGCTGTGTCACGCCGACGATCCCGATCTGCGCACGCCGTCGAAGCCGGTGGGGCACAAGCTGGACCCCGCGCGCGCCGCGCGCCTCGAGGCCCGGGGGATCGTGGTCCGCGACGGCCGCCGCCTCGCGCCCAGTCCGCGTCCGATCGGCATCGTCGAAAGCCAGATGGTGCACGATCTGTCGGTGGCCGGCTACATCGTGATCGCGGGCGGCGGCGGGGGACCGCCGGTCTATCGCGACTCCACGCTGGGGCTCGAAGGCATCGACGCCGTGGCCGACAAGGACCGCGTCGCCGCCATTCTGGGCCGGGATATCGGGGCGGAAGTGCTATTGATTCTGACCAATGTCGACGCAGTGTATCGCGGCTACGGCACCCCGCGGAAGGAAGCGATCCGGCGCCTGACGCTGGCGCAGGCCGATCAGCTGCTCGCGGGCCAGGAGCTCGGCACCGGCAGCATGCGGCCCAAAGTCGAGGCGGCGACGGATTTTGTCCGCGCGGGCGGTGAGCGCGCGATCATTGCCGAGCTGGTGGACGGTCTCGCGGCACTCCGCGGTGAGGCCGGAACGACGATTACGGGGGAGCACGCGTGAATCTGCACGAATACCAGGCCCGGGACATTCTGCGCCGGCACGGGATTCCCGTTCCGCCCGGTGAAGTGGCGAGCACGCCGGCCGAAGCGCGCGCGCTCGCCGAGCGCTTCGGCGGCAAGGTGGTCGTCAAGGCGCAGGTGCACGCGGGCGGACGCGGCAAAGCGGGCGGGGTGAAATTGGCCAAGACCGCGGCCGAGGCCGAGGCGCATGCAAAGGCCATCATCGGGATGAAGATCAAGGGCCTGACGGTGCAGAAAGTGCTGATCGCCCCCACCGCCGAGATCGCGTCGGAGAGCTATGTCGGCATCATCGTCGATCGCGCGAGCCAGCGACCGGTGCTGATGGTGAGCCCCGCCGGCGGCATCGACATCGAAGAAGTCGCCGCCAAGACGCCGGAGAAGATTCAGCGGCTGCCGGTCGATCCGCGTTACGGCCTGCTCCCGCATCAGGCGATGTCGCTCGGCTTCTTCCTCTATAAGGACGTGAAGCAGGCGCGCGCCGCCGCGGACATCATGCAGAAGCTGTACGCGACGATGTACGACGTCGGCGCCTCGCTCGTCGAGATCAATCCGCTGGTCACGACCCCCGACGGCACCGTGCAGGCGCTCGATGCGAAGCTCTCGGTGGACGACAATGAGCTGGAGCGCCGCACCGACATTGCCGCGCTGCGCGATCTCTCGGCCGAAGCACCGGAGGAAGTCGCGGCGCGCGAAGCGGGACTCACGTTCATCAAGCTCGACGGCTTCGTGGGCTGCTGCGTGAACGGCGCGGGCCTCGCGATGGCCACGATGGACCTCGTGAAGTACTACGGCGGCGATCCCGCGAACTTTCTCGATATCGGCGGCAGCTCGAATCCGCAGAAAGTCGTGGCCGCGCTGCGCATCATCACCGGCGACCCGAACGTGAAATCGATCTTGTTCAATATTTTCGGCGGGATCACGCGCGGCGACGACGTCGCCAACGGGATCGTGCAGGCGACGAAGGAATTCCCGCTCAAGGTCCCGATCGTGATCCGCCTGACCGGCACGAACGAGCGCGAGGGCATCGAGATCCTGAAGCAGGCGGGGTTCTCGGCGCTGAGCGACATGGACGAGGCCGTCAAAAAAGCTGTGGAGCTGTCATGAGCATTTTTATCGATCAGAACACCCGGTTGGTGATTCAGGGCATCACGGGGCGCGACGGCTCGTTCCACGCCAAACAGATGCTGGCGTACGGCACGAAGGTGGTCGCGGGCGTGACACCGGGGAAGGGCGGGCAGCAATTCGAGAACACCGTGCCGGTGTTCAACACGGTGGCCGAAGCGGTGCGCGCGACCGAGGCGAATACCGCCGTGATCTACGTGCCGGCGAGCGTCGCCGCCTCGGCGATCTTCGAGGCGGCCGATGCCGGGATCGCGCTCGTCGTCTGCATCACTGAAGGCATTCCCGTGCTCGACATGACGCGGGCGCTGCCGTACGTGCGCGAGCGCGGCGCGCGGCTCGTGGGGCCGAACTGTCCGGGCCTCATCTCGCCGGGGAAGAGCAAGGTCGGGATCATCCCCGGCAACATCTGCCAGGCGGGGCGGATCGGGATCGTGTCGCGCAGCGGCACGCTCACCTACGAGATCATCCATCAGCTGACGACGCACGGCCTCGGCCAGTCCACCTGCGTCGGCATCGGCGGCGATCCGATCATCGGAACGAACTTCATCCATTGTCTCGCGGCATTCGAGGCGGATGACGAGACCGATGCAATCGTGATGGTGGGCGAAATCGGCGGGACCGACGAGCAGGAAGCGGCGAAGTTCGTGACGGAAAACGTGAAGAAGCCCGTCGTGGGGTTCATCGCCGGCCAGACCGCGCCCCCCGGCCGCCGCATGGGCCACGCGGGCGCGATCATCTCAGGATCATCGGGGACTGCGGCGGAAAAGATGGCGGCGTTCGAGCAGGCCGGAATTGCCGTCATGAAGCGTCCCGCGGACGTCGTCCCGCTACTCAAGGAGAAACTGTGACCCGATACCCGTTAGCCGGTACCCGATAGCCATGTTGACTCTCGCCATCATTAAGCCCGACGCCGTCGCGGCGGGGCATATCGGCAAGATCATCGCTCATCTCGAAAAGGAAGGCTTCAAGGTGCGGGAGGCGCAGCTGGTGCGTCTCGACCAGGCGCGGGCCGAGTCGTTCTACGAGGTCCATCGCGAACGCCCCTTCTTCAAGTCGCTGGTGGCGTTCATGACGTCCGGTCCGGCGATGCCAATCGCCCTGGAGCGCGACAACGCCGTGGCGCACCTGCGGAAGGTGATCGGGGCGACTGATCCGGCCCAGGCCGAACCGGGCACGATCCGGAAGCTGTACGCGCAGTCGAAGGAGAAAAACGCGATTCACGCCTCCGATTCGGACGAGAATGCGGCGCGGGAAGTGGCGTTCTTCTTCGCTTCACGATCCCGTTGACGCAAGCACCACAAGGATTTAGCTTCGCTCACCATGTTGCGAGTCGATCTGCGAGAGCTGGCCCGGGGTCCGGTCGAAACGCGGGGCGAGCTGAAGCAGGACGACCCGGTGTTGGAGGGCACGGGCGTTGCCCTGGGGGAACCGGTCCAAATCAGTGGGCGGTTACAGGCCATTAGCGAGGGACGGTTCTACTGGCAGGGGCGGGCGACCACGGTCATTCAGGGTGAGTGCCGGCGGTGCCTGACTCCCGTGTCGACCCCGCTCAGTCTGGAGATCGGGGCGCTGTTCAGCCAGGATCCTGACGCGCTGGACGACCCCGACTCGTATGCCGTCGCCCCGGATGCAACGGAAGTCGATATCACACCGGCGGTCCGGGAGGAGCTGGTACTCACGGCGCCCCGGTACGCAGTATGCCGTGAAGATTGCAAAGGCCTGTGCCCGCAGTGCGGCAAGGATTTGAATGCCGGCGCGTGCGGATGCGCGCCCGTGACCGAGGCGCGCTGGCAGCCGCTCGAGGCTCTCAGAGACAAGCTTCGCCGCTCTAACTAAAGGACGAGTGTAATGGCCGTACCCAAGCGCAGAACCTCCAAGCGCAAGAAGCGCGCGCGCCGCACGCACTACAAGGCGGTCCGTCCCACGCTGCAGCCATGTCCGCGCTGCGGTGACCAGAAGCAGCCTCACCGCGTCTGCCCGACCTGCGGCTATTACAACGGCGAGCAGCGGATCACCGTCGAGGATTGATGTTCCGCATCGCGTTGGACGCGATGGGAAGTGACCAGGCCCCGCAGGTCGAGATCGAGGGCGCCGCGCAGGCTATCAAGGAGTTGCCCGCCGAGTTCATCGTCCAGCTCGTGGGGCGTAAAGCCGACATCGAAGCGGCGCTGGCGCGCGTGCCGGGGGTCGACTCCAAGCGGATCGAGATCGTCGATGCCCCCGAGGTCGTGGGCATGGGGGACAAGCCGCTCGCGGCGATCCGCGGCAAGAAGCGCTCGTCGATCGCCATCGGGCTCGACCTCCAAAAGAAGCGCAAATCCGACGCGTTCATTTCGGCGGGCAACACCGGCGCCGTGATGGCGGCCAGCACGCTGCTGCTGCGCCTGCATGCGGGCGTGCAGCGCGCCGCGATCGGCGCGCTGTTCCCGAGCGCCGGCCAGCCGGTGCTCGTGGTCGACGGCGGCGCCAACGTGGACGTCGACGCGCGCGAAATCGTGGGCTTCGCGCACCTGGGTTCCGTCTACGCGCGCGACGTGCTCGGCCGCCAGAATCCCACCGTCGGGCTGCTCAACATCGGCGAGGAAGACGAGAAGGGGAACGCGGTCGTCAAGGAAGCGCATCACCTCCTCAAGCAGACCAGCGGTTTGAACTACATCGGCAATGTCGAAGGGCGCGACATCCCGGTGGGCGAAGCGCGCGGCCAGCGGCTCGACGTGGTGGCGTGCGACGGGTTCGTCGGCAACGTCGTCCTCAAGTTCTACGAGTCGGCGGGCCGCGTGTTCGTGGCCCTGATCAAGCGCGAAGCGCCCGACGTGCTGCAGCGGCCCGAAATGGCGAGCGTGCTGAAGGTGCTCGACTACGCCACCTATGGCGGGGCGCCGCTGCTCGGCGTGCAGGGCGTCGTGATCATCTGCCACGGCGCGTCTCCGGCGAAGGCGATCAAGAACGCCATTCGCGTCGCCATCCAATCGGTCCGCAGCCATCTCTCCGACGACATCGCCGCCGAGTTCGCCGTGGGCAAGGTTCCGGCGTGAAGCGTCCCTTCGCAGAGCTGTGGGGCACCGGCAGCTACGCCCCGCCGCGCGTCATGAAAAACGAGGAGTTCTCCAAGTTCCTCGACACGTCCGATCAGTGGATCCAGGAGCGCACCGGCATCAAGGAACGGCGCGTCTCCACCAAGGACGAGACCAACGCCTGCATGGGGAAGGCGGCGGCGCTGCAGGTGCTCGAGGAAACGGGGCTCACGCCGCTCGACGTCGACGCCATCATTTACGCGACCGCCTCGCCGGACCGGCTGCTGCCGTCGCAGGCGTGCGATCTCCAGGCCACG
>DATMZX010000372.1:0-5000 GCA_035573235.1 Gemmatimonadales bacterium
GATGCTTGTGTGCGCCTTTGGAGGCTATGAGCGCGTCATGAACGCATACCGAGATGCGGTGAAAGCGGGCTATCGCTTCTATTCTTATGGCGACGCCATGGTGATCATCTAGGTGTTCGACTTCTGGATCGACGCGACCTCCGGCGCCGCGCGCTCGGGCTCGCTCAAGCTACCGCACGGCACGGTCGAGACGCCGGTTTTCATGCCCGTCGGCACGCAGGCCACGGTGCGCACGCTCTCGCCCGGCGACCTCAAAGCCGTCGGCGCGCAGATCGTCCTCGCCAACACCTATCACCTCCACGTCCGCCCCGGCGAAGAGGTGATCGAGCAGCTCGGCGGCCTGCACAAGTTCATGGCCTGGGAGCGGCCGCTGCTCACCGACTCGGGCGGCTTTCAGGTGTTCTCGCTCGAGGGGTTCCGTCAGGTCGATGAAGACGGCGTGGAGTTCCAGAGTCATATCGACGGCGGGAGACGGAAGCTGACGCCCGAGAAGGCGATCGAGATTCAGGCCACGCTCGGCGCGGATGTCGCGATGGCGTTCGACCATGTGATCCCAGGCGGAGCCGACGAATCCACGGCGCGCGACGCGCTCGACCGCACGATCCGCTGGCTCAAGCGCTGTAAGACAAGACATGATGCGCTCAAGACGAACGAGCAGACACTGTGGCCTATCATCCAAGGGGGAACGCTACCCGCGTTACGGACCGAGAGCCTCGATCGCATCCTGGAATTAGGCCCATGGACGGGCATCGCGATCGGCGGGCTGTCGGTGGGCGAGCCGAAAGACAAGATGTACGCCACCCTCGACGTGCTCGAGTCCCGGATGCCCGAGGTCCTGCCCCGTTATCTTATGGGCGTCGGATTTCCAGAGGATCTCGTCGCGGCGGTCGAGCGCGGCGTAGACTTGTTCGACTGCGTCGCGCCCACGCGCGGCGGGCGCAACGGCTCGGCATTCACGCCGAACGGAACGCTCAACATTCGCAACGCGCAATTCCGGACGGACGACGGCCCCCTGGACCCGAGCTGTGACTGTGAGACATGCACGACGTATTCGCGCGGATACCTGCGCCATCTGTTCGTCGCGGGCGAGCTGCTCGGACTGCGCCTGTTGTCGCTCCACAACGTCCGCTATCTGATTCGGCTCGCGGCGGAAATGCGCACCGTCATCCAGCGCGGCGGCGACGCGTTCGCGAGCTGGGCCGAGGATTGGCGCGCGCGCGCCGCCGCTACCCACACACGGGAGTAGCATGACGACTGCACCACTGTCCCTGCTGCTGTTGATGCCGACCGGGCCCAATGGACCGGGCATCGGCGGGTTCGTCGTTCAGATCGGCTTGTTCATCGCGATCTTTTATTTCCTCCTGATCCGGCCGCAGCGCCGCCAGCAGGAGCAGCACAAGCAGCTGCTCTCGTCGCTGCAGCGCGGCGACCGCATCGTCACGTCGAGCGGCATCATCGGCGAAGTCGTGCACATCAAGGACGAGGAAGTCACGATCCGCAGCGGCGAGGCGAAGTTCGTGATCACACGCAGCTCGGTCTCCAGCATCACGAATCGCACCGCGGTCGAAGCGGGAGCCAAGCCGGCGTGACGGTTCGGACGCTCCATGTCCTCGGCTCGCCGGTGCTGCGCCAGCAGGCCGCCGCGGTTCCGACGGTCGATGACGGGGTCCGCCGCCTGGTGGACGACCTGTTCGAGACGATGCGGGCCGCCAAAGGCGTCGGGCTCGCCTCGAATCAGATCGGGATCGCGCGACGCGTCGCCGTCGTGGACGTGGGCGAAGAGGATCCGGGCGAGCTCGTGCTCATCAATCCGGTGATTCTGGAGCGCAGCGACGAGGAAGAGACGGCGGAAGAAGGCTGCCTCTCGATTCCCGAAGTCTTCGGGGATGTCACGCGGCCCGCGCGCGTCGTCGTCGAGGCGCTCGACCGCGACGGGCGCCAGTACCGCGTCGAAGCGAACGGCTACAGGGCTCGCGCGATCCAGCACGAGATCGACCATCTCGACGGCATTCTGTTTCTCGATCATCTCAGCGCGGTGAAGCGCAATCTGTTGCTGTCCAAATGGAAGAAGGCGCGCAAAGGACAGACCGGATACTTGAAGGAGGTTACGCCGGAGCCGGCGGGAGAGCTGTAGGTGCGCGTCGTCTTTTTCGGGACGCCCGACTTCGCGGTGCCGTCGCTCCGCGCGCTGGTCGGCGAAGGCTTCGACGTCGTCGCCGTCGTGACGCAGCCCGATGCGGCGCAGGGCCGCTCCCGTTCACAGCTCGTTCCTCCTCCCGTGAAAGTCGTCGCGCAGGCTGAAGATCTCCTCGTGCTCCAGCCGGAAAAACCGACCGATCCCGCCTTTCTGCAGAATCTGCGCGACCTGCGGCCCGACATCGGCGTGGTCGTCGCCTACGGCCACATCCTGAGGCCCGCGCTGCTCGGATTGCCGCCGCGCGGCATGGTCAACCTGCATCCCTCGCTGCTTCCCGGTCTCCGTGGCGCCGCACCCGTCGAGTGGGCGATCATGCGCGGCCATGAAACGACCGGCGTCAGCATCATGCAGCTCGATGCCGGCATGGACTCGGGTCCCGTGCTGCATCAGATCCCGCACCGCATCGATCCCGACGTCACCGCGGGCGAGCTGTCGGCGCATCTCGCGGAGATGGGAGCGCAGGCGCTGGTCGAAACGCTGGCGATGCTCGAGCAGAGTGATCCGCCACCCATGCCGGTCGCCCAAAAAGAGGAGCGCGCCACGTTCGCGCCGAAATTGACGCACGAGCTCGCGCGGATCGACTGGACCAAGGACGCGCGCGCGATCAGCGGCTTGATTCGCGGGCTCGACCCGCGGCCCGGTGCCTGGACCGAGCTCACGGGAAAACAGATCAAGCTGTTCACGCCGAAGGTGATGGAGACGCCGTTCCCCGGCACCGGCGCGCCCGGCGAGATCGTTTCGGCCGGGCCGTCACTCATCGTGGCGACCGGGCCATTCCAGGACACCGCGGGCGGATCGGTGGAGGTGTTCGAAGTGCAGCCCGCGGGAAAGCCGCGCATGCCCGCCGAGCAATGGCTGCGCGGCGCGCGGCTCAAGCCCGGCACCAGGTTCACGTGAGACCGCCGCTGCCGCGGCTGCATGCGATCACCGACGAGCGCATCGCGCGGCGACCTGACCTCGAGAGCGTCGCAGCCGAGCTCGCCAAGGGCGGAGGGTCACAGCTCGCATTTCACGCGCGCGGCCGGGAGCTCAGCGGGCACGAGCACTACGAGCTGGCGGTCCGACTGTCCCACCGTCAGACCGTCCGACTATTCGTCAACGACCGTCTCGACGTCGCGCTCGCCGTGCCGTGCGCCGGCGTCCAGCTCGGTCGCGGCAGCCTTCCGGTCGAGACGGCGCGCGCGTTGAATCCGCTGTGGTGGATCGGCCAATCGGTGCACGACCTGAAGGAGGCCGAGGCCGCAAGACTTTCGGGGGCCGACTATCTTCTGGTAGGGCCGGTGTTCGAGACGGCGTCACACCCCGGCCGTCCGGCACTCGGGGTCGAGACACTCGGCGCCATCATCGCCGCGGCCGGCGAGCTGCCGGTCATCGCCATCGGCGGCATAACGGCGGAACGGGTTCAGGACGTGAGGATGTGTGGAGCGTACGGCGTGGCCGCGATTCGCGCGTTGTGGGATGACGCGGACCCGGCCGCGGCAGCACGGAGGATACGGGAATGGATGTTGTGATCAACGGTGAGCCCAAACAGATCACGGCGGGCGTGACGCTGCTCGAGCTGCTGAGCGAGCTCGAGCTCGATCCGCGCGCGGTGGTCGTAGAGCATAATCGCAAGATCGTCCGCCGGATCGGCCTCGGAGAGGTCACCGTCCAGGACGGTGATGCGATCGAGCTCGTGCATTTCGTGGGAGGTGGATGATGACCACGGCGATTGAAACGCTGCGCGATGAGCCGCTGACGATCGGTGGGCGCGCGTTCCAGTCCCGACTGCTGGTCGGGACCGGCAAGTATCCCGACATGGAGACGATGGTGCGCGCGATCGAAGCATCGGGCGCCGAGGTCGTCACGGTCGCGGTGCGGCGCGTCAATCTCGATCGCAGCAAAGAGAGCAGCGTGCTGCACTTCCTCGACCCGAAGAGCTTCTTTCTGCTCGCGAACACCGCGGGCTGCTATACGGCCGAGGACGCGATCCGCTACGCGCGGCTCGCGCGCGAAGCCGGGTTCAACGACTTCGTGAAGCTCGAGGTGATCGGCGACGAAGAGACGCTGCTGCCGGACGTCGCGGGCCTGCTCGAGGCCGCGAAGGTGCTGGTGAAGGAAGGCTTCAAGGTTCTCGCCTATACAAATGAAGATCTCGTGACGGCCCTGCGGCTCGAGGACGCGGGCTGCGCGGCGGTCATGCCGCTCGCCTCGCCGATCGGCTCGGGGCTCGGCCTGCTCAATCCGCTGAGCATTCGCACGATCAAGCGGCGGCTGCATGTGCCCGTGATCGTGGATGCCGGCGTCGGCACGGCGTCGGACGCGTGCGTGACGATGGAGCAAGGCGTCGACGGGATTCTCATGAATACGGCGATCGCGGCGGCGCAGGATCCGGTGGCGATGGCGCATGCGATGCGCCTGGCGACGAACGCCGGTCGCACGGCCTATCTGGCGGGGCGCATGCCGCGGCGCGAGATCGCGGTGCCTTCGTCCCCAGCGAAGGGGATGCTGGATTAAGGCAGCCGGCACCGCCGCCCGTCGCGCGGCCCTCGAGATTCTCCACGACGTCCGCGCCGGCACCCCCCTCGACGCGGCGCGCGACCGCCACCTGACCGGCCTGGCCGAGCGTGATCGGCGGCTTGCCTATGAGCTATCCGCGGGGGTGCTGCGCCAACAGCGCGTACTCGACAGCGCGCTCGACCTGGAACGAGCCGATCGCCGCCTGCACGACGTGCTGCGACTGGGTGCCTACCAGCTCCGGTTCCTGAGTCGAGTGCCCGCCCACGCGGCAGTGTCAACTGCCGTCGAACTGGCGCGCACGACC
>DATMZX010000373.1:0-4891 GCA_035573235.1 Gemmatimonadales bacterium
AACAACAGTGTGAGCGCGGTCGCTGGCCTCAGGTCGCCGTGGTTTCCGCCGAAAAGCACGAGGCCGGCTTCCAGGACTGTCACTGAACCGAGGACAAGCGCCATTAGCCAGAGGTATCGCTCCAGCGTGGGACAACCAAGATGGTGCAAGGGCGAACCCCCGCAGACCGAACACCGCTCATCTGTCATGCGCGCTGGCACCATCCGGTGAGACCTAACCTGCGCGGTACACATCGGCACCAGGATGGGCACGCATGATGCCTGCTCTGACGTGCTTACGCGAGCGCCGATCGGTAGGTGTGCACTAGCCGCACACGCTGGCAGGCCCAGGGTCTCCGCGCTTCCAGTCGCGCTGCCGCTCCGCCTCCCGACGAAGTGCGGTCGGCCACGTCTCGTTGAACGTCGCCGCGTCGCCGACGAAACGGCCCGACGTTCTCTACGAATGAGAGCTGCACCAAGTTCTGCACCATCGGGTCCCCGTCGCGCAGCGCTTCATCGAGAAAGTGGAGACATCGCCCGACAAGTTCGTCGTCGCGCGATCTCGTGCTGCGAGTAAGAAGCGAGTGAGGTCGCCGACGAGGACGTGCTGAAGCCCCTCCTCGTCGCAGGCAAGGTGCTCGGCGATTGAGTCTCCGAACTCGGGAATCGCGGCCCGCAAGGCTCGGTGAACCGACGCGTACTCAATCACAGCCACACACGCATGATGCCCGATCCAGGATGTGTCGAACGGCAGATCTGGCGCCGCTCACCCGGTCTCGACGCGTCACGAGGCATTGTTTGCAAGACTTGTCCCCGCCCGCGGATCGTCGGCAAACCGCCATGGAGAAGGAGACCGCTGTGACGCTCCCCGAGCTTCCGGCATCGGCCGTGCTTATCCTGCAGGAGCTGCTCGCGGAGCGCCGCGAGGCGTGGTGCAGTCTTGTGCCGATCGATCAGCGGACGTGGGCGATCCGCGGTTCGATCGCGTACGAGGGCGAGGTGATCCTCGCCGAGTTCGACACTCGGGAGGTCGCCGAGCTCGCGCTCGAATGGCTGGTCACCGCAGAAGGCTCCTCCTACACGCGCTGATGCGATCCGCCCAGAGACGTATGAACGCGGTGGTGCGCGGTGTTGGCATCGGGGCGGTCGTAGGTATCGTGCTCGGTCTCTTGCTGGGGCTGATCCTGCATTCTGTTTTCGCGGGTGCGTCGACGGCGGAGTACGAGTTCCTCGGTGGATTGCTTGGCGCGCTGTTCGCGGGATTCTTGGGGCCTCCTACGGGGAGCCCTCAAGATGCCTCGCAGGGACTAGCCGCGACCTCGGATCGGCAGCTCTGGCTCCGGTGTCCACGGACTGTCGTCGACTGTGCACTAGACGCCAGTGTGCGCGCTGATGCGCCCTGACTTCACAGCGCCGACGAGTGTCTCATAGTCACGCTCGTTCTGGTCGGCATACGCGGCTGAGAAGTCGGCGATCGCGCGATCGAAGGTCTCGCCTTTGCCGAGATATGAAGCGATCGCGATTCGATCTCCCCAGCGCGCGTGCGCGCGGGCGAGGGTGGCGCCGCAGATACGGCTGTAGTGCAGCGCACCGCGCACGGCCATGACTTCGGCATCGGCGCTCCCTTTCCAGTCGTGGAGCTGGCGCACGTAGTAGTCGCGCGTCTGGCCGTCCAGGCCGGTTATCCGCTGCCACCCGAGGAAGATGTCCGTCGCGGCCTGCATGAGGCGCTGTCCCGCGACGACGCGGTGGCCGTGGTGGGTGTGTTCGCTGGTACCGGCGAAGGGTTCGAGTACCGAGGCTTGTGCCTCCTTCACCTGGAGGATCAGCGGATCGTTCTCGTCGCGTCCGATCAGCAAGAGGATGTAGCAACGGGTGCCGACGCTTCCCACGCCGACGACTTTGCGCGCTGCGTGAACGTAACGGAATTCCTCGAGCGGGTGGTGCTCGACAGCGAGCGTTTGGCGATACGAGGACAGCAGCTCCTTGACGAGAGCGTCGGTCTTCTCCCACTCCGAACCGGGCACGATCAGTTCATCGATGGGCACGATGAGCGGCGGATCAGAGACGATTCGAAGCTCGCCGTCGACGCTGTCCGCTCGGCGGCTCAGCACCCGCACGCTGTCGCGGGTGCGCGCCTTGGCGATGTAGTTCTGTGCCTTGGCGGCGGACTTCTTGCCAAGCTCGCCTGTGCGCACCTCGCGAGCAACCTCGTCGAGAAGCTGACCCGCTTCGAGGTGGTCGTACCACGCACGGAGCGTGGGTTCGGCCGCGGCGTCTCGCATCCGGTCGCGATACGCGCACACGCCCGCCATCACGATGGCGCGACGGTCAGCGCGCGAATAACCGCGGTAGCGGCCCATGATCTCAAAACTGGCCGCCAGGCGTTTGACATCCCATTCCCATGGACCCGGCAGCGTCTCGTCAAAGTCGTTGATGTCGAAAATCAGCTGCCGCTCGGGTGTACCAAACACGCCGAAGTTCGAAAGGTGAGCGTCGCCGCACAGCTGCACTCGGACACCCGAAGTGGGAGTGTGGGCCAAGTCATTGGCCATGATCGCCGCCCCGCCCCGATAAAACGTGAACGCCGACACCAGCATTCGCCCATACCGGATTGGAACCAGCTCCGCCACCCGGCTGGCGCTCTGCTGTTCCAACAACGCGATGGGATCCGGACGATCCGACGCCGGCTCAAAGCTCGCGTGGCTGGACCGCGGGGCGTCGCGGCGTGCCGCCACCCCACGAGCCACCCGCTCCTCCACCGTGAGCCGCTCTCGGCGCCACGCCGACGCGAACGACGGACTCGGCCTCGTATCAGACGTTCGACTGCTCCTCGCTACTCCGCGCTCTCGCGCGAGTCGAAATCATCGGAGAACAACCCGTCCTCGAACACATAATGCCCGGTCCGGCGCGAGCCGACCGGCAGTTCGGGGTGGCGAGCACTCGAATCGAATCGCGCCTCCCGCACCGAACAGCTGCTCCGATCCAACAGCGCGTTTTGTCGAGCTGTGCGACAATCGGGGCGCGAGCCACAACTGCGAGCCACGAGGGACGGGGGGATCTCATGCCGAAGTACTTGTTCGAGGCCACCTACACACCCGAGGCTGTCGAGGGCATTAGGAAAGCCGGCGCCGCCAGCCGAGCAGCTGCGGTCAGCGACATGTGTTCAGAGCTCGGCGGCAAGCTCGATTCATTCCACTTCGCATTCGGTGACGTCGATGCGTTCGTCGTCTGCGATCTACCCGACGACGAAGCTGCCGCAGCGGCAGCGTTCACCGTCGGAGCGAGCGCAGCCGGGCGGATCAACACCATCAAACTCCTCACCATCGAGGAAGCTGACGCTGCCCTCAGACGTTCGGTCTCCTACCGTCCGCCAGGCAGCTGAATCCAACGCCGCCGGCCCATGCCGATCGGCAGTTCTCGCGCGGCAGGCGCTTCGTACGTCGCACGATCAGAGGGGCGGCCCTTCGGAGCAGTACTTCCACGCCGGTTCGGTGTGCCCGGGGCGCGACCTCTGCCACGCGCAGCGCTCTCATAGCCTTTATGCCCGGCTTCCAGGGGGAGCAATGCAGAGGTGGCGATGGGTGACCGTGGGGCTGCTTGCGACGCTCGTGGTCGCGGCGACGGCCGCCGCCGCGGGCGCGCAGACCGGTGAGAGGCCCCGGGCGACCGAGGTGGGCATCACCGCCAGGGAGTTCCACATCGCGGTGGTGGCCGACGTCGAGAGCGCGCTCGCTCCGAACCTGTTCCGGGGATCAGTCGATGGCGTGCTCGGCGTCGCCAAGTACCTCAACGCCAACGGCGGCCTCGCCGGGCGCAAGGTCGTGGTCGACTTCTATGACTCGCAGCTGAACCCCGACATCACGCGCGACGCGCTGATCAGCGGGTGCCAGAACGACGCCGTGATGGTGGGCACGTCGGCCATCTTCCTTGCGTCCGTCGGCGAAATGCGCAACTGCAGGGACGCTACGGGTGCGGCGATCGGGATCCCCGACATCCCGTTCGTCACCGCAACGGTGCTCCACCAGTGCTCCGACGAGTCGTTCCCCGTCGTGCCGCCGGTGCTGATCTGCTCCACCAAGGACCAGCATCCGCAGACCTACCAGTCTGGCATCGGCCGCGCGTTCTACTTCCAGCAGCAGCATGGGAAGCATCTCCACGGCATCTATATCTTCACCAATGGGTCGAAGGCGACGCGCGACGACCTGTTCGCCGGCCTCGGCGCGCTGCGGGACGCGGGCATCAAGTCTGATGGCGACTTCGATCTCGCCGCCAACGCGCCGCAGAGCCAGTTCACCGACGTCGTGCGCACGATGAAGAAGAGGCACTCCAACTATGCACAGTGCACGCTGCCGTACACGTGCATGGTCGCCCTGCGGAAGGAAGCGACGCTGCAGGGTCTCACCGGCGTGACGGTGTGGGACTGCACGGTGCAGTGCTACGACGCGCGGTTCCTCGCGAGCGGCGGGAGCGACGTCGAGGGCAACTACGTGAGCGTCCCCTTCCTGCCCTTCTACAACAAGGCGGACCAGCGGGCCGTACCGATGTTGGCGAACTTCGTGAAGTACACCGGCCCCGGCAAGCTCAACAGCTACGCGGCGTACGCGTGGGCGGCCGGCATCGCGCTTCGTGACGCAGTGAAGCGTGCGGTCGCCGCGCATGGCGTGAATGGCGTGACCCGCAAGACCATCTTCGAGCAACTCGATCAAATCCACAAGTTCAGCGCGGACGGCTTCTTCGCGCCGTTCGATCTCGCTGGGCGCCGGATCACGACGTGCGGCGTGATAATGCAGGTGCGCCACGGCGAGTTTGTGCGCGTGGTGCCGACGAAGCCCGGGACGTACGCGTGCACGAAGGGCGCGCTCGACCTCCGCAAGCTCGACCTGCTCGGGAGCTGAGCCGGGGAGCGAACT
>DATMZX010000374.1:0-3940 GCA_035573235.1 Gemmatimonadales bacterium
GCAATGCCCTTTCTCCACCGCTGGTGGGGAAACCCGATGTTCTCCTGGCTCGCTCGCGGCTGGTTTCACGCGCCGATCTCGGACGTCTACTGTGGTCTCCGCGGCTTCACCCGCGCCCACTACGAACGGCTCGGCCAGCGCTGCACGGGGATGGAGTTCGCCACTGAGATGATCATCAAGACGAGCCTGATTGACGCGAAGGTCAGCGAGGTGCCGATCACGCTACACGTCGATGGCCGCAAGGCACACGCGCCGCATCTCCGGACCTTCCGCGACGGCTGGCGCACGCTCCGGTTCTTCATGCTCTATAGCCCCCGGTGGCTGTTCCTCATGCCCGGCGCCCTGCTCATCGCGCTCGGCGCCGTCGGCTATGGCATCGCCCTGCCCGGGCTGCGCATCGGCCGCGTCACCTTCGACGTGCACACGCTCCTCTTCGCCAGCCTGGCGATCATCGCCGGCTTTCAGTCGATCGTGTTCGCGCTCTTCACGAAGGTCTTCGCGATCAGCGAGAATCTGCTGCCGGAGGATTCACGCCTGAACCGGCTCGGCAAAGTCGTCAACCTCGAGCGTGGGTTGATCGCCGGCGCGGCGACGATGTGCGCCGGCCTGGGGCTGCTGATTGGCGCGGTGCGCCAGTGGTGGTCGGTCAACTTCGGCCCCCTCGACTACAGCCACACCATGCGCTGGGTGATCCCAGGCATGATGCTCACCACGCTCGGCTTCCAGACCGTGCTATCGAGCTTTTTCTTGAGCGTGCTGGGGATGAAGCGCCGATGACCATACTCGGCCGCATGCACGGCCGGTACGTCCACACGCGCCGCGTGCGAATCCTGTCCGAACACATCGCCCCGCTGATTCCGCTTCGCGCCAAGGTGCTCGACGTCGGCTGCGGCGACGGCCAGCTGGCAGCCCGGCTGCTCGCGTTGCGCCCGGACATTCGCATCAAGGGTGTCGACGTGCTCGCGCGAGCGGAGACCGCGATCCCGGTCCGGGCGTTCGACGGCGAGCACATTCCGTATGGTGACGCCAGCGTGGACGTCGTGCTGATCGTCGACGTGCTCCACCATACCGACGACCCGGCCGTGCTCCTGTGCGAGGCCGCGCGTGTCGCGCGAGGCGCCGTCGTCATCAAGGACCATCTGCGTGAAGGAGTCGCGGCAGGGCTGACGCTGCGATGCATGGATTGGGTTGGAAACGCACGCCACAACGTCCGACTGCCCTACAATTACTGGTCGCGGCGACAGTGGAGCGTTGCGTTCGAATCGCTCAATCTCGTGGTCCGCCGATGGCAGGCCTCGTTGCGGCTGTATCCGCCGCCGGCAACCTGGCTGTTCGACCGTTCGCTCCACTTTGTCGCGCTGCTCGACGTAGCACGCGCATAGTGCGGCACGCACACGGATTCAGGGTCGTGTCGCCGTGACGTCGTACGGGCTCCTGCAGTTCATCCCGCTCGCCGTCATCGTGCTGCTGATCGGCTGGATCGCGAGTCGCGTTCCGGAGCGGAGGCTCGAGCGACTTCGCGGGCTCCCCGATTCGCCGCTCGCGCCGGCGCTCGCCGCCGCGGTCATGATGGCCGTCATCTGGTACCTCTGGGGATCGCTGCGCCAGGTGCCAGTCATCCACGACGAAGCGTCGTATCTCCTGCAGGCGGAGACGTTCGCCAAGGGCCGCTGGGCCATGCCGCGCCCGCCGATTCCAGCGTTCTTCGAACAGATCCACGTGCTCGTGACGCCGACGTATGCGTCGAAGTACTGGCCGGGGCACGGGATTCTGCTCGTGCCGGGCATTTGGTTGGGTGCGCCCGGCCTCGTCCCGCTGCTTCTCAACGGCGCGGCTGCGGCGCTGCTGTTCGTGCTGGTCCGGAAGGTCGCGAACGGTTGGGTGGCGGCGCTCACGCTCGTGCTGTGGATCCCGCTTCACAGCACGATGTTGTTTCGTCCGAGCTACTTCTCGGAGAATACGTCGAGCGCGCTTTGGCTGCTTGGATGGCTTGCCGTGCTCCAGTGGCGCGAGTCGGGCGGCGAGCGATGGCTCGTTGTCCTCGCCGGCTGCGTCGGCTGGATGGCGATCACGCGACCGCTGACCGCCGTGGCCTTCGCAATCCCGATCGCCGTCGTCGTGCTTCGAGATGTGGCGCGCGGGCGAACATGGCGGTCGCTCGTCCGGCCCGCGCTTCTCGCCCTGGCAATCGTGGCCGTGATTCCAGTTTGGAGCGCAAACACGACCGGGAGTTGGCGCACGACGCCCTACAGCGCGTACACCAACCAGTATCTGCCGTTCGATCGGATGGGGTTCGGCGCGGACCAGTCGCCGCCCGATCACGTGCTGCCCACCGATATGGCGCACCTCGCGCAGTCCTTCAAGACCATGCACGAGGGCTATACCCCGCGGCGGTTGCCTCGCGCCTTTTTCGATCGTTGGCACGTGATGTTCGGCGACGCCTACCACGGTCTGCAGAAAGGGTTGGCGCCTTTCGTCATCGTGGCGCTGATCGTCCTGCCCGCAGCCGGGTGGTTCGCCGTGGCGAGCAGCCTCCTCTTGACGGCGGCGTACCTGTCGTACGCGCACCCGCCCGCCTGGAGCCTCTACTACCTCGAGATCACCCCGCTCCTGCCGTTCTTGACGGCGTTCGGCATTTGGGCGGTGTGGATCAGACTGATCGCCTGGCGAAAGGCGGCGCGACGCATCACGCCGCCGAACCCCGCGGCGCACGCAGCACTCGCCGGCCTTCTGCTGTTTCTCTTTCTGGCCCTGCCCGCGCGCGTCGCGATCCTGCACATGCAGCGCGAGCACATCGTGCGACGGCAGTACCAGTCAGACTTCACGACCGACGTGTCGCACCTCCCCGGACGCAGGACACTCGTCTTCATCCGCTACGGGGAGAACCACTTCTATAACAGAAGTCTGATCGCCAACGAGGCCGATCTGCCGGATGCCCGCACCTGGCTCGTGTACGACCGCGGCGAAGAGAATCGCGCGCTCCTCCAGCTCGCGCCGGATCGCACACCCTACTTGTACGACGACTCGACGTCGACCTTCTATCGCCTCGTCCGCTAGGGCGGCTAACGGCCGGTCTGCGCCGCGTCGCGGGACGCTTCCACCATCCGGCGCTTCTCCAGCACCGTAACGGCGAACGAGCCGCCGACGACGGTGCGCGCGACATGGAGCGTGGAGTCGCCAGCCGCGACCGGCCGGCCGCGCTCGTGCAGAACGAAAATCGGGCCAGGCGGCGTCAGCGATCCGGGACTCAGCTCCGCTCTCAACGTGTCGCCGGCGGGGCGAAACAACACCCAGTCGGGACGGTTTCGCCAGCGCACCAAGAAAATGTCGTTCAAGGTCTCATAATTATTGACGACCGTGATCGCAGGCGACGTCGCGATGGCCTCGGCCAGGTGTCGATAGACCCCGATCCGCGACGGCCAGTCCCGGTATACCGTCAGGCGGCTGACCATCCAGGCGCCATCGGTCGCCCCTGCCTGCACGAGCAACCGCTGAGCGGTGTCCCGATTGGCGTCGACCACCCGGCCTTCGCGAACGAGCCAGCCCGTGCGCAGTACGAAGCCCGCGAGCAGAACTGCAGCAGCCGCACGGCGCACGGTGGGCGAGAGTTTCTGGATCGCGCCCACCATCGCCGGGAAGAGCGCCAACGCGCCGAGGATGCGCATCCGCACCGGGATGTACCCGCCCTCGCCAATGGCGTCCGGCGCCAGCAGGGAGAGGAGCAGCAGCGCGACGCCGAACATCTCCACGGCGGTCAAGCCGCGAGCGGCGTCCGCCGAACGGCGAAGCCGCGATGTCACGGCGACGGTGATCGCCACGACGACGATCACGCCAACCACGCTGTCCAGATCGACGAGCGTCGTGAGGAAATCGCCGGTTCCGGCGTCGGTGATCCGGCCGAGCATCGGCTCGGTCCACGCCATTCCGCCTGAGCCAGCTC
>DATMZX010000375.1:0-4021 GCA_035573235.1 Gemmatimonadales bacterium
CGAAGCCGACTGGATCACGGGGAATGTGATCAATGTCGATGGTGGGGAAGAAGTGTCTGCCTAGGGACTCGTGATCGCCACGCTCGACGCTGCACGCCGAAAGCTTCGCGCATACCAGCCCGTCGAGATTCCATTCGAAACCGGGATGATTGCTGCCGCCGTCGCGGTGCTGCTCCGGGACAGCGACGACGGTCTCGAGACGCTGTTCATCCATCGCGCGGTGCGCGTCGGCGACCGCTGGTCGGGGCAGATCGCATTCCCCGGCGGGCGCCGCGAGCCGACCGATCCCGACCTGCTCACAACCGCGATCCGCGAAACACTGGAAGAAATCGGCGTCGATTTGTCGCACGCCGAGCGCCTCGGTGTGCTCGACGACCTGTACCCGCGCACCCCCGTGCTGCCGCCCGTTGTTGTCCGTCCATTTGTATTCGCGTTGACGAAGCGACCTGCCATCGTCGAGAGTCTGGAGGTGCAGTCGGCGTTCTGGGTTTCTTTCCATTCGCTGCAGGCGCCGGGGGCTCGCACGTCGATGACAGTCGATCATCCTGGCATCCCCACTCAGGTATTGCCCGCATATGCAGTGGGAAAACACACTATCTGGGGGATGAGCGAGCGCATTCTCACACCGCTAATTAGCTTGGTTTCTTAGCCTTACAAAATCCACAATTTCGCTTGACAAATTTTGTGTTTTAGGCTAGCCTAATGCCCTGTCTCGTTGACAGTGATTTGAACGGGAGGGCTCTTGAACGCCGCGATTCGATCCCCACAACCGCCGCTGACACGCTCTGTCGAAGACTATCTCAAGTCCGTCTTCCATCTCACGAGCCAGGGTGGGTTCGCCACCACCAGCGACATCGCGGAAATGCTCGAAGTCGCGCCGCCGTCGGTGAGCGGCATGATGAAGCGGCTGTCCGAAACCGGATTGATCGAGCACGTGCCGTATCGGGGTGTGCAGCTCACGCCGCAGGGACGGCGCGCGGCGCTGCAGATGATCCGCCGCCACCGCATTCTCGAATCGTATCTCACGAGCAAACTCGGCTTCGACTGGGGTGATGTCCATATCGAGGCGGAGCGACTCGAGCATGCCGCGTCCGAGAAGCTGATCGAGCGCATGGCGGACGCCCTGGGCGAGCCGCGCTACGATCCGCACGGCGCGCCGATTCCTACGGCGGCCGGTGAAATCGAGGAAGCCGAGCTGGTGACGCTCGCGGAAGCGGGAGTCGGCACCTCGCTCATCCTGCAGGAAGTCGGGGACGAAAACCCAGCGCGTTTGCATTACCTCGCCGAACAAAGTCTGACGCCGGGCATGCGCCTCACCGTGATCGATCGCCAGCCGTTCAACGGTCCAACGATCGTGCGTCTCAGCGACGGCACGACGCGCGTCGTCGGCCAGGAGCTGGGGCTGCTGCTGTTCTGCAGGGAAACCGATGGCGAATAGCGTTCTGGATTCAGGCGACGCCGGCTGGCGCCAGCCGCGCGTCGCGCCGAGTCTCGCCGAGGTCTATCGCACCGTTCCGGTCCAGCACGGCAGCTGGTGGCGCAAGGCGTTGGCGTTCGCGGGGCCGGGCTATCTGGTCGCCGTCGGGTACATGGACCCGGGCAACTGGGCGACCGACCTCGCGGGTGGCGCGCGCTTCGGCTACACGCTGCTGACGGTGATTCTGTTGTCCAACCTGATGGCAATTCTGCTCCAGGGTCTCGCCGCGAAGCTCGGCATCGTAAGTGGGCGCGACCTCGCGCAGGCGTGCCGCGACCACTACTCGAAGCCCGTCTCGTTCTTCCTCTGGGTGATCTGCGAAATCGCGATTGCCGCGTGCGACCTCGCGGAAGTCATCGGCTCGGCCATCGCGCTCAATCTGCTGTTCGGCATTCCACTGGCCTGGGGCATCGGCATCACGTCGCTCGACGTGTTGATCGTGTTGTACATGCAGCAAAAGGGTTTTCGGCTGCTCGAGGCGCTCGTCGTGGCCCTGATCGCCACGATCGCCGGCTGCTTCCTGTTCGAAATTCTCATTGCCAAGCCCGACATGGCGGGCGTGTTCAAGGGATTCATTCCCAGCGTGTCGATTCTCAAGGATCCGGACAAGCTCTACATCGCGATCGGCATCCTCGGCGCGACGGTGATGCCGCACAATCTCTATCTGCATTCCTCCGTCGTGCAGACCCGCAGTTACGAGGAGACGCCGACGGGCAAGCGCGAAGCGGTGAAGTACGCGTTCATCGATTCGACCGTGGCGCTGTCGTTCGCGCTGTTCATCAACGCCGCGATCCTGATCGTCGCCGCGGCCACGTTCCATCGCATGGGAGAAACGCACGTCGCCGAGATCCAGGACGCCTATCGGCTGCTCACGCCGCTGCTCGGCGTGACCGGGGCGAGCGCCGTGTTCGCGTTCGCGCTGCTCGCGTCGGGGCAGAACTCCACGCTGACGGGAACGCTCGCCGGCCAGATCGTGATGGAGGGCTTCCTCAACATCAGGATCCGGCCGTGGCTGCGCCGGCTGATCACGCGCCTGATCGCGATTGTGCCCGCCGCCTTCACGGCTATTTTCTTCGGTGAACACGGCACCGCCCAACTCCTGATCCTCAGCCAGGTGATCCTCAGCCTGCAGCTCTCGTTTGCGGTCTTCCCGCTCGTGATGTTCACGTCGGATCGCCTGAAGATGGGCGAGTTCGTGAACCCGCGCTGGCTGAAGGTCCTCGCCTACGTGGTCGCGGTGTTCATCGCGGCGCTGAATGCGTGGCTGCTGGTGCGGATCGTCGGCGGCTGGATCGGCTGATGTACAAACGCATCTTGGTCCCGCTCGAGAACGGGAAATCGGATGCCGCCATTCTGCGGCACGTGAGCCAGCTCGCGAAGCTGCTCGGCTCCGACGTGCTCCTGCTCCACGTCGCCGACGGCTGGGCGGCGCGCAACATGGAGCAGCTCAACCTGCGGGAATCGCAGGAGATGAAAGACGACCGCGCCTATCTCGAGCGGATGGCCGACGAGCTGCGGGCGTCCGGTGTGAAAGCGGAGGCGCTGTTGGCGGCGGGGGATCCCGCGAAAGAGATCGCGGCGGCGGCGGAGCGGGAGCAAGTCGACCTGATCGCGATGGCGACGCACGGGCATTCGCTGCTGGGCGACGTCATGCACGGCACCACCGCGACAGCATTACGACACGTCAGCCGGATTCCGATCCTGATGGTGCGCGTGCCTGCTCAAGAGCCCGGAGAATCGCGCTGAGACGGCGGTCCCGCGCCTCCCGCAGAAACTCGACTTTCCCCTTGTAGGCGCGCTCGGTCGCGCTGACCAGGCTGCGCTGCTGCTCGGGATCGAGCTGCCACCAGTGGGCGAGGTTTTGCCACCAGCTCTCAAAACTGGCCAGCAGCCGGTGGACGAAGATGCGGATCCCGCCTTCGCCCGCGCCCAGGTGATAGGTGAGGTGCGGGCCGGCGGCTGCCCAGCCGATCGCGGGGCCGAGGGACACGGCGCGGTCCAGGTCGTCGATGCTGACGACGCCCTTGAGGACGAGGTCGATACACTCCCGCCAGACCGCCGCGGACACTCGGCCGACGACATAGCCCGGCACGGCCTTCTTCAGCACGATCGGAAAGCGTCCCAGCGCCCGCAGGTATTCGACGGCCCGCGTGATGGTCGCGGGGGACGTCCGGCCCTCGGGCACGATCTCGACGATCGGGATGAGCTCGGGCGGATTGAGCGGGTGCGTGACGAGACACCGATCGAGCCGGCGGCAGCGTCCGAAGATATCCGTCGGCAACAAGCCGCTCGATGAAGAGCTGATCAGCACGTCGCCCGCGACCGCCTGCTCGACGCCGGCGAGCAGCTTCTGCTTGGCGACGACGTCTTCATGGATCGCTTCGATCACCCAGTCGGCTTCCTGCAGCGCCTCGGTGAGGAATTTGGCGCGCACCAGCTCGCGCAGGCCGCGGTCCACGATCCCCTGCGGCGCGCGATCGAGCTCGACCAGCGCCTGGGTCCGGCGCTCGATTTGGTCCGACGCGCGATCGAGTGCCGACGGAT
>DATMZX010000376.1:0-8117 GCA_035573235.1 Gemmatimonadales bacterium
GTCCGTCGCTGCCGTCGGTGTAGACACCGTGGATTGGCGCCTGCTGCTTGTCGAGCGGTGCGCAGATGGGGCAGACGCCGGGCGCGGGCAGCACTGTGAGCCATTCCCGGCGCCAGTTCGCCGTGTCGAGCAAGCCCGTCGCCGAGAGATCGCGCCACGTGGCGCGCTGGCCGCGGTTCATCGCGGCGTTCGTCTCGGTGCGGGCGATCGTCGACGCGCGGCTCGTGAGCAACTGCACCGCGTAGCGCGACACCATCCGGTCGACCTGCGCAGCGCTCCGACCTTCCGCCTCGAGCGTGGCGCGGTAGGTCGCAACCGCCTGCTGCTGCCGCGTGGTGAGCCCGACGATCTGCCGGATGCGTTGGGCCGCGATGCGCGAGCCCTTGCCCGCCACGTACGCTGCCTCGATCGCCTGCCGGATCGCGGCCCGCGTCTCCTCAGTGACCTCTGTAACGAGCGTGGCGGCCTCGTCGCGGATGGCCTGGATAACGGGCGGCGAGAGTTGGTCGAAGGCGAAGCCCAACCGACCGGCCGCGCGCGCAGCTTCGCTCGGCGGGAAGGTGGCGCGGATCGCAGCACCGGCGCCCGCGTGCGCGTTCGCTGACACCTGCTCGATCTCTGGGAGCACGGCGGTCAGCGCGGCCGCGAAATCGGCGAGCGGCACCGCGCGCAGCGCTTGCTCGAGATCGCCGTCGTCCAACGCGCTTTCAATCGCCGTGACATCGGCGCCACGGCGGACCGCGCGCAGCGCCTCGAGGAAGCGCTCCGTTAGGCCCGGAATCGCGGCGTCCTCGACCGCGCGCAGCGCCTGCCATGCGGCGAGCATCTCGCCGCGGAGCGGGGCAAAGTCTGGTGCGTCGTCCTCGGCGGCTTTGACGAGCTTAGAGTCGGAACTTGCGGAACGCGGGCCGGCGTCGGGGAAGCGACCTCCCGGCGGCTTTCTCCGCCGCCCCAGCGCTTACGCCGTCCGAGACGACCTTCGCGTCGTCGGTGAGCTCCAGCGGGTCGGGATCGGGCACTGGCTTGCCGGGCGCCGGCGGCTCGTCCCCCCACGGCACCGGCGGGTCACCGCGATCGGCCCGCACCTCGTTGATCGTCCGCGAGCGGTTCTTGATGTTCGTGTCGTCCATGTCGGTCTGCACCTGCGGGTCCACGTCCTTCGGATCTTCCCACGACCACTCGAGGTTGGGCGCGCCGAACCATTTCGCGATGATCCGGTCCATGACGCTTTTCACCCACACCATCGCCGGGAACAGCCCCTCTTCCATCGCGACTTCCTGCTGCGTCGCCGCGGTCGCACGGTTGGTCTGTTTGACGAACGCGTTGGGCGGGAGCGAGAGGGCGTACATGATCACGCGCGCCAGCCACTCGTCGCCGACATCGAAGAGCGGTGCGGTCTTGGTCAGGACAACCTTCTCATCGCCGGGGATGAACTTGACCTGATGCGCCTCGCCACGCGTCTGTGTTTCGTTCCAGAACGCCTGCAGCTCGCGCAGCATCGCGGGCGTCCACGAGGCCGGCACGGCAATGAGCGCTTCGGGGACGTTGCCTTTCGTGTAGTACTCCATCTGGTAGATCATGCGCCGCACGGACGTCGTGATGGTGATCATGATCTGTTCGGTGGGCGACATGCCGTAGGCGCGGCCAGGGCGCGGATTCCGCGGCACGTAGAGCAGCTCGTCCGCGGTGAAGTTCCATGCAGGAAGCCCTTTGATCACCTGTTGGTACGCGATCGATGGCGGCTCCGGCGTGCGCCCGGTCTCGTCCAACTTCCGTGTGATCGTGACACCGTCCAGGAGGTCGAGCGAGTAGATGCCGCCGCCCTTCGTCGGCCGGCGGTAGATGACTGGCGCGTCGGTGACGAGCATCTCCTCCATGAGCATCCGCGTCCATGTGGCCCAATCGTGCTCACGATCCGGATACTGGAACGCCTCGGTGATCCGCCGGGCGAGCGCGTCGTTGTCGTCCTGTCCGTCTCGGGTGGTGATCGCCCAGCCCAACTTCGCCATCTGGTCCTTTCGCGTCTCGATGCCGATCCGCAGGAGCTCGCAGGCGTCGGCGAACGCGCGGAGCGTGGCCATGCCGACCCGCTCGTACGACCGCGGCTGGATCTGGATGTTGTATGAGACGGGGAAGTCCCAGACGCGCCCCTTTGGCTCATCGGGCGGCGCGGACGGCGCGATCGGCTGGCCGGGCGAGAAGAAGGAGCCGGGCGTCACGCCGGCGACGTACTCACGGATCGCGCCGCTCACGCGGGCGACGAGTCCGGGTGCGACTGGGGTGCCGCCGTTGCGTCCCGCCATTGTTAGGCCACCTTCTGGTGCGCGGCAGCGGCGGCGCGGATGGCCGCCTCGTCGCGGTAGTAGTCCAAGAGCCCGGTATCGCCGCCTAACGCGAGCTTGTAGGCGCCGCTCGAGGCGTCCACTTGATCATCGTGCGCGGCGTGCGGAAAGCCTTCCATCTCGTCGAGATACACAGGGTTCCACGCGCCTTTGACGAGCCGGACGTTCCCGGCCTGCCACTGCGCGGCGAAGGGCTCGGCGCGCGTCACCTTGTCGCCGGTGGGATGCTCACTCGTCACACGGAAGCCCGCGAGCAAGCGCGCATCGTCGGCCGCCGCGTCTTTGCCCGCGGAGCCGCCTTCCTGCTCGATCCCGATCGCACAGTCGCCGCCGTCCTGCTCGGCCGTGGCGCGCATCATGAGGCGGCGCGCGCTCGCGGCCCGTTGCTCGTGGCGCACGTCGGCCACGTAGACGACGCCGTCGCGTGCAATGCCTAACTTAACGCCTGCGGTCCAGTCACCACCCTTATCGGTGCCCGCCTTATCCCAGAACCGCACCCACGTGATGCCGGCGGGCGCGGCGTCCACGGTCAGCACCATGTCGCGGGGGAACATGTTGCCACTCCGCCGCCGCGGCCGCTGCTGGTAGAGTGCCGACCACGAGTAGTCGGTCATGCCACGCTGGATCTCTGCCAACGCGGCCACGTCATAGCGCTCCGGGCAGAGCGCGGCACCGGCCGCGCGGCCTAACGGATCGTTCTCCTCGGCGAGCGCCGGGAGCGAGATCACTGTCCAGTCCTTGCCTTCCTCGCTATTCAGGATGCGGCCCGCGAGATCATCTTCGTGCCACCGCGTCACCTGCAGGATCGTCGCGGCGCCCGGCTCGCGGCGCGTCCGGAGGTCGTCCTGCCACCACTCCCAGCATCGATCGCGATAGGTCGGCGATTCGGCTTCCTCGCGCGACTTCACGGGGTCGTCGATGATAATGAGGCCGCCGCCGGTGCCGGTGACGCCGGTGCCCACACCGACCGCGCGGATGCCGCCGCCCGCGGTCGTCTCCCAATCCTCGGCGGCCTGGCGCTCGTCGTTGAGGGCTAAGCCCACCTGGCGGGCTAACGCGCGCGACTTCCGCGAGAACTTGCTGGCGAGCGCGTGGTTATACGCCGCGACGATGACCGATAGCGAAGGGTCCTGCACGAGCCGGAAGACGGGATACCGGATCGTGGTGAGCTCCGTCTTCCCGTGGCGCGGCGGCTCGAAGACCATGAGCTTCGTGATGTCGCCGACCGTCACGGCATCGAGCGCATCTTCGACGATCACGAGATGCGGCCAGTCCCAGCGGAATCCAGGCGAGACGCGTTCCAACCACGGTCGGATGGGCGGCGTGAGCAACGCGTCGAGTTCGGCCGCTTCCTCGTCGGTCAGGTAGTCGAGCACGTCCGCGGGCACCGTCATGCGTGCGAGCCGTTGCCGTTGTGGCCGTTGGTAGCGGACGCTGCGCGGCGGGCGAGCGCTTTCCCCATGATGGCGTCGATCCGCGCGCGCCGTTCCTCGCTGGTCAGCTTCATCGTGAGCGGCGCACCGTTGGGCCCGGAGTGCTCATGCCGCTCGATCAAGGCGCCGAGATGCTGCAACGCCGTGCGCAGCGTCGACGGTTTATCCCAAAGCCGGATTTCCGTCTCGATCTCGGTCACCGGCTCGTCGCGCATTGTGTACGTCTTCACCTTGCGTTTGATGCTGGACACCGCGCGCATAGCGTCCTCGGGCGCGCCCTCGGCTAACTGCACGCGGCCGTCGTCGTCGATCACATAGTCGTCAATCGACGACAGCGCGACCGTGGCGAGTTCCTCAAGCACGCGGTGCGCCTTGATCCGCGTCCGCCGCTCGCGATCCTGCATCAACTGAGCGATGCGCTCGGCGATGTGCGGCTTCTTGAGTTGCTGGTAGCCCAGCTCCTTGGCGCTCCGCTCGGAGTATCCGGCGCGGACCGCTGCCAGATCGGCGCGGAGGTCGATCAAGTACTCGTCGCAGAAGCGCAGCTCATGCCGCGTGAAGCCTGGCACCTTGGACACGGCGGGCATCAGAGCACCGCGCCCAAGCGGAGGAACTGCCGCACCCACTCCAAGTCGCCCGCGTGCTTGCCTAACGCGAGCGCTTCGTCCACCGTCAGGTGCACCGCGAGCCGCGCGGGCGAGCGCTTGGCGGGTGCTGAGGGATCGGCGCCGACGTTGTACACCCAGAGCCACTCGTTGCAGGGCGCGCCGTGCCGATCTTCGTGGAGCGGGCCGGTGCGGCCGTGGCGCGAGAAGAACGTTCGACACTGGCGGAGCGCGGCCGGCGTTTCGAGGGTGGTGTCGGGGAGCGGATGGAGGTGACGACAGAGGACCGCTTCACCAGGAAAGAACAGGGTGACTCGGCGAATCGCGGCGGGCGCAGGCCGGAGCACGGCGGACATCGTTAGGCGGGCGCCTCCACGGCCCCGGCCTTCTGCATCGCCGGGCGGATCGCCTGGTTGATGGCGGCGCGCTCGGCGTTGGCTTCGGCGTCGATAATGGCGGCGACCAAGCCCTTCAGCACATGGAACGGCAGCGCGACGATCTGCGCGTTGAGGTCGAGGCGGCGCCGGACGGGGATCGTGACAAAGCGCTCGCCCATGTTGACGTTGACCTGGCCGGAGATGCAGAGCGGTGTCGCGTCGACATGAACGCCGTTACTGGGCATAGCGCCTCACCCGATGAGGAAACGCGCGGCGTCAGTGCCGGGAAGGCACCGAAACCGCGCGTCTCGCGGTACGGTCCGAGCCATCAGCGGCCCGGCTATGTACGATGCGGTCAATATTGCTCACTCGCGATGGCGCGGCAATAGGGGCGCGTTGCCTCATGGTTTCCTCGGGAGATAGCCGCCAACGGCGACGCCGATCGCGAAGGCGCCGAGCATCAGGCCCGGCACGGCTCTCGGGAGATCGCCGTGCGCCCGATAGAGTCCGTCGCAGGCGACGACGAGCAGCAGGATCGCTACCGTTCGCCAAGCACGGGGGAAGTTCTCATACGGCCACGCGCTCACGCTCGCTCCTCGAGCGAGACAGCGAGTACGCGGCCGCGGGCCAACACGGGATCAGCGTGCATGACGCGCAACGTCAGCCGGTCCATGAGCGAGCCGGGCGCGACGTCTTTCTCAATTACGAGCTGCGCGTCGGCTCCGAGCTCGGCGCGCACACGAGCGAACAGCGCACGCGTGCCAGCCTCCCCTTCGCCGGGATCGAAACCGAGTTGGCGCACCAGAGCGCGCAGGTTGGTCTCGTCGATGAGGATTTCCGTCTCCAGTTGCAGCATCCAGCGCGCGACGGCGCGGTCTCCGAGGCTCACGGTTGCTCCGGCGGCAGCAGCGCCGCGATCTTGTCAATCTCGCGTTGCGCCGCGTCGCCATACTGCGCGATGAGTTGGTTGCCGAACTCGCCCGCCGTAGACGCGAAGGCGCGGAAGTTGGCCATCACCTCGCGCAGCGCGAAAAGCCCCTCGCGCGTGAAGCCGAACGGCTGGCCGTGGAGCGCGAGCGCGGCAAGTCCGTGGTAATCGCCGGCCTGGAACGGGATCATGAGCGATGGCGAGCCGTCGGTTATGGGGATTTGTGGGCCCAGCTCGGGGTCGATCACCAACGCCGCCCATTGCTCGCGCGTGAGCGCTGGCCTAACCGTCTCGTCGCTCATTTGGAATCCCGGTCGGTGATCCGCTGCTCCGACTCGTGCATCTCGGCGAACCCTTCCCCCAAGATGCGGAAGGCGTACGCGAGGCCGGCGAACGTGATCACGTAGATGGCGAGGAAAAACGACCGGCCGACAATTGCGGCGACGAGATCGGCGACCGCGCAGAGCACCGTGAGCACGGCGCAGGCGTAGGCGGCGCAGACCCATACGCGAGTGCCCGAAACAGTCGACGTGCGGGCTTTGCCAGTCATGGTGCGAGCTCCTCCACGGTGATGGTGACGTGCGGCCGGTTTGATGTGATCTTCGATCGCCGCGACCACGGCCTCGACCTTCTCGCGTTGTGTCTTCACGGTGAAACCTCCTCGGGCAGCGGGATGCCGAGCGCGCGCCTGGCCGCCGCAATGTGGGGGAAATCCGTTGCGCGGAGCGGCGGCAGCGGCGGCCAGAGCTTGCCCTCGGCGAAGCGTTCCGGGTCGGCCGCCCGTACCTGCTCAAGCCGCGCGCGGTGTTCGCACGCGTCAACGCAGAGCCGGAGCGCCTCGTACTCCGTGCGGTCCAGGAACAACGAGACGCCGTCGTGGATCGTCATAGGGCGATGTCCTCCACGGTGATGGTGACGTGCGGGCGGTCAATATCCGGGGCCAGCCGGTCGACCGCCAGCCGCTCGATCTGCACGTCGTCAGCGTAACAGACGCCGGTGAGCGCGTCGAGCAGGCACTTCAAGAGGTTCACCGGATCCGGCCTGCCTAACCGAGGCGGCGTGAACGCGAGCCCGACGCTCACCGGCCCCGTGAACACCGACGCGTCGCCCCACTGCTCGCGGGCCAGCTCGTGCGCTTTGGCGCGCGCGGCTTTGTACGCTTTCCCGTGCGACGCGATGCGCGAATGCCGGTGGTTGTCGCTCACCAAGCACGACCACGGGAGCTCGATCTTCCACTGGCCCGCGGGAGACGGCCGAATCCCGCCGAGGAACGTCACGGACTCGGTCGGCGGTGCCGCCACGTCCTCGGCGTCACCGAGATACAGCGCGATCGCGGGCTCGCCGACGCCGGCGCCGCGGAGCTGGGCTTCGGTCGCCCGGCTGTCACGATTTGTCAGCCGACCGGTGGTCAGTTGCCGCGCCATTCGTCCCCCTCGATGGGTCGCACCGTCCGCTGGTCGATCACGTTCACGCTGGTGCGGGGTATGTCACGGACCGCCTGCGTTAGACGCTCAAGTTCCGCGAGAAGATCAGTGAACGCGCAGTAGCCGGCTGCCCCGAGCAGAATCACGTGCCCGGTAGCAATCCAGGCGATGACGAGCCCGAGCACCGCGAGCCTTTGCACGAGCCCTATCACAAGATCGCCGTTGGTCACAACCCCTCCGGTGAAGGCTGGTGAACATCGGGCTGCCGCCACGCGACGGTCAGCCGCTCCCACAGGAGTTGCCACTCTTCGCCGGGCATCTGCTGGATCGCGAAGAGCAAGTCGCGGCGCGTCAGCGGCACGTTGAGCTCGTCGGGGATTTTGGGCGGCGTGTACGGCTCGAACCACGCATGCTGATTCGCGTACGCTATGAATGCCGCTTGGTGGTGGATCGCGCAGGGACTTGAACCCTCGTGAGCCTGATGCCCCAAGCACATCGGACACGGGTCGCCGGCGTTCATGACGCCCTCGCCGGTAGCTGCTGCAACCGCGACTGCCCTGCCGGCAAGAGCCCTTCGCGCTTCGCCTCGAGCGCAAGCTGTTCGGCGCCGAGCCGTTCGTGCACCGGCGGCAAAAACTCGGCGGGCTTGGGCCAGAATCCGCCGGCGGACATCTCGATCCGCCGCGCCATTTTCACGAACTGCTCGGTGGTCATGCGCGGGGACAAGAGCGCGTAGTACTCGTCGATCGTCGGGCCGGACAACACGTGCCGGTGGATCTCGGCCAAGACGGCGATCTGGCGGTTAAAGACTGCCCGGTCAATCACTTGACGCCTCCGGCATTCAGAAAGACTTGCTCGCCGATGGTCAGCTTGGGCGCGCGGATTCCGTTGCTCGATTGTGGCGACGGTGGGCTTGGCTTTTCGGCAAGGGCGATGAACTGGTCGATTTTGCCAGCATCGCGCAGGACGTACGTGAGTTCGTGCTTCGAGCGGTCTTGATGCCAGGGA
>DATMZX010000377.1:0-2015 GCA_035573235.1 Gemmatimonadales bacterium
CTGGGTACGCTTGGCAGCGCCCATTGTTTCCAGAGACCTCCGAATGAACAACGTGTTTAGCATTCACAATTAGGGATTAGGGATTAGGGATTAGATTCGACGGGAGCGCGTGAATTCCAGTTCACCCGCTCCCGGCTCGCCCCCGCGAGCTGCCGCGGCGCCGTTCGCTGCTCGAGCACTGCGCCCCGGGTTTCGAAACGCGCTCGCAGACCTGAAGGTCTGCGTCTACCGCTCCGATCGCGAAAGACAGGAACCTACATAATCCAAATCGTCGGCAACACTTCGTCGAGCGCGATGTCGGCCGTCTCGAGCTTCTTGCTGTGCTCGATCTGGTCGCGCGTCATCGAGAGCTCGATCCGTTCTTTCTCCGGATCCAGTCCCGCGACGACCGTCGGTGACACCAGCACACGCTTCCCGCCGATCCAGTTCGACGTATCGACGACGAGGTAGCGGAGCGCCCAGGAGTCGTCGAGGAGGAAGTCGTCCACGTGGCCAATCTCGCCGTCGACGGCGTGGATGTGAAACCCGCGAACCTTGCTGAACTTGTGCAGCATGTGACCTCCCCGGCCCCAGGGGGTCGGCAGAATCGGGACGCGAGAGTCGCCCGCGGCGGTGGCGAACGCCGGAGCACGACCGGAGGAGCGCGTCCGCGATCTGCCGACGGGGCGCTAAACCGTTGATGCGTCCATGCTTCGGCGCATGAACAGCCCGTTGCTCGCGCGCCGCAGAAACCGGGCGTCTTCGAGCGCTTCGAGAATGAGCCTGGTCGTGTTCCGCTCCAGCCCGGCGAGCCGCGTCGCGTCCACGAGCGACATCTGCACCGAGGGTGATTCGAGGAACACGCCTTTCAACCGCTGGACGGCATCGACGACACGCGGGGTGGCCTCGTACATCAGCTGGCTCCTTTCTCAGTCGCGGCCGACACCTGAGCAACTGATGTACCAGCGGTTTATGTAGCCGAATCGTATCTGTTGGCAGCTCTACGGGCAGAGGTACGGACGCCCCGACCGTACTAAAGGCATCAGGCTGCCGTATGAGCATCCGGGTGCCCGCTCAGGGGCCGCACCTACACACTCGCTGCGGCCCGGGAGCGTCGCGCCGGTCACACCGTGCGCCGTGGACGCGAATAGAAGACCACCGCGAGTATCAGCAGAACCAGCAGCGCCCCGCCGCTCGGGTAGTACCCCCAGCCGGCGCTGTACGGCCACGCCGGAACTGAGAAGATGGCCATCAACAGCAGAACAACCAGTAGCAGACCCATCGAGACCTCCGCTATACCGATATAGCAAGGATTTGGCCGGGCGTGCAGTTACATCACGGGTGAGATTCTCGCTGTCATGGGTGGGAGTACGACACCGGCCTAGACCGTGAACCTCTCGCGCGGCATGCGGCTGCTGCGCGAGCGGCTCAGTCCGGCGTTGGCTTCTCGGCGCCGTCGATGGCGAGGACGTCCACCGGCCCGCGCGCCGATTCCATCTTCAGCCCGAGCTGCTCCTGCAGCGCGGTCGACAGCGACGGCCCGTTCGGATCGAATGGAAACACGGGGAACGGCGCCGTTCCGGGCGCCACGTTGACGTTATCCGGCGTCCAGCGCAGATCGAGATCGAACGTCCCCGTCAGATTCGTGCGATCGACGATCTGGCGATTGAGGTAGTTCGCGAGCGTCGAGACGAGCAGCGACATCGCGAGCTTGCGTCCGCTGATCGCGCCGATCCCGAGCATGGAGGGACATCGCGGCCCGCCTGCGGCCGCGCCACCCGGTGGCGGCGGCGGTGGCGGCGGCGCGCCCTGCGGCGGCGTGATCGGCTTGCACTCCCCGCCCGCCGGCGCCATGTCGTCCCCGAGCCTGCCGTCACGCCGCGCGACGGTCAGGACAAGAATCGGCTGCTCGCGTTGTTCGACATGCGAGCGCAGCTTGAATCGATCCTCGAGCACCGTGCGCGTCATCGCGCGAATCTCTTCGAAGTCCGCCGTGCGGCCCGCCGCGCCCTCGATGTCGAACCGATCGGCGTCCA
>DATMZX010000378.1:0-5443 GCA_035573235.1 Gemmatimonadales bacterium
TGGCAAGACGGTCGATACGGTGATGCCACACTGCCATCGCCACGTGCTCGCCAAGGTGCACCAGGCGAGGCCCGAGGACATCAGCAACGCGATCAAGGCGGCGCGTGAGGCGTGGCGGGATTGGTCCACCTGGAGTCTCACGGACCGGGCGGCCGTCTTCCTCAAAGCCGCGGATCTGCTCGCGACGCGCTGGCGCGCGATGGTCAACGCCGCGACGATGCTGGGGCAGAGCAAGACGGCGTTCCAGGCCGAGATCGACGCGGCATGCGAGCTGATCGACTTCTGGCGGTTCAACACGTATTACGCCGAGCAGATTCACGCGGTGCAGCCGATCTCGGCGCCCGGGACCTGGAATGCGCTCGAGTACCGCGGCCTCGAAGGGTTTGTCTACGCGATCTCGCCGTTCAACTTCACCTCGATCGGTGGGAATCTGTCCTCGGCGCCCGCGATCATGGGTTGCACCGTGATCTGGAAGCCGGCCGCGACCGCGTCGTACTCCAACTATCTCCTGTTCAAACTGCTCGAAGAGGCGGGATTGCCGCCCGGGGTGATCAACTTCGTCCCCGGCTCCGCGACGCAAATCAGCGGGGCGCTGCTCGGCGACCGGCATCTGGGCGGGATTCATTTCACGGGATCGACCGAAGTATTCCAGACGCTGTGGCAGCAGGTATCGACGAATCTGACGAACTACGCCGACTATCCACGGCTCGTGGGCGAGACCGGCGGCAAGGATTTCATCCTCGCCCATCCAAGCGCCGATGTCGATGTGCTCGCGACGGCCCTGGTGCGCGGCGCGTTCGAGTATCAGGGGCAGAAATGCAGTGCTGCTTCGCGCGCGTACATCCCGGAATCGATCTGGCCCAAGGTGCGCGAGCGCGTGCTCGGGCTGCTCGGTGATGTGCGCGTCGGAGATCCGGCCGACTTCCGCAATTTCATGGGCGCGGTGATCGACAAGAAGGCGTTCGAGAAGATCAAGCAGTACATCGACGCCGCGCGCTCCGATCCGAAGGTGAAGATCCTGGCGGGCGGAGACTGCGACGACTCGGACGGCTACTTCGTGCCGCCCACGCTGATCCAGGCGGAGGACCCGTATTACCGCACGATGTGCGAGGAGATTTTCGGCCCCGTGCTGAGCCTGCACGTCTACAAAGACAAGCAGTGGAAGGAAACGCTGGATGTCGTGGATCGCACGTCGCCCTACGCGCTGACGGGCGCCGTCATCGCGCAGGATCGCGCCGCGCTCAACGAAGCAGCGAGCGCGCTGCGCTACGCGGCCGGCAACTTCTATCTCAACGACAAGCCGACGGGGGCGGTTGTGGGGCAGCAGCCGTTCGGCGGCGCGAGAGCGAGCGGCACGAACGACAAGGCCGGCAGCCTGCTCAATCTGATTCGCTGGACCAGCGCGCGGACGATCAAGGAGAACTTCATTCCGCCGCGCGAGCCGTGGTATCCGTTCATGGCTGAGTCTTGACCCGGCCGCCGATTCTCGTGCTGGTGCTGACCGGAGCGTTTCTGCTCCTGGTCACGTCGCTGCTGATCGGCTCCTTCACCAAGCCCGAGTTGCCGCCGTACCCACTCGGCGCGACGGGCGACACGCTGTACACGCTCGATGCCTCGAACGGCGATCGCTGGCGGCTATTCCAGTTCAGCGCGGGGAGCGTGGTCGACTCCGGCTCCTGGGATATCGCGTTCCGGCGTAATCACGTGATCACCGCGCCCGGGGTCGGCGCGCTCGATCTCGGACCGGTCCGATTCGATTCGGTGCTGGAAGTCCCGACCGACGGATATGCGCAGACCGCCTTCGACGCGGCGGGGGACAGCACGAATCCGGCGATCGGGAAGTGGTACTCCTACAGCATGCTGTCGCACCTGCTCACCACGAAGCAGCACGTCTACGTGATTCGCACTTCATACGAGCACTACGTGAAGGTGCAGCTGCTCGCCTATTACTGCCGCGAAGTCGGCGCTGCGTGCTACACGATGAGATACAAAGCCGCACGCCCTCGGGGTTAGAAGTCCCCGAGGGCGTGCAGACGAATGAAAAATGCAGCGGGAGGTTACTTCGGCGGTAGAATCTTGAACATTCCCGTCCCGCACACCGGACAGACACCTTTGAGCGCGGGGCGGCCGTTGGCCATCTTCACCTGCTGCGGGTTCGAGATCTTCCGCTTCGCCTTACACTTCACACAGTAACCTTCATCCGCGGCCATTGGGCTCTTTCCCTTTGCCATTTCGGTCGCTCCTCCGGTTCAGGGGCACACGGGATACGGGGTACAGGGGGAACGGTAGCTCAAGCGCCAGACAACATAATAGGGTGTCGCTAGGGGGTGGTAACGGCGCCGTCCTGAAAACCATTGCGTTTGTGCGTTCCGTCACAGAACGGTTTGGTCGCCGAGCCCCCACATCTGCACAGCACAACGACTTCCGAGGGTTTCCCGTCTTTGCGGGGTGGGGGGGTCAAAACCTGCCCGTCGGGCGTCACGATTCGCACCGGACCCTCGATAATGAGGGGGCCGTTCGACTTCGGGGTGATCCGGACTTCCGTCATGCGTCCCAATATAAAGGCACGCCTGGGGTCGGGGCGGTGTAGTTTCCCGCGTGCGTGGCCTTTTGCTGCTCTCCGCCGGACTCACGGCCGCCTGCCTCGCCGAGCGTGGACCATTCACCAACCGCATGGCCCAGTCGGGAACGAGCTATCTCGCCCGGGCCGCGCGTCAGCCGGTCAACTGGCAGCCGTGGGGCCGCGACGCGTTCGCCCTCGCGTTGCGACTGGACCGCCCCGTGCTGCTCTACGTCGGCAACGACGCGTGTCACTGGTGCGCGGAAACCGATCGCGCGATTTACACCGATGCTGAAATCGGCTCCCTGATCAACGAATTGTTCGTGCCGGTGCGCGTCGACCGCGACGAGCGTCCCGACGTGGCGCAGCGTTACCAGGCGGCGGTCGAGCGTCTCGCCGGCCTGCACGGCTGGCCGCTCACCGTATTCCTCATGCCAGACGGATCGCCGTTTTTCGGCGGCACCTATTTCCCCGCGGACGATCCCATCACCGGCCGGGGACTGAAGCAGCTGCTTCCGGAGATCGCCAAGCGCTACCGCGAGCAGCGGCCGTTCATCGCGCAGCAGGCGGCCGTCGTCCGCCAATTCATGCTCACCAGCGAGGGCGAGTCGCGCGGGGTGTTACGCGCCGGGCTGGTGCGCGATGGCGTCGCGAGCGTAAAGCGCGATCTCGATGCGGCCGTGCAGTCCGGGATGACGGGGAATAGCGTCGTGCATGTCGAAGCCGCGTCGTTGCTGCTCACGGAATACGCGCGGTCTCGCGACACGCTCGCGCTCGCCGTGGCGCGGCGCGCGCTCGACCTGATGCTCGACACGGCGAACACCGCCGCGGGTGACGACGCGCCACGTCTCGTCCGCGCAGCGCTCGCCGGCGCCCTGGCGAAAGGCTGGGTCGTGACGGGCGACGCGCGATATCGTGAATCCGGTCACGCGTTGCTGGACACGCTCGCCGGCGTGCTGGCGACCCGCGAAGTGTTCGCCGATCAGCAGGCGTTCATGATCGAGAACACGATGCTCGCCGCGGCGACGCTGGATCAGGCGGCGGTGGAAAAGGCCGCGCGGTCCGCGCTCGACGTTCTGCTCCAGCGCGCGTACGCAAAAGGCTGGGGCGTCCGGCACATGATGACCGAGGGGGGCGCCACCGGGTTGCTTCAGGATCAGGTGCAGGTGGCTTCCGCGTGCCTTGCCGCTCACCAGCTCACGGGCGACAAACGGTATCTCGAGATCGCGGTCGATCTCGCCGCGATACTCGAGAGTCGCTACGCTGATTCCATGGGGGGCTATTACGACGCCGTCGAGTCGCCGGCACAACCCTCGTCTCCGACGGTGCTCGGCGACCGGACCAAGCATGTGCTCGACGACGGGCTTCCCGGCGCGAACGCGGCGGCGGCGCGCTTCCTCGCCCACCTCTCCGCGGTGACCCAAGACGCGGTGTACCGGCGCCGTGCCCAGGCGACCTTGGAGGCTTTCGCCGGCACCATACCGGGCGCCGGCCTGCGCGCCGCGACGTTCCTCGCTGCAGCCCGGGAAACCCTTGGCACACCGTGACGTTGGGCCCCCCGGGGGGGTCAATCAACAGGTGAACGAGAGCCTCACCGATGTCGAGGTGGTCGCCCGCGTCCTGGGCGGCGATGGCGAGGCGTTCGGGATTCTCATCCGGCGGTATGAGCCGGGCCTGCTGCGCTTCGCTACGCGGATGCTCGGGAGTGCCGATGCCGCGGCTGACGCGGTGGCTGAGAGTCTCGTACGTGCGTACCGGCATTTGGGTCAGTGTCGGGATCCCGGACACCTCCGGAGCTGGTTGTACCGGATCACGGGAAATCGTTGCCGCAGCCACCTGGCCCGGCGCCACATGAGCGACGTGCCGCTGAGTGAAGTACCCGCGACGGCGCTGGCTGACCACGCGGACTCATGGACGGCGCTCGAGCGCAGCGAGCAGGTGGCACTGGTGGAGCGTGCGCTGGCGAAGCTGCCGACGGAGAAGCGTGAGGCGTTCGTGCTGAAACACGTCGAGGGGCTGAGCTACGAGGAGATGGCGGAAGTGACCGGAGCGAGGATTCCCACACTCAAAATGCGCGTCCATCGCGCGCGGGAAGCTCTGGTCGTTGCATTGGGAGCGCTGGTATGACCGATCGCCTGGACGACGCAATCGAGCTGCTGAAGACCACTCCCGCGATGAGCGTCGAGTCGCGGGTGATGGCGGAAGTGCGCCGGATCTCCGGACCGACGCCGCGGCGTCGTGTGTTCACCTGGCCGCGCATCGCGACGGTCGGGTTGGCGCTCGCCGCCGGGCTGGCGGCCATTCTGCTGATTCCGCGGACGCCGGATACGCTGACGCCCGGAGAATCCGAAGGTATCGCGCAGTTCGTGGGTCATTTCCCCGGCGCGCGCTCGGTCGAAGTCGTCGGCTCCTTCAATAACTGGAGCCGGGGCCTGCTGCATCTGCGCGACGAAAACCATGACGGCATCTGGCATGCCGCCGCGGTGCTTCCCGCCGGGCAGCACGAATACATGTTCGTCGTGGATGGCGAGCGCTGGGTGACCGATCCGCTCGCCGGGCGGTTCGTCGACGACGGATTCGGCGCCGGCCGGGAGAACTCGGTACTGATCGTGCGGCCCGCGGGGCAGCGGTGAAGCGGCTGCTGCTCGTCGCGCTCGTGGCCCTCGTGCCTGGGACCGTGTGTGCCCAGGGGCCGGGCGCGACGAAACTGGCGGGCCGCATCCCACCGGAGGCGGTTCCCGCGATCGATTCTCTGATCGCCGCGGCCGTCGCCGAGAGTCTCCCCACGGAGCCGCTCGTGCAGAAGGCGCTCGAGGGGAGCGCGAAGGGCATTCCCGCCGACCGCCTGGTGAATGGCGTGCGCCGGGGCCTGGTGCAGCTGCG
>DATMZX010000379.1:0-7153 GCA_035573235.1 Gemmatimonadales bacterium
TCGCATCCTACAACTCATGACGTTTGAGAAGATCGACGGTGTGGTGACACGCACGGGCGGTCAGCGCCATGTAGGTGAGCGAAGGATTCTGCCACCCGCTCGACGCCATCGCCGCGCCGTCGGTGATGAACAGGTTCGGAACGTCCCACGACTGATTCCAGCCGTTGAGCACCGAGGTCTTCGAATCCCGCCCCATGCGCGCGGATCCCATCTCGTGGTTGGACCCGCCGGGGATGCTCGGCCCGTCGGGGTGCTCGATGTTCTTCGCGCCCGCCGCCTCGAGCAGCTCGGCGGCGGTGACATTCATGTCGCGATGGATCGCCAGGTCGTTCTCGCCCCAGCGACAGGCGATATGCAACGACGGGATCCCCCACTTGTCGACGAGCGTCGGGTGAATCGTGGCGCGATTGTCCGGGTTCGGCAGGGCCTCGCCGTATCCCCAGAAGCTCATGGACCAGGGACCGAGCTGGCGGAGTCGCTGCTTGAGCGCAACGCCGATTCCCGGCGCGCGCGCCGCGGCGCCCCAGCCATCGCGACCCGCCGCTCCCTGAAAGCCGTAGCCGCGCAGGAAGTCGGGATGACGTGACGTCACGTTGCGAAAGCGCGGCACGTAGATGCCGTTGGGGCGCTCGCCGATTTCGCGCCGGTCGGTCCAACCGTCGAAATCGCCGCTGGCTCCGCCCCACTTGATGTGATCCATGATGTTGCGGCCGACCTGATCGCTCGAGTTCGCGACGCCCGAGTTCAGCAGGATGCGCGCGCTTTCCAGGGCTGACGCGCACAGGAACACGATCTTGCCGGTATACACACGCTCGGTTTTCGTCTGCGCGTCGACGATTCGCACGCCGCTGATGCGATTCTTGCGCGCGTCGTAGATCAGACCGCGCACGATGCTGAACGGCCGGAGCGTGAGCCGCCCGGTCGCGCGCGCCGCCGGCAGCGTTGCGTTGACGCTGCTGAAGTACGATCGCGTGATGCAGCCGCGCTGGCACGGCCCGCAGTAGTGGCAGGGCGCACGACCATTGAGAGCCGCGGTGAGATTGGCCACGCGTCCGATCGTCATGATCCGGTCGCGCCCAAACTTCTCCTGCATCCGCTGTTTGATGTGCTGCTCGACGCAATTCATCTGCATCGGCGGCAGGAACGGTCCATCGGGCAGGTGGGCGAGCCCCTCGGCCTGGCCGCTCACGCCGATGAAGCGCTCCACGTGATCGTACCACGGCGCGACGTCGGCGTAGCGAATCGGCCAATCGACCGCGATGCCGTCACGCAGATTCGCTTCGAAATCGAGATCGCTCCAGCGGTAGACCTGGCGGCCCCAGATGATCGACTTGCCGCCGACCTGACGGGCACGAAACCAATAGAACGGCCGGTCCTCGGGCGTGGTGTACGGGTTGTCGACGTCGTCGGTCCAGAACACATGACTCAGCTCGTCGAACGAGACCGAGTGGCGCTGCGTCGACTGCCGCGCCGCCATGTGGCGCCGATCGCCCAGCCCGCGGAACGGCATGTCCCAGGGCGGCTTGTGCTCGGTATAGTCTTTTTCCGGTACGATCGGCCGTCCGGCCTCGAGCACGAGCGTGCGCAGGCCGAGCTCCGTGAGCTCCTTCGCCGCCCAGCCGCCGGTCATGCCGGAGCCGACGACGATCGCGTCGAAGTCAGCCCGCGACTGGTGCGCAGCCATCGTAGCGCCAGGGCTGTGGCCACAGCCCGAGCTCGCGCATCCCGACTTCGGACGTGCAGTAGCCGTAGACGGTGAGGAACTTGAAGCGCGCGTACCAAGCGGGATTCGCCCGGTCGACGGACTCGAGCTGCGACACATCGCTCAGCCCGGCGAGTCCCGCCAGGATCGCCGCCCGCTCCTCCGGCGTGAGCCAATCGGCGAGCATTTTCTCGATGAACGCGGGAACGCCTGCCTGCGTGGCGCCGGGGAGGATGCGTTCCGCTGCCGCCGCCAGCGTCGCATCGACGGACGGAACTGCGCGGCGGTGGATGTCGCGACCCACTGCGAAGAGATCATCGGTCGCGACGGTGGCGAGGAGCCACTGAATCAGCTCGCGTCGTTGCATTGCTAAAAACCCGCGCGGCCGGCCGTCACGACTCGCAGCACCGATTCCTGGTTGAACCGGCGCTTGTATTCACCGATGATCGCCACGATCGCGGAATCGGCGCTCGCCGAGCGCTCGGCGTGCACGATCTCGAGCACGAAGCTGGGCTCGCGCGTGCCTTTCCAGGCCCCTTCCGCAGTCCAGAACGTGAATCCCTCGAGGCGCGCACTCACGATGTCGTGGAGGAATACGGTCCACGCAGAATCCGTCACACCGAGTGCCGGGCCGATATTGCGGCCGAAGTACAGTCGTTCCGTGACTACCGGCTCGAGTCCGCCCGGTTTGGCCTTCGGCGCGCATGCGGACAACGCGACAACGAGAAGAATCGCCCGGGTCATGCCCGAATCTACAGCACGAATAGAAGCGCGGTCACCACGGCCGCTGCGAGGAAAGACTGCAGATGCACCCACAGCGCCTGACGCCGAACCTGCGCCAGCTCGGCCGGCCGCTGAATCGGACAGGCGCCCGCGCCATCGTCCAGGTCGCGCAGACCGCGCGCCGCGAGACGCACTCACGTCTTGTCTTTGGCCTGAAAAAATCCGAGCGCGCTGATCCACAGCGGCACGAAGACGGCGAGGCGCCAAACTGACGGAAGACCTGAAGCAACCAGGATGACGGCCAGCACCGCGGAGAATGCGAGCGCGATGTAGCCGAGCCTGCTGCGCTGCTGCTGGCCCCGGGGTCCGATGTTGGGGATGCGATCCACGGCTAGCGTTTCGTGAGGCCCTGCGCCTCGAGCCAGTTGTAGAAGTCGTCGACCCAGTGATCGCTGCTCGTTCCCTGCTTTTTTAGACCGAATCCGTGCCCGCCGGCGCTGAAGATGTGCGTGTCGGGCTTATTCCCGGTGGCGCTCAGCGCGCCGTAGAACCGAACGACGGGCTCGCGCGCGACCGGATCGTCCTGCGCCCACGCCATGAACGTCGGCGGCAGGTGCGCGGGAATCGCCGGCATGACGCCGAACGGGCCGCCGTAGATCAGCGCGGCGAAATCGGGCCGCGCGGCCGAGTCCCGCTGGAGCAACGCCCCGCTCGTGACCATCGCCCCGGCCGAGAATCCGATCATTCCCACTCGGCCCGGCTTCACGCCCCACTCGGCGGCGTGCCGGCGTACGACTTTCAGCGCCTGAATGCCGTCGGCAATTCCGTAACGCCCCGCCGTGTCCATATCCATCTGCGGGATGCCGTCCTGGCGCTTCTCGACGATGCGGTACTTCAGCACGAACGCGGCGATTCCGCGCTCCTGCAGCCAGCGCGCGAGCGAATTGCCTTCGAGGTCAACGGCAAGCGCCACGAACGCGCCCCCCGGCGCAATGATCACGCCCGTGCCCGTCGCCTTGGCGCTCTCGGGGAGATATGCGGTGAGTGTCGGCGTGACGACGTTGAAGATGACCGTACCGAGCGGCGTGTTCTCGATGACGCGCTCCTGCTGCGTCCAGCGCTCGGACCCGGGAGCGACGCCGGGCCAGATGTTGATGGTCGGCGTTTGCAGAGACGTGACGAGAAGAAGGGCGATCATCCCGACGTCAGTTGGCTTTCAGAACCGCTTCGATGAAGCTCAGGCTCTTGGTCTCGACCCAGGCCGTCGACACGGCGGCGAGTCCGATCGTGCCGAGCCGGTCGCCCGTACCACCGGTGGTGGGGGGCCGTCCCTTCCATGGAGCATGCTTGACCTCGCGCTGGACGATGATGCCGTGGCGCGGGTCGTAGCGGAAAATGAGCGCCGAGGCGAGCGCGCCGCGGGGAGTGAAGGAGAGCGCGACACTAGGATAGGCGTCGTCACGCCCGATGTGCTCGCGGACCGAGGCCTCGTGGCCCGCGTTCTTCAGCTCGAGCATGAGGTACTCGAGCACGGGACGGACGACCGAATGCAGTCGCTCGCCGCACATCACGCGGTCGGCTTGATCCGCCGGCTCTTTCGTCGTGGTAGTCTTGGCGCTGCGCTCGGCGTATTGCTCGAGTAGCGCGCGCAACTTGCTCTTAAGGTCGTCGGCCACGCCCTAATCTACGCGGGGCTGACAGCGGTGCCTATCGCAGCTCTTTGAGGCGGTTGGTGACGGCTTCGGCGGCCGCGTCGGCAATGTCGAGTACCCGCTCGGCGACGGTCCGAAGCGCATCCGCCAATTGAGAGAAGAGAGGACCCACCGGCTGGGTCGTGCGGCGCACAATCACTTCCGGGTCCGCTTTGCGTCTGCGCGGTGTCTTGCTCTTCATGGCCGCTCCACGCGCTGCTGATCCTTCTGTGGGCGCTGCGCCAGCATCCGCTCGGTGAAGTCCAGGCGCTCCTGCGTCTCGGTCAATTCCTGCCGCAGCCTGTTGAGCTCGTCTTCGAGACCATCCACGCGTTGGCTGCCCGCGCTCTCGATCGTCTGGCGCTGCCCTCTTTCCGCATCGCGGCGCTGCTTCAAGCGCTGGGCCCAGAGCGCGAACGCAACGCCGATGGCGCCGTGCATGAACGAATGCCACGGGTCCGACGCGTACACAGGGACCGCGATCAGGTTGGCGGCGGCCAGAATGACGGCCAGGGGATACCAGAGTGGGGACTTGAATCGCATGGTGTCCGAACCCGACGAGCCGTAATATTACGAGGTTTCACTCTTGATCGCCGCCTCCTTCCTCTTAATAGCGCTCGCCCAGGGCGCCGGCGCCGACTCCACGGTCCTCGTGTGGGGCGGCGATGCCGAAGGCGGCGCCCCCTTCGTCGAGGCCGATCCGGCTAATCCCTCACGCGTGCGCGGCTTCGACGTGGAGATCGCCGAGCGCATCGCACGGGGGCTGGGACGCCGCTCAGCCCGTTTCATTCAAGTGCAGTGGTCCAGCATCGATCAGTCGGTCGAGCGCGGCGATTTCGATATCGGCATGTCGGGCGTCGAGGACACCCCCGCGCGTCGCGCGCAGCACGCCGTCACCCTGCCCTACTTCGAGTTCCGGGAAGTGCTGGCCGTACGTCCACAGGATCAGGGCCGAATTCAGGGACTCGCCGATTTGCGCGGACACCGAGTCGCGACGCTTGGCGCGACGATCGCGTACGACATCCTGCTGGCCGCGCGCGACTCGACCGGCCTGATCCCCGTCTCGTACGACGACGACGTCCATCCCTACACCGACCTGCTGAGCGGCAGAGTCGACGCGGTGCTGCTCGATCACATCATCGCGCAGCGCGCGCTGCGCCGGCTCGGCGGCGCTGCGTTCGTGATTCTCCCGCGCGAAGCCGCCACCGGGCATTACGTCGGCGTCCTGGCGCGCACGAACCCGGCGCTGCGCGACTCGGTCGATGCGGCACTGCGCGAGGCGATGGGCGACGGGAGTCTCGAGCAGATTCTGCGCCGCTGGGACGTGTGGGATGCGAGCCAGGGCGCGCTGTTCGAGCGCGTGTTGCGCGGCGCCGCCATGACGCAGGCCGCTCGCGCGCCGGCGACTGCCATCGCCGCGTATCTGCCTTCGCTCGCGCGCGCCGCCGCGGTAACGCTGGCCGTGTCGTTTTTGTCCATGGCGCTCGCGGTCTTGGTCGGATTGGGACTGGCGTCGGCCCGCGTGTACGGAGCCGTGTGGCTGCGCGCCGCGGCGACCATCTACGTGGAGGTCGTTCGCGGCACGCCGCTCTTGCTGCAGCTCTTCGTGATCTACTACGGTTTGGCGGCGGTCGTGCGGCTGCCGGCGTTCCTCGCCGCGGTGCTCGCCCTCGGACTCAACTACGCGGCCTATGAGGCCGAGATCTATCGCGGCGCCCTGCAGGCCGTTTCCAAGGCGCAGCTGGAAGCCGCGCGCACACTCGGCTTTTCGGAAATGCAGATCCTGCGGCTGATTCGCGGTCCTCAGGCGCTGCGGTTCGCGCTCGCGCCGATGACCAACGACTTCGTGGCGCTGCTCAAGGATTCCGCGCTCGTCTCGGTGATTACGGTCGTCGAGCTGACGAAGCAGACCTCGATCTTCGCGACGAACGTGGGCAGCTGGGTCATTCCCGGGGTCCTGTGCGCCGTGGTGTATCTCGCGATGTCGCTGCCGCTGGCCCGGCTCGCGCGCAGGCTCGAACGCCGCTGGGGAGGGAATGCCGCGTGAGCGCGATCCTCAACATCGAGGGCCTGCGCATTTGCTACGAAGGACGCGACGTACTCAAGGATTTGTCGCTCGAGGTCTCCGGCGGCGAGATCGTCGCACTCATGGGGCCATCGGGCGTCGGCAAGAGTACCGCGCTGCGCGCGGTCGCGGCACTCCAGGCGTTCGACGAAGGACGGATCGTCGTCGACGGCTTCACGCTGCTGCCTGGACCGGTGCAGCCGGAGTCGCGGCTCGTGCCGCTGCGGCGCAGCGTCGGTTTCGTATTTCAGGCCCACGCGCTGTTCGAGCATCTCACGGCCCGCGAGAACGTGACACTGGCGCTGCGGCACGTTTGGAAGAAGAACCCGGTCGAGGCGGACCAAACGGCCACCAGGCTGCTCGAAGCACTCGACGTCGCGCCGCGCGCCGCGGCATGGCCCCGGCAGCTGTCCGGTGGCGAGGCCCAGCGCGTGGCGATCGCGCGCGCGCTCGCCCCCGATCCGCGTCTCTTGTTGATGGATGAGCCCACCGCGGCGCTCGATCCTGCCCGCCGTAGCGCCCTGAGCGCCACACTGCGAAATCTCGCGGCGCAGGGGCGCGCGTTGCTCGTTGCGACGCACGACGCGGACTTCGCGCGCGCCGCCGACCGCGTCGTCACCCTTCCGTCGGGCCGATAGACGCGATTATTTCGGTGCCCATGACCGTCAGATTCCGTCCCGCCGCTCTCACGATCGCCACGCTGCTGATCGCGTCCTGCGGTCCCGCGACACCCAAATGGCTCGTACAACGGGGTCGCCAGGAACGACGCCTGGCCGAAGCATCATCCGTCATGCACGACTTTCGTTTCAAGGACGAGAGCGAGACGAGCGGCATCACGTTCAAGAATCAGATCGTCGATGATGCCGGTAAAACCTACAAGCTCGTCCATTACGACCACGGCAGCGGCATTTGCGCGGCGGACGTCGATGGCGACAAGCGTCCCGACTTGTATTTCCTTACCCAGCTCGGCCC
>DATMZX010000380.1:0-4742 GCA_035573235.1 Gemmatimonadales bacterium
CTGGTCGACGGCGCCGACTATCGCGGCATGCCGGTCGCGCAACGTCCGCTGGCGCTGCGGCGGGAGCTGACCGCACGCGCGCTCGGCCGCGCCGCGGCGCACGAGCTCGGTCATTATCTGCTGACATCGCGCGAGCACACCCCGCGCGGCTTGATGCGCGCCCGATTCAGCAGCGACGACCTGGTGAGCGACGAGAGCGCGGCGTTCACGCTCGAGGCCTCGGCTCGCCTGACGGTCCTGGCGCGGCTTCGGGGCCCGGGATTCTTTCAGCGCGCGACCGTTCCGAGATGACGATCGAGCCAGGGGAGAATCTCGGCGGCCACCGCGTCGGTGGGGAGCTTGTGGCCGAACGCCAGCAGCCGGCATACCGACGCCGACGATCCGCTGTTCCGGCCGCTCGATGATCGATCCGTCCACCAACGCGCCGTCGGCCGACACGTTCGTCGACGTGTGGCGCAGCGTGCCGAGCGTCGACAACGTGGCGCTGACCGGGCCGGACGATGTCAACCCGTGGCCGCGCGGCCCGAACGAGTTTGGCGGCTATCAGCGCGACGCGCGGATCGGAACGCTCCAGGAGCAGGCGCTCGGCGCGCTGACGCCCGCTGCAGTGTCACGGCGCCCCGGGAGGGTCGACGCCGCAGGCCCCGGTGATCCGGTTCCATGACATCTTTGCGCAGTGTCCGCGGCCCGTCGACACCGTGACGCCGGCGCGCTTCGCGCTGGCCGTCTGTTCGCCGCAGCTCGCGCGCAATGCGCGCACCTACGAAGTCACCATGGCGAACGGCACAAGATCCGCCGATCAACGCCGCGCCCGCGTCGTCCCGCCGGTGGCGACGACTGACGGCGTCCATTTCGATCGGCATCCGACGCCGGAGGAGCGGGCGGCGCTCATCGCGTATCTGCGGACGCTCTAGTCGCGAGAGAGCAGGGAGTCCGAGGGGCGAAAGCCCCTCGGATCAAATCGACAGAGCAGCCTTTCCTTCGAGCACGCGCTGCTCGAGCGCAGGGCGCTCCCCGCCCTTCCACAGCCGTGCCCGGTGCGACACACGGTAGCGGAGCGGTCCGCCGTCAGCGCGACGTGCTTCGCTCGAACGGCCGCGACTGATCGACAGCTTCGTCCTTACACCACGAGCCCCGGCGCCGCGAAGATCCAGGTCGCTGTTACCGTTCGAACCAGGCTCTCAGCCGGTCGCGTTGACGCCGCTGAGAATCCCGCCGAGATGTCCCGTCAACGCCACGACCAGTACGCCAACGGCTTCGAGCGGCAGCCGGTACGTCGGCAGCGTGCCGGTCGGACTGCGCCGCGCGCGCCAGTGAATCCAGTACGTGACGCAGATCAGGACGCTCGACGCAATCCCCAGGACAAGGTGCATCAGCAGCGTGCCCTTCAGCCGTTGTCCTTCGAGGGCCCACGCCCACGCGGCCAGCCCCGTCGCCAGGACAGGGACCGTCGTGACGGCGGCGAGCAGCAGATTGAGGCGGGCCGCCGACGCGACGCCCTTGTCCTTTGCCCATTGCGCGTAATAGTCCAACGCCACCGCCGTCAGAAACAGCGCGATGGGGAAGTGGATCAGCACGACGTGCTGGGCATGCTTCGCGAAGACGATCGACGCCATCACTGGACGACGACCTTGCCGGTCATCTTCGGATGAATCGAGCAGAAGTACGGGAAGGTTCCTCGCGTGCTGAACGTGAAGGAGAACTTCTCGTCCGTGTCCAGGACCTTCGACTTGAACGCCTTGTCGGTGCTGACCACGGTGTGGGGGATGTCGTCACGGTTCGCCCACATCACCGTGCTGCCGACCGCCACTGTCAGTTCTGAAGGTCCGAACGTGAAGTTGTCGATCTTGATCTCCCGGGCCGCGGGTGCCGGCTGCGCGCTGACTGTGACGGCTGCGGCCCTCGCGAGGCAGGACAGCGCGATCGCGGCGCCCAGGAATACGTAGGTCGATGCTTTGCTCTTCATGATGCGTCCCTCACGCGAGTGATGAGTCCACAATTGCCAGCGGGTGCGTGCCGCGCAGGTAGGTCACATCGGTGATCCCGAGGACCTGTTTCAACCGATCCGCCGGCACCTTCATCGGGCCCGGCGAATCGGCCGTTCCCGGCTGCGGCTGCGGAAACGCCGTCGAGGCGGCGGTATGGAAGGTGACGTGCCCTTCGACCTTCTGCATGGTCTGGTGGATGTGACCGTTGAGTACGCTGACGGAGCCGAATTTCTTCAGCGCCGCCAGGGCCTGCGCGCTGTCCTCGGTTCCCCAGCCCCACTGGGGGTACACGCTCCACAGCGGGATGTGGGCGAACACCACGATCGGCGTGCTGTGCTTGAGGTGCTTGACGTCGTCCTGCAGCCAGGCGAGTTGTTCGGGACCGAGCGTTCCGAGTCCGCCGGCCTTCAGGTTCAGCACGTTCACCAGTCCGATGAAGTGCACGCCTTTCGCGTCGAAGCTGTACCAACCGCCGCCCTTGGTTCCCTTGCCGTAGCGGTCCAGGTATTGCCGGCCGTCGTCGTCGAGCACATCGTGTTCCCCCGGCACGAAGAAGACGTCCGTCGGGCTGGCGCTCTTCAGGATCTGGTCCACGGTGTCGAACTCCTCCGGTCTGGACAGATGGCTGATGTCGCCGGTGTGGAGCATGAACTCCGGACGCGCGGGGAGCGCGTTGATCTTGTCGATCGCCGCCCTGAGCGTGCCGACGACGTCCGGGTTCGCCGCTTTGTTGAACCCCATGTGGCTGTCGCTGATTTGAACGAAACTGAGCCCGCCGGCGGATGGCGCCTCCAGCCGCGGCATTCGGCTCAGGCTGTATGACTTGAGGACGCCTCCCTCCATCAGGAAGAACGCGCCGGTGCCAGCCCAGGCCATGCATTTGAGAAACCCGCGCCGATCGACGCCGTCGTCGTGGTGTTCGAGCCGCAGTTCGTTGGTCCCGTGTTCGGACATCCTCGTCTCCTCATTCGCGATTCCTGTGTTCGTGACTGGTCGCACGCGACCGGCTGTCGCGCGCGGCAACGCCGCGACTATGCGTCCGGCTCGAGAAGCGGGCAATGGACAGATGCTCCCCTCGGCGTGGAATGCGCATCCCCGGTCAACCTGTTGCAAAGAGATGGCTTGGCGGGCGCTGTCCTCTCACGGGAGCCACCCGGCGGGTGATGGGGATGTGGTACTGTTTCAGCCTCGGCCGACGTTCTTCATGGAAGCAGACCACCAGCGAGGCCGCCGGCTGTCATTCGGGGTCTTCGATCTCGATCTCGGGACCGGCGAGCTGCGGAAGCGCGGCACGCGGGTTCGCCTGCAACAGCAACCCTTCCAGGTCCTCGCGCTGCTCATCGAGCATCGCGGCGAAGTCGTGAGCCGCGAGGAGCTGCGGCAGACGCTCTGGCCCGCGAACACGTTCGTGGATTTCGATCACGGGCTGAACAAAGCGATCAACAAGATCCGCGGCGCGCTGGGAGACTCCGCAGACTCGCCGCGGTTCGTCGAGACGGTCGCGCGGCGCGGCTACAGGTTTGTCGCCGACGTGAGCGTGGATGAGCCGGTTCTCCCGTCCATGCCAGCAGTGGCTCCAGGCACGGCGCCGACAGGCCGGAGCTGGGTGCTGCCAGCCGTGCTGATCGGCGCGTTCGTCGTTTCGCTCGTCGTCTGGAGGGTGCATTCAGGAAGCGGCGCGCCGGCGCCGATTCGATCGCTGGCGGTGCTGCCGCTCGAGAGCCTGTCGGGCGATGCGTCGCAGGACTACTTCGCCGACGGCATGACCGACGAGCTGATCGCGGATCTCGGGCAGATCAGCGCGCTGCGCGTCATCTCGCGCACATCGGTGATGGGCTACAAGCACACGCGCAAGCCGCTGCCCCAGATCGCCCGCGAGTTGAACGTGGACGCCGTCGTGGAGGGCACCGTGCTGCGATCGGGCAACCAGGTGCGCATCACCGCGCAGCTGATCGACGCCGCTACCGACCGGCACCTGTGGTCGCAGAGTTACCAGGGAGAGCTGCGCGATACGCTGGCGCTGCAGAACGACATCGCGCGCGACGTCGCCGATCGGATCCGCGTCAGTCTCAATCCGCAGGAACAGGCGGCGCTGACCAGCGTGACCGTGGTCAATCCGGTCGCCTACGAGTCGTATCTCAAGGGACGCTACTTCTGGAACAAGCGAACGGCCGATGGCCTGACCGCCGCCCTCGCCTACTTCAACCAGGCGGTGGACGAGAATCCCCAGTACTCCCAGGCGTACTCCGGGCTGGCCGACACCTATGCCTTGCTGGGAGACTGGCAGTACGCGGTCATGACGCCACGAGAGGCCCTGCCGAAAGCCAGGGCCGCCGCGATCAAGGCGCTCGAACTGGACCCCGGACTGGGCGAGGCGCACACCTCACTGGCGTTCTGTCTCGACGGCTTCGACTGGGACTTCGACGCGGCGGACCGGGAATTCCAGAAGGCCATCGCGCTCACCCCGGGCTATGCGACGGCTCACCACTGGTACGCGTGGCATCTGGCGCTCGTCCATCGGTATGCCGAGGCGATCGTCGAGATGCGGAAGGCCGAGAGCCAGGATCCGCTGTCACTGATCATCAATACGGACCTGGCGGAGCTGCTGGCCCTGGCGCATTCGTACGACGAATCGATCCGGCAAAGTCAGAAGACTCTCGAGCTCGATCCGAATTTCGCTCTCGCGCACAATCATCTCGGCGAGGCGTATCTGCAGACCCACAGAAATGCGCAGGCGATCGCCGAGCTGCAGAA
>DATMZX010000381.1:0-2319 GCA_035573235.1 Gemmatimonadales bacterium
GGAGGGATCAGCTGGGACCTGCTCGCGGTGGACGACATCGAGAGCGTCGAAGTTCTCAAGGGCGCGGGGTCATCGCTCTACGGGTCCGCCGCGTTCGGCGGAGTCGTGAACCTCACCACCCGCGAGATTCCCAACGGCACCCATGCCCAGGTCCGGGTCACGGGCGGCGCGTTCGGCGATCCCCCGCACGCCGTATGGCGATTCCGCGACGAAGCAGGACTGCACGGCAGCGCCGACGTGTCCGCGTCCTACGGCAACAATCTGCTCGGCGGCCGCATCTCGGGCGGGCAGCGGCACTCCGATGGCTACCGCGAACAGGACGGCCGCGATCATACGCACGTCGCCGGCAAGGCCCGGTGGCAGCCTGCCGAGAATCTGCGCGTCGACCTGTCGGGCTCGTGGGCCGTCGATCGCTATGACATCCCGCTGAGCTGGTGCAACCGGGGAGAATGCGACGATCGCGGGCAGGTCTACCAGCCCTACATGATCGACACCTCGGAATCCGGCGCGCGCACCGACTCGCGCAAGGGATATCTCGCGGCCGTGATCCGCCGCACCGTATCTCCGAAGCTCGCGTGGGTCGGGCGCGGCTCCTGGCTGCGGACGCACTTCATCGACGTGCGCCGCAGTGCGACCGAGTACGGCATCGGCGATCGCTTCGGCGCGGAGCTGCGCCTGGAGTCACATCCCGACTCCGCGCGCACGGTCGTCGTCGGGGCCGAGGGGACGTTGTCGGACGTCACGAGCGACATCTTCGGCAGCCACTCGCAGTCGGAATTCGCGGCATACGGACAGAGCGATCAGCCCGTCGGTCCGGTGCGCTTGAGCGGCGGCGCGCGACTCGATCTCATGGCCGTGGATGGCGGATCGCTCACCGCGTTCGCCAGCCCGCGCATCGGCGTTACGATCCCGACCGACCATCGCGCGCGCGACGGCGGCGTGCTGCGCGCCTCGGTGGGACGCGGTTTCCGCGCGCCCACGATGGCGGAGCGTTTCGTGCGGACGGTGGCGCTGGGATTCCAGGTCGTGCCCAATCCGACGCTGCGCCCCGAGCAGGCCTGGTCGTTCGAGGTCGGCCACATCAGTCCGCCGCTGTTCGGCTTCATGCGCCTCGACGCGGCCGCGTTCTGGACCGAAGCGCGCGATCTGATCGAGCCGCAGGTCTTGCTGATTCCTCCCGACACGATCCTGATTCAGCTGCAGAACGTGGTGCGCGCCCGCCTCGCGGGAATCGATGCGAGCATCGTCGCCGCGCCAATCCCCCAGCGCCTCACCGCAACCCTCGGCTACACCTATCTCGACACGCATCGCCGCGTGACGAACGACAGCGCGTCGGGAGGGCCGCTGGCATTCCGGCCGCGCCATCTCCTGACGGTCGGCACCGATTACACGATGGGGGCCTTCGGCCTCGGCGCCGATTACCGTTTCGGCAGCAGACCGGAAAGCATCGAGCTGGAAGGATTCGTCGACCCCCGTCGCGTCGCGATGAACGTCCTGGATTTGCGCGGCACGTGGCACCGCGGGCCGGTGGAGCTGCGGGTGCTGGCGGCGAATGTGCTCAATTACGTCTACAATCTTGTGCCCGAGACCCTTGCGCCGGTGCGAACGATTACTCTGACCGCCGTTTGGACTCATTAGCGTTAGATTTGCCGCCTATGATCCGCCCAGCATCCGCGCACTCGTTCGCTGGTCTCACGCTCGCCCTCACGATCACCGCCTGCAGCGGCGGCGGCCGCGGCTCGCCGACCTGCGGGATCGCCGCGATCGCCGGACCGAGCTTGATCACGTCGCAGCTTTCGAACGCGCGCGTGGTCGTCACCGATCCGCCGCGCGGCCTGCCGGACTCGCTCCCGACGCTCATCATTCAGCCCAAGTCGCGCGACACCGGCGTCGTGATCATCACCCGCGATGCGGCGGGCCGAGTGTCGATGCTGTACCGCGGCGCCGGATTTCCGCAGCGCGGCTACGGACTGCTGGTCGTCGACGACACCTCACAGCGCGCGATGGGCGTGCTGATCCTCGACCAGGAAGAGCCGGCGCGCCATCCGGCGATCGGCACGATCATCGGCGGCAGCACCGCCTTGAACCTGTACGGCGTGCGCGTGGATTGGGCGAACGTGAGCAACCCGCGCTGCCCCCTGTTCGGCGGTCCCGCGACGACCGGTTCGTGACGTCCTCCGCTGCCTCGGCGGTTGCCGTGACCGCGCCGCGACGACTGGTGGATGGCCGTGAGCGCGTCACCCTCAACACCGCCTACGTGCGCGCGCTCGACCACGCGCGGCTCGTCCCCCTCGCCGTCCCGACGATGCTGACGCCGGA
>DATMZX010000382.1:0-4772 GCA_035573235.1 Gemmatimonadales bacterium
TGGGACACGAGCGCGCACGCCTCGGGGCCCGGCGGCTCGCCATCATGGACCTCACCACCGGCGATCAGCCGTTTCAAAGCCCCAACGAAGCGATCTGGATGGTGTGCAACGGCGAGATCTACAACGCTCCCGCGCTGCGGCGGCAGGCCTCGGCGCCGGACTGGCGCTATCCGTTCCGGTCGCGCGGCGACATCGAGAACATCGTGCCGTTCTACGAGCGCTTCGGTCCCGACGCGGTGTCGCGCCTCGAGGGAATGTTCGGCCTCGCGATCTGGGACGACGCGCGCCGGCGCCTGGTGCTCGCGCGCGATCGCGCCGGCGAGAAGCCGTTGTTCTGGACCGAGATCGACGGCGAGCTGCGCTTTGCGTCCGAGATTCAGGCGCTTCTGGAATTCCCCGACCAGCCGCGGCGCGTCAATCGCAAGGCCCTGTCGCTGTACCACGCCTTGGGATATGTGCCGGCGCCGTACACGATGTTCGACGGGATCCACAAGCTGCCGCCCGCTTCGCTGCTCGTTGCCGAGCACGAGAGCATCACCATTCGACAGTACTGGAGCCCGGCGGCCGCCGCCGCGGCGCCTGCGTCCTTGCCATCGGATGCAGGCGCACGGCTGCGCGAGACGCTGCTGCGCGCCGTGAAACGCGAGCTGATGTCGGACGTCCCGCTCGGCGTATTCACGAGCGGCGGTCTCGATTCATCCCTGCTCGTGGCCGCGACCGCGAAGACGATTCCAGGCGAGCGGATTCACACCTACGCGGTGCGGTTCACCGAGGCGGGATACGACGAAAGCGCGTACGCCGAGGCGGTGACACACGATATCGCGACGGTGCACCACGTCGTCACTGCTGATGACGAATCGCTGGGGCGCGCGCTCGACGTCGTGTCGAGCACGCTCGCCGAGCCGCTGGGAGATCCCGCCGTGCTGCCCACCTGGCTGCTGGCCGAGGCGGCACGCGAGCACGTAAAAGTCATTCTCTCGGGCGAGGGAGCCGATGAGCTGTTCGGCGGGTATCCGACCTACCTCGGCCACAAGTACGCGAACCGTTGGCTGCTCGTGCCGCGGCCTTTCCGGTCACTCGTGGGATGGGCGGCGGAACGCTGGCCGTCATCGACCGGCAAGATGACGCTGGAGTACATGCTCAAACAGTTTCTGGCCGCGAGCGAGCGCCCCTGGACGGAGCGGCATCTCAGCTGGCTCGGCGCGTTGTCGTTCGAGGAGGGGGTGATCGACGAGCTCGAGGGCAAGCTGGACGGATTTCCTCAGGGCGACCCGTTGAACCGGATGATGTGGCTCGATTTTCTGACCTATCTGCCCGACGATCTGCTGGTCAAGGTCGATCGCGCGACGATGCTCGCGTCGGTCGAAGCGCGCGCGCCGTTTCTGGACCGCGAAGTGATGGAGTTGATCCTGCCGGTCCCCTCGCGATTCAAGGTGCGTGGGGTCACCACCAAGGCGATATTAAAGGAAGCGGCGCGAGGACTCGTCCCCGATCGTGTCATCCAGCGCCGGAAGCGCGGGCTCTCGGTCCCGGTCGCACGCTGGCTCAATACCGGTCTCGCGGGACTGGCCGATCGCGTGCTCGACACGCCGCTGCTCGCCGAGCATCGCGCCGGCCGGCGCAATCATGCGCGCCGCCTGTGGCCGCAGCTGATGCTGGCCCTCTGGTCCGAACGCTGGGGTGTGGAGATCCGATGAAGCGCGATGAAGCTCTCGCTCTGATGCACGAGCACACACAATCGCCGTCGCTGCGCCAGCACATGCTGGCGGTCGAAGCCGCCATGCGGGCCTACGCGGCGAAATACGGTGAAGACCCCGAGACGTGGGGACTGGTCGGCCTGCTGCACGACTTCGATTACGAGCGTTTTCCCAACCAGGAACACTCGGCGACCGAGGGCCATCCGGCCTGGGGCGTGAACCTGCTGCGGACCAAAGGTGTCGACGAGCCCTTGCTGCGCGCCGTGCTGGGGCATGCAACCTACTCCGGGGTGCCGCGTGACACCCAGATGGCCAAGACCTTGTTTGCCGTCGACGAGCTGTGCGGGTTTCTCGTCGCGTGCGCGCTGGTGCGGCCGTCGAAGAGCTTTGCCGATCTCGAGGTTTCGTCCGTCAAGAAAAAACTGAAAGACAAAGCCTTCGCGCGCGGCGTGAATCGCGATGAAGTGCGTCAGGGCGCGGAGGAGCTCGGCGTGCCGCTCGACGAGCACATCGCATTCTGCATTCAGGCGCTGCGGCCGGTCGAGCCGACGCTGGGCCTCGGAGGGTGACGCACCCTTTTTCGCGGGCGCTCGATCGGGCCACCGGCGCGCGGCCGATTCCCGGGAACATCGTCCGGCACATCCCGGACTCGAGCGACGCGCTCAAGACGATGCTCGAGATGATCGCCAGCGCGCAGCGCACGATCCATTTCGAGAACTACATCATCCATGACGACCGGACGGGATCGCGCTTCGCGACCGCCTGGGCGGAGCGCGCGCGGGCCGGCGTGCGCGTGCGCGTGCTGTACGACGCGTTCGGGTGCCGCAGCACGAGCGGCGGGTTCTGGCGCGAGCTGCGCAGCTACGGCGTCGACGTGCGTCCCTTCCGCCCGATCTGGGGCAGCGGTCCGATCGAAGCGTTCAGCCGGGATCACCGCAAGCTCCTCGTCGTCGACGGCGAGCGCGCCATGACGGGCGGGTTGTGCATCGGTGACGAGTGGGCGGGCGATCCCACGGCCGGTGCTCCCTGCTGGCGCGACACGATGGTCGTGGTCTGCGGGCCGGCGGTCGCCGCGCTGGAGGCCTCGTTCGGAAGAATGTGGGCGCGCGCCGGCGCGCCACTCCCCGAGGACGAGACGATCCCCGCGGCCGACGAGTGTGGTCCATCGGCGGTCCGCGTCGTCGAAGGCGCCCCGGGCCAATCGCGGATCTATCGCACCGTCCAGCTGCTCGCCGCGGCCGTCACGGAGCGGCTCTGGATCACCGACGCCTATCTCGTCGCCCCGCCGCCCTTGTACGTCGCCTTTGTCGATGCCGCGCGCAGCGGCGTCGATGTGCGCCTCCTGCTGCCCGGCACGAGCGATATCCCGCTCGTGCGCCTGTTCACGCGCGGCGGATATCGCGAGCTGCTGCACGCGGGCGCCCGCATCTTCGAGTATCGGGGCCCGATGCTCCACGCCAAGACACTGGTCGGCGATCATGAGTGGGCGCGGGTGGGATCGAGCAACCTCAACGTCTCGAGTCTCCTGGGCAATTACGAGCTCGATCTCGTCGCCGAGCAGGATGGTCTGACCACGACGCTCGCCACCCAGTTTCTCCACGACATGGCGCAGAGCCGGGAGATCGTCCTGCAGGCGCGGCGCCGTTTGCAGGCGCTGCCGCCGAAACTGATCGACGCCGCGGTCACGTCAAACGCGCTCGTGCCCACGCAGGCGGCGCCGTCTTACAAGCGCACCCTGCGCGAGCGGCAGGCGGCGGCGGCCGTGGCGTTGATGCAGGCGGCGAGCGGCGCCCGGCGCATTCTCGCTGCTGCCGCCGCCGCCGTCTGTTTCCTCGTCGGTGTGTCCCTGATCTCCTTCCCCCTCGTGACGAGCACGGTGCTGGCAATCGCTTCCTTGGCGACCTCCGCCTGGTTGGCTGGATTCGCGCTCGCCCGCCGCAAGCGGCGCCGCGAATCCGATGCCCGCTGAGGGCCCCCCGCCAGGACCGGCCCAACCTCCAGCCACCCCTGCGCGTATAGCAGTGGGACCCGAAGACAAAGCGTTGGTAGCTCAGACGTTGGCCGGCGACCGCGCTTCCTTTGGTACGCTCGTCGAACGCTATGCCGGGCAGGCTCGCCGAGTCGCGCGTGCCGTCCTGGGCGATCCCGACGATGCCGATGACGCCGCGCAGGACGGTTTTCTGTCCGCCCTGGTGAAGCTGGGGCAATACGACACGCGGCGACCGTTTGGGCCCTGGTTGATGCGGATCGTCGCCAATGCGGCGACCGACCGCCGCCGCCGCCGCAACGTTCGAAGAGCGGAGCCGCTCGATACGTCGTTGGTGGGCGGCGGGCCGCGTCCTGACACGATGGCCGTGCGCAGTGAGCTGAACGACCGGCTGCGCGCGGCACTCGCCGAGCTGCCGGAGCGCCGTCGCAAAGCAGTGGTGCTGTTCGATGTCGAAGGGTATTCGCACGCCGAGATCGCGGGCATGCTGGGAATCCCCGAGGGCACCGTGCGATCGGAAGTATTTCACGCGCGGCGCCGTCTCCGCACGTTGCTGGCTGATTGGAAGGAGCCGATGAGATGAACGAATCGCCGTCATTCGATCACCGTCCAGATCCCGAGCTGGGCGCCGCGTTGCGCGCCGCGCTCGAGCCGAAGGACAATCAAGCGGCCTTTGTCGCCCGCGTCATGGCGCAGTACGACGCCGCGCTCGAGCGCTCATCGGTCGCGATGTTCGACGTGCTGGCGTCCTGGTTCAGGCCCGGCATGGTCGCCGCCGCCGCGGCACTGGTCGTTGGATTCCTGTTCGGTCGGACCGTTCTGAACAACAGAACCGAGTCGATCGATGCCGCGCTGGCCCCGATTGAAGGGCCGGGACTCGCGGCCCTGGTCACGGCGCAAGATCCGCCGGACCCCAGCGTCGTGTTCACGTCACTGGTCGAGCCACAATAAGGAGAGTAGGGAGACATGCTGAACAGATCGAAGCTCGCGGCCGTCACACTGTTGGCCGCGGTATTTCTGGCGGGTGGCCTGGCGGGTTGGGGTGGACACGAAGCGGCCGAGCGCGATGAAGGGCGCGGGTTACGCCG
>DATMZX010000383.1:0-3102 GCA_035573235.1 Gemmatimonadales bacterium
GGCCGACACGCGCGCGGCGCTTCCCGAACTCGCGCGCGACGGCCCGGCCGACCCCGGCGGATGCGCCGGTCACCACAACCACTTCTTGATCCCTGCTCATGTCAGGAATTTGCGCATCGCTGACGATGGCGTCAGCGGGTCGCGGTCGGGAGCAGCCAGCGCCGAAGATACTCGCCGACGTGGTCGAGCCTATAGCCCGCGCATCGAAAGGCGATGTAGCCATCGGGCCTGACGAGATACTGACCCGCCGCTCCGTCGCGGATGCCGAGCCGCTCGAGCGTCTCGGCACTCGCGTCGACGAGGGCGCCAGGTCGACTCTCGCGGCTGAGGTGGTGCGCAGCCAACGTGCTCGCGTATCTGGTCAGGAGACCATCGAGCGCCTGTTGGTCCCAAGCATCAGGGGTGCCGCAGAGCAGGAGGTGAAACGCAGGCGCGGATAGCGCTTCCTGTAGATGGGTACGACGACCATCGTACTCGATCGGCGCGTCAGGCAGTCGATCGCCGGCGCGCGGACCGGCTTTCAGCCTCGGTCGCCCTTCGGTGACCGCCGCACTTTCCCGGTACCCGATAGCGAGCTCCGAGACGAACTTGAATGCCCAGCTTCGTACTCGTGGCGAGCGGAACACAAACGGGAGGATCCGGGCGACGACCGCCCGCCGGAACCATGACGCCACCGCGCTGCCCGACATCGCGCGCATGAAGAACCCGAAGAGGCGATCGGTGTACCGGAGCAGCCTCCGGCCGACCGGCCAGCGCTCCGCCTCAAATGTGTCGAGGAGCTTCACGTCCGCTCGACCGAGCACGGCGAGCGCCAGCTTCCAGCCGAGATTCCAGGCATCCTGCGTGCCCGTGTTCATCCCCTGGGCGCCAACCGGACTGTGGATGTGCGCGGCGTCGCCGGCGAGAAACATGCGCCCCTTGCGGTATTGGCGCGCTTGGCGGTGGTGGAGCCGAAAGTGCGTCAGCCACGCCGGGGCACGCAAGTGAACGGTGCCGCCGGTGGCGTAATCGACGCCGCTTTGGAGCTCGTCGAGGGCGAGCTCTCCGCGCGTCAGGGACTCCTCACTTCGCGCCGCCTCCCCGGCGGCGGACTCGTGCGCCGACCGTGGTCCGATCGCGATTACCCGCCAGGCGGCCGGCGACCGAAGCGGGAAGAACATCGCGACGTATCCCCTGGCAGCGAAGGCGTGGAGCGCGTCGGCATCCAGCGAGCCGTCGGCGTCGACGTCGCCCAGCATGAAATCCTGGAGGTACGCCTCCCCGTCGAAAGGGATCGCGGCCTGTTTCCGGACAGCGCTGTGCGCGCCGTCGCAGCCGACCAGATAATTCGCTCCCACCGCTTCCGTTCGGCCGTCTCCATGCTGCAGCACGCATCTCACGGACGTCGCTTCTTGCGTCGCAGTGATCAGCTCGATGCCTCGCTCAACCGGGGTTCCCGAGCGTTCTAGATGCTCCGCGAGCAAAGCCTCGGTTTCAGCCTGGGAGACGAACAGAATGAACGGGAACCGCGTATCCGCCGCCGCGAATCCCCCGAGCTGGACCTGCACCGCGCCACCACCCTCGAAGTGCAGTGCCAGCCGCGCGCTCGGGTTTCCGCGCGCGACCAGAGCCTCGCCGAGGCCGAGGCTCTGGAGCACCTCGAGTGTCCGCGCCTGCACGGCCAGCGCTCGCGATTCATGGGCCTGATCCGGCGCCCGGTCGACGATGCGGAATCTCACGCCGAATGACTTGAGCTGCGCTGCGAGGGTAAGCCCGGTCGGCCCCGCGCCTACGATCAGGACTTCGACGGCGCTCTCAGTCGGCGCCGGCGAGTGAGTCAGGTCGACGCCAGCGTCCATAGCAGCACGAAGAACGTCAGGCACTGCAGCGCGGCGCGGGCGGCGTGCCATCGCGCGAATGTGTCCAGCATCTGCTCCAGGACGCCAGCGTCGTCAGGCGCGCGACCGATGTCGAGCATGATCGGCGCCGCCTTCGCCGTGGCGATGAAGTGGAGCACGCTCGCAAGAGACGCGACCGAGAGCGGCAGCGTCGCGCTCGCCGACGATGTGCCGACGTAGGTGGCCAGCGTCGCCGCGAAGGTGAGAACAGCGGCGCCGATCGCGACCGCGGGATAGACCACCCTCCCGTTTCCGAGATCCGCTCCGCGCGCGAACGCCGCGTATGCGACCGAGCCAATCCGGCGCCGAGCTGGAAGTTTAACGAGCGCCACTTCCAGACTGAGCCCCGCCAAGAGCCCGTTGGCGGCTGCCGCCAGGACCGTCAGCGAGCCAGGAAGAGTCATGGGGCCTCCTTTCGCGAGCCCCGCCGGATCGAGCGCCGCCTCCCTGGGGGCGGGGCGCCGACGAACAGGGCGCTGATCTGACGTCTGAGCTCCGTTCGCAGCCCCGGTGACTCGGCGCCCACCAACTTCGAGGTCAGCGGGTAAGCGATGAAATAGAACTGCATCGCTCCGACCAGGAGCAGAGCCGACATTCGCGGATCCAGCTCCGCTTCAGGCGTCCCCTTGCGCGCGTTGCGAAACCGTTCCGCGACCACGCCGATCACTCTCTCGATTGGGGGGATCAGCTTCGGCAGCAGGCGGCTTCCGTGCTGGATGACCTCTCGGTGCGCAATCCGAAGAAACTCCGCGTCTTCGGCAAAGTGGTCGACGGCTTGAGCGATGAATGCAGCAAGCTGCTCTGCGGCGGTCCCGGAGCCTTGGAGCGCCGCGGCCAAACGCGGCCCTTCGCCGCGCATTTCAGACTCCAAGACAGCGACCAGCAGGCCCTCCTTCGAACCGAAGTAGTGGTTGATGAGGGCAAGGTTGCAGCCCGCCTCAGCCGCGATCTGACGGGTCGACGTCTCCGAGAACCCCTGTCGGCTGAACAGCTTTCGACCCACCAGCAGGAGCTGCTCCCGGCTGTTGGTTCGTCGCTTGGCGCCCACGGTTCCATCTTAATCAATCGATTGACTAACACAAGGAGCATGCGCAGGCCATCGATGCACGCGGCGGCCGAGCAAGCTCGGCACTGAGCCGGCGCCGATCACCGGATTGTCGGGCGTCTTTCGATAGATGCGCCCATGAAAGACACCGCCGGATACTGGGGCGCCCACGAACGTTGC
>DATMZX010000384.1:0-8472 GCA_035573235.1 Gemmatimonadales bacterium
GCAGCACCGCCATCCGGATCGTCGTGCCGATGATGATGATCGCCACGATCGCGAACGCCGCCCCGACGACGAGGCCGACCGCCGCCGCGAGCCCGCGCAACCGGTCGAGCTTCTCGACCCAGTCGCGCCCGAACCGCACGTCGTCCACGAACCCGAAGCCGCGCAGCCGCTCGGCCACGGCGCTCACATGATCGGCATCGCGATATCCGGGCTTGAGCTTGACCTCGATCGACGCGGGCAGGGGATTGCGCTCGAGCTCCTGCATCACGTCGCGCAGCTCCACCAGCTCGGCGCGCGCGCGCGCCAGCGCGTCGTCCTCCGACACGTAGTTGGCGGACTGCACCTCGGGAAATGCTTCGATGTCCTTGAGCGCCTGCGCGGTCGCTTCGATCGGCGCGCCGGGCAGCAGATAGGCGACGACCTCGACCCGCTCCTCGACGCCCTGAAGCGCATCCTGCAGGTTGATCACCACGAGTCCGAACAGGCCGAGCACGAACAACGAAAACGCGATCGTCGTCACGGAAAGCACCGAGAGCAGCGGCGCGCGTTTGAACGTCAGCATCGATTCGCGCAGCGTCAGGTTCATGGGTTGCCCCCGCCGGTCGCGCTGGCTTGATCGCGCGCTTCGTCCACCGCGGAATCGTAGACCAGCGCGCCCTCCTGCAGCTCGATGACGCGGTACGGCGCCTGGCGGACGAGATCGAGATCGTGGGTGGCCATCACCACCGCCGTACCGCTCGCATTGATGTCCCGCAGCAGCTGAAACACGCCGCGTGTCGCGCGCTCGTCGAGATTTCCGGTCGGCTCGTCCGCCAGCAGCACCGTGGGCTCATTCACGAGCGCGCGGGCGATCGCGACGCGTTGTTGCTCGCCGCCCGACAGCTCGCGGGGATAGGCCTGCGCCTTGGCGGCGAGGCCGACCTGGGTGAGCACGCGCATCACGCGGGCCGCGATCGTGGACGAGCGCGCGCCGGTGACCTCCAGCGCGAAGGCGACATTCTCCTCGGCCGTGCGGTCCTCGAGCAGCCGGAAGTCCTGAAACACGATGCCGAGTTTGCGTCGCAGCATCGGGACTTCCCGCGGCCGCATCTCGTTCACGTTGTATCCGGACACGCGGACCTCGCCGGAGGTGGGACGCTCCTCGGCGTAGATCAGCTTCATGACGGTGGATTTGCCGGCACCCGAATGGCCGGTGAGAAAGGCGAACTCGCCTTTCCCCACGTGGAAGGAAACGTCCTTGAGTGCAAGGCCTCCCTTGGGGAAGGCCTTGAACACATTCGTGAACTTGATCACCTAGTGCCGCGCCAGTGCCTGGGCGAAGTCCGCGATGAGATCATCGGGGTCCTCCAGTCCCAGGGAAAATCTCAAGAATCCGTCGGGAATGCCAGCCTGCGAGCGTTGCTCGGCCGTCAGGCTGGCGTGTGAGGTGAGGCGCGGCTCGGACACGAGCGTCTCCACGCCGCCGAGACTCGGCGCGTGCGCGGCGATCGTCAGCGCCTTCAGGAAGCGCTCGGCGGCGCGCACGCCGCCCTTGAGCTCGAGGCCGAGCATGCCGCCAAATCCGCCCAGCACGCGCTGCGCCAGCTCGTGATCGGGGTGCGACGGCAGACCGGGGTAATGGACCTTGGCGATGGCGTCCTGCTTGGCGCACCATTCTGCGACGACGAGCCCAATCTCGTTATGGCGCTTCACGCGCACGCTGAGCGTGCGCATGCCGCGATCGATCAGCCAGGCCGCGAACGGATCGAGCGCCTGCCCCCAGACCTGCATCAGTCGCCGCACTTCGTCGACGACCTGGTCGGTGCCCGCCACCGCTCCGGCGATCACATCACTGTGCCCGTTCAAGTACTTCGTGGCCGAGTGAATGACGAGGTCCGCCCCGTGCTCGAGCGGGCGGAAGTTCACCGGCGACGCGAAGGTCGAATCGACGATCAGGGCGAGCCCTTCGGCTTTGCACAGCGTCGCGACGGGCTCGAGATCGATCACGCGCATCACCGGATTGGTCGGCGTCTCGAGAAAGATCGCGCGCGTCGTCTTGCGCATCGCGCGCTTCCAGGCGCGCGCTTGCGTCGGGTTCACAAACGAGACGTCGATGCCGAGCTTGCCGAACTCTTCGCGGAACAGGCGATGCACGCCGCCGTAGATCCATTCGCTCGCCAGCAGATGGTCGCCCGGCCGGAGCACGGCGAGGTGCGCCAGCGCGACCGCGCCCATGCCGCTCGCCGTAAACAGCGCGGCGTCGGCGCCCTCGAGCAGCGCGAGGCGCTTGCCGATATCGACCTGATTCGGGTTGTTGCCGTAGCGGCTGTAGAGGACTTCGGCGCTCGAGCCGACCGGATTCGTGAACGTCGAGCTCTGGTAGAGCGGGGGGGCGACGGCGGTCCAATCGGCGCGAGCCTTGGGTTCGCCGTGAATGGCGCGGGTGGCGAGGCCCAGCCTGCGGCGTTTCACGCCGCCGTGAGTCGGATGGTGCCTCCGGGATTCCGCGCGGCCAGCCGGCGCTCGACCAGCTCGTCGAGCAGCGCCGGGGCGGGTTCACTCGCGCCGAGCCCTTCCAGCGCCCCGTCGGAGCGCTCGCACAGGACGGCGAGTCCCGCGCCGGCCAGCACGGGCTCGATCGCCTCGCGATGAGCCTCGGTCAGACCCCGCAGCAACAGCACTTTGACTTTGTCCCGCACCAGCTTCGCGACGATCTCGTCGGCGCAGGAATAATCGAGACAGCCCACACCGGTGAAATCCATCACGGCGATGGTGCCGGTGGGAAGGTCCCGCTCGATGTTTTCGCGGACGGCGCGCCCGGTGGGTCGGGTGACGAGATCGGCGTAGAAGCCGGCGACCGATTGCTGCAGGATCGCGTGCACGTTGATGTGTGGAATCATCACTTCTTCGACGCCCCCCAACCTTTCTCCGACGCTTGCTCTGGAATGATGAGCAGGACCTGCGACCCCGGAAACGCGGGCAACCCGTCCTTCAACGGCACGTCGTCATCCCAGCCGGGCACGATCGCGATACGCGCGGTGCCGCTTCGAATGGCGACCTTTCCTTCCCAGCGGGCCAGGTAGCGCCGGATTCCGGCGAGCCCCTGACCGCGACCCGGATCGCGAAAGCGGCTGACGCCCTGAATCAACGCCGCCTCGAGCGCCGCGGCATCACCCCAGCGCTCACCGAACCGCTTCGCCTGCGTGGGCTCGAGCGAATGCCGGAACCCGATGCCGGCGTCTGCGACCGCGATCACGACGACTCGGCGCGACAGCCTGCGCCGCCAGTTGTACGCCTGCACGGCAACCCAGCCACCGGTGCCGGCGTGCTCCACAATATTCTGACAAGACTCCGAAAGCGCCATAGCGAAGCCCATCGTCGCCTTGGGATCTAGTCCCAACTCCGAGCTGAGAATCGCGGACGCGCGCTGCTGAATCGTGCTGACGACCGCATGGACGTCTTCGGCGGCGCGCACCGGCGTCACGGGAAGCAACACATCACTCTCGACCGCCGGTTTGAGCTTCGGCACCTTGCCGTGCACTTCGAACAGGTCGCCCGCTTCACGAAAAAATCCCGCGCGGGCCCAGTAGCTCACGACGTCGGGATTCGCGGGGGCGGTGAGCAGCGGCCGCTCGCCGCCTTTCCGCGCCGCCGCTTCACCGGCCGCGAGCAGCCCGACCAGGCCGTACGGCGACGCCCATTCCGCGGCGTGCGCGTCGAACAGCAGGCGCTCGCCGTCGATGGCCTGCGCGTACGCGGCGGCAAACTGATCGAACGAACGGTCGTCGAACGACGTCGGGACTTCGACGAGTCGCGTCACGCGATCGACAGCTTCCCAAGGAGGTGATCGCGCAGGCCCGTCGCGCCGCGGTGACTGAGATTGCGCGTGCCCATCTGCGTGCCGATGCGCAGCGCCTCCTCGATCGGCGCACCGCCGAGCAACGTGGCGACCGTCGCTCCCCCGAGCACGTCGCCGCTTCCCGTCGGATCGCTCACCGCGGACTCCAGCGCCGCGTGCACCGGAGGCGCGGGGATGCGAGCCGTGCGAATCGGATTCCCCGTGAAATAGGCCGCACCGCGCGGGCCGAGCGTGACGCACACCGTGGCGCAGCCCTGACGCAGCGCATCGGCCGCAATCGCCAGCGGGTCGGGGCCGAGCTGCGCCATTTCATCTTCGTTGAGCTGAACCACATTGAAGCAGCTGAACCAGGTCGGGGCTTGGGGCAGGGGCCTGGGGACGCGGGTGCCGTCCGGTTCCTTGGCCAGGAAGAGACTGTGAAGGTCCGCGTAGATGAAGTTCGCAAAGCCGCGCCGCAGCATGAGCGTGGTCTCGAGATTGAGCTCGTATCCCGAGATGAAGTTGATGTACAGCGCGTCGATGTCTCGCACCAACGGCCCCAGCTCGGGCCAGGTCCAGCCGGGCACGCCGCCCGACATCTGCTCGCAGCGCCGATCGGCCGACTCATAGCGCAGCGTCACGCGATTGTTGGGCTCCGGAACCTCCGGGAAACGCGCGGCGGGCGGCGCGTGGCGCAGCGTGCGCAGAAACTCGTTCGCTTTCGGAGCGAGGTCGCGGCCCACTTTGATCAGCGGGACGATCTGCCAGTCGTCGGGAAGCGTCGCATCGAGCGCGGAGAGAGCGTAGGAAATGCCGCCCCATTCCTGAACAGCGGGTTGCGCGGGATCTCGCCCATGAATCGTATCCCACACCATCGACCCGATCACGCCGAGTCGCTTCAGCGCAGACCCCAGTTTTTTTGAATGAAGACGGCCGCCGCGCCGTACACGCCCGCCGTCCCGGGCAGGGTGCCGGGCACGATCTTGCAGGCTTCCCAGATGGGCTTGAACGCCCGCCGCTTGACCTCGCTGCGCAGGGGATTGAACAGCTTCTCGCCCGCCTGGGTGACACCGCCGCAGATCACCACGACTTCGGGATTGAAGATGTTCATGAAGCTGGAGACCGCGGCGCCGAGCAGCGCCGCGGTGTCCCGCACCACCTCGAGCGCGTAGGGGTCACCGTCGTTGGACGCCTCGTAGATGATCTGCGCGGTCAGCTTCGAGAGATCGCCGTTGACGTACTGCGGCAGGGACGTCTCCACGCCCGACTGAATGCCCTCGACGGCGCGCTCCGCGATCGCCGGCCCGGAAGCATACGCTTCGACGCAGCCATAGTTGCCGCATTTGCAGCGGCGTCCATTCGCGTCGATCGTGACATGACCGAACTCGCCGGCGGAATCGCTCGCGCCGCGATAGATGTCACCGTCGATGACGATCCCACCACCGATGCCGGTGCCCAGGGTCAGGCCAATGACGTAATTCGCCCCGCGGGCGGCCCCTCGCCACCACTCGCCGTAAATCGCGCAGTTCGCGTCGTTGTCCAGCGTTCCAGGCAGGTCGAGGCCTTCGCTGACCCGGTCGCGCAGCGGCATGTTGGTCCAGCCGAGATTCGGGGTGAGCAGCACGACGCCGGTCTTGGTGTTCAGCGGCCCGGGCGAGCCGATGCCGACGCCTTCGACTTTTTTCCCTGATTCCTTGATCGAGGCTTTCGCGAGCTTGATGATGCGGCCGATGACCGGATCGGCGCCCTGCGCCGCCAGCGTCGGCTCGGACACGACGCCATGAATCTCCGAGCCGTCCTCTGACAGGACGCCCGCGACGAGATTCGTTCCACCGACGTCAATTCCGAGGACGTAACGCACCCAGCTCCTCAATGGCCGCCAGTACGGCCGAAACAGTCAGCTCGCGCATGCAGCGATGATGCCCCAGCGGGCAGGCCGGCGGCCCGTGGGGTGAGCACGGCCGGCACGCCAATCCCTCGACTCCCAACGCGACGTCGCCGGGTCGCAACGGTCCAAATCCGAATTCGGTCACGGTGGGACCGAACACCGCGACGACCGGCGTGCCCATCGCGGTCGCCAGGTGCAGGGGCGCGCTGTCGTTGGTCACGAGCAACCTGGCGCGCCCGATCAACGCCGCGGATTGGCGCAGCGTCAAACGCCCGCAGGCGTTTACCGCCCTCGACCGCCCCTGGCCGCCCTCGACCGCCCGCACGATCTCATTGCCCAACGCAGCGTCGTCCGGACCACCGACGATCACTATGGCCGCGGCGAGTTTGGAGGCGAGCTCGGCGTAGTAAGGCCAGCGCTTACTGCCCCAAATCGACCCCGGCGCCAGAGCGACAAAGTCTCCGCTGATCAGCCCGTCCGCCACCTGCTGATCTTCCGAGGTGGGCCGCAGCTGGGGACGATAGAGGCCCGGCGCGCCATTGGCGAGGGCCATAAGCCGGTCGGTTTCGTGACCCGTTCGGGGTTTCGGCCTGGCCTCTGTATAGAGGAAGGACCAGCCGCCCGCGAAGCCAATTCGAGCCGGGATGCGCGCGAGCATCGCCAGTGCGGCGCTGCGCAGGGATCGATGCGGGAGATACGCCTGAGCGTACGCCTGCGCCCGCAGCCTCCGCGCCAGCGATCTGAGTCCGCCCCAACCACGGTCCGCGCCGCGCTTGTCGTAGGGGAACACCTGCCGGACCGCGGGATGAGTCTCGAGCAACGGAGCCGCCAGCGGTGTGGTCACCACGTCCACCGCGCCGTGCCGCTCCGCCAGCGCGGACAGGAGCGGCGTCGAAAGAACGACGTCTCCGAGGAAAGCCGTTTGAATGACGAGTGCGGCGGAGCTCAAGGGAGCTGAACCACGGCCCACACCGGGTCGTGGTCGCTCGTCCCGAGGGTGTCGCGCACGACTCCGGCGAGCTTGACGTCGGTCGACGGCGCGGCGAACCCTTTCAGAAATACGTGATCCCAGTTGAAGACCGCGGTCGTGAAGCCGTTGTGCTCGGTCGGCCAGCTGAAGCCGTCAGCCACGAACTCCTTGCCGATCCCGTGACTGTTCATGTCGCCGGCGACGATGACGAGCGGGTACGAGGCCGCATCGGCCACGATCGTCCGCGCCTGATCGCGCCGTTTCGACGGCCGGATGTCGCTCGGCGTGCCGAGGTGTGCGCTGTAGATCCGCACGCGAGTCGAATCGACGAGCACCGTCGCCGCGGTCGCAATCCGCTGGGCATGACGCATCCCGGCGATGTGCGGCAGGATCACCTTCCGGTCGTCGACGATCGGCCAGCGCGACAGAACGGCGTTGCCGAAGTCGAGCCCGCGTTTGGGATGAATCGCCGAGGGATAGTAGACCCACTGCATGCCGAGCGCGTCGGCGATGCGGCGCGTGCCTTCGGGGTCCATCTCCTGCAGCACGACGATATCCGCATTGATCAGGTGCTCGCGATGCGTGAGCACATTGATCGCGGCATCGATGTGTTTGGCCCATTGCACGTTGTAGGTCACGACGCGCAGCGTGCGACTCTTGCCATCGACGGCCGGCGCGCTCGCGGTGCGCGCGACCGGCGTTCCGGCGTACCGCGGCCAAAACGGATCCTGGTAATTCACCACTGCCCGGCAGCCGCTCACCGCGGCCACCAGCAACGTCACGACGACCACGCCCGTCCTATTCAACTTGCAGTACGGCAAGAAATGCCTCCTGTGGAATCTCTACGGTCCCGACCTGCTTCATGCGCTTTTTCCCCTCGCGCTGCTTCTCGAGGAGCTTGCGTTTGCGGGTTACGTCACCGCCATAGCACTTCGCCGTGACGTTTTTGCGCAGCGGACGCACGGTCTCGCGCGCGATCACTTTCGTCCCAATCGCCGCCTGAATCACGACCTCGAACAGCTGGCGCGGAATCAGGTCCTTGAGCTTCTCGGCGATCTTCTTCCCCCACTCGTACGCCTTGTCCCGATGGATGATAACGCTAAACGCGTCTACCGCATCCCCGTTGAGCAGCATATCCAGCTTCACCAGCTCGGCGGGGCGATAGGCGAGGAATTCATAATCGAGGGACGCGTAGCCACGCGAAATCGTCTTCAGCTTGTCGTAGAAGTCGAGAATGATCTCGGCGAGGGGAAACTCCCAGTCGAACTCGACGCGCGTCGGATCGAGATAGTGCATCCCCCGGTACACCCCGCGCCGCTCCTGCCCGAGCTTCATGATCCCGCCGATGTAATCGGAGGGGGAAAAGATGCGCGCCTTCACATAGGGCTCTTCGATGCGGTCCACCTCCGAGCCGTGCGGCAGCAGGCTCGGATTCTCGACCAGCTCCATGCCTTGGTCGGTCTTGTAGACGTGGTACTCCACGTTGGGGACCGTGCTGATGAGATCGAGGTCGAACTCACGCTCGAGCCGCTCGCGCACGATCTCCATGTGCAGGAGGCCGAGGAAACCGCAGCGAAAGCCGAAGCCCAGCGCGACCGACGTCTCGGGCTCGTAGTGCAGCGAGGCGTCGTTGAGCTGAAGCTTCGCGAGCGCGTCACGGAGCTCCTCGTACTGCTCGGCGTTGGTCGGATAGAGGCCGGCGAACACCATCGACTGGATGTCGCGATAGCCGGGCAACAGCTCCACGTCGCGATGCTCCGCGTCCAGCACCGTGTCGCCCGGCCGGATCTCGCGCAC
>DATMZX010000385.1:0-2274 GCA_035573235.1 Gemmatimonadales bacterium
CCCACGCCTCGGCCCGGAATCACCGCCGAGAAAGTGATGCCGGCGAGCTTCGTCCCGCGGACGCCGGGATCCAACGAGGCCTACGCGGCCGCCCGCACGCACGCCGCGACGCTCGACGGCGTGTACTGCCACTGCGATTGCTCCAAGCACTCAGGCCACCGCTCCCTGCTCACCTGCTTCGAGGGAGAGCACGGCGCGTACTGCGACATCTGCATGGGTGAGGCGATGGTGGCGAGCGGAATGGCGGACCAGGGTCGCCCGCTCGAGGAAATCCGGACCGCTATCGACCGTCAATTCGGATCGTAGGACTCCGGGCCTCGAGCTGCTGACGCGGCAGGCCCGCGAGCCGGACCAACACGCGCTGCGCGCCGCGCGCCAACGCATCCCCGAAGTTCTCCCCGCTCGAAACCGCCGGCCCCACGTCCCCGGACAGCCAGCGCGACAATTCCTGCAGGTCGGTGTCGTTGAGCGTGGTGACTTCCAGCCGAGCGATGAAGTAGTACCGGCCTCCCTCGCTCGGCCGCAGCGTGACGACGTAGGGGATGTCGAGCGCCGCCGCCAGCTCTTCCGGAGTCGCGTAGCGGCTGACGGCTCCGCCCTGGCGGATCAAGACGAAATCGTCGGCGAGCGGATCGTTGCGCGCGACGGCGTCCCACGACACTTCCCGTATGAACTGATCGAACCAGCTCGAGCGCACCTTCCACAGCTCGAGCCGGTAATGCAGCCGCAGCGGAAATCCGGAGCGCATCAGCCCGACGAATTTTCCGTCGGCGAGGAGTCCCGTGCTGCGGACGCGCGGCACGTTGCTTTGCAGCGTGACCGTAAGGGTGGGGGATTGCGCGGCGGCGGTCCCGCTGGCGAGCAGCAGGCCGGCCACCGCACTCCAAAGGAGGCGCACTCTAGAACCGGTGTTCCAGCCTGGCCGTGAACCGAAGTCGTTCGCCTGTGGTGACCGCTTTCGCGATATAGACGCCGAATCCGCTCCAATCCAACCCGAGCCCGACATCGACGAGCCAGCTCGACAGCGAAGGGAGCTGACCCGCGCCGAGCTGTCCCGGTTGATCGCCGACGAGCCACGACTGGCCGGTATTCGTGAATACGACGAGGTCGAGGCCCTCGAGCCAGAACGGCGTGCCTTCGTCGCGATCGGGCTCGTCCCGCCCGCTCGACGGGTTGTAGCTCCAGTTGAGCTTCAAGTGGCCGCGATACTCCGCCTGAAAGGCGAGCACGCGGTCGCAGGCAGCGAGCTTCGAATCGGCGAATGCGGGGTCGGCGAACGTCTCGCTGCACGCGGCGGCGCGGAACGGCTCGCCGGGCATCGGCTCGGGGCCGCCGAGCGACAAGCGGCGCTGCAGCGGCAGCGGATCGCCGCCCATCCAGCCGCCCCCCACCATGCGCAGATGAATGCGCCCGGACGGGCTGATGCGGGCGTAGTGCCGCACATCGAGCCACATCCGGTTGAACTGGTAGGACCCATCGGTCGGGATCGAGTCGCGGATCGTCGTCGGCACGCCGGGATGCGGAATCACGTCCGAGCTGCGGGAATTCTCGAACGTCCAGCGCGCGAGCCACCCGGCGGACGGATCGTCGACGTCGTTGCGCGTGTCGATGCCCGCGCTGAAGCTGACCGTCGTGAAGTGCCCTTCGTCGATCGGCGGGTTGGGACGCCACAGGTCGGAGTTCCGGAACATCGTCCACGGATCCTGGACGCCCACGCTGGTGTGCCACTCGCGCTTGGCCTCGAGCGACAGCGTGAGGGGCCGCTCGGGCTGCGCGAACACGCGCGCGCCCCATCCCTTGTTCAGGTAGTAGTCGCGGTAGTCGCGCGCGAACAGGAACGAGCTCCAGCCGACCTCGTTGCTCTTGAGTCCCCAATCTTCGATCGGTGACACGACGTCGAACGCGCGCAGCGCGATGCCCGCCGGCCGCACGTCGCCCGACCGGAACTCGCCGCGAAACATGTAGCCGAGATCGCTGCGGTTGTCCGACAGGTCGCCCGCGGAGCGCAGCACGCCGAGCGCGTCGATCCGCAGGCGCACGTTGCGCTGCAGCTTCCAATCGAACAGCGGGCCGAAGACGATCGGCAGTCCTTCGACGCGGTTGAACGTGCCGCCGGTGGCGATCGTGAGGGACGAGCGCGAGTCGGCGGTTCCCCACGACACGCGCGCGCTCGCCGAGGGGAGGCGCCGGCGCAGGTTCGGCGCGTATTCGATCTGATCGCCTTCCTTCTGGAGACGGTAGAGCAGCGGCTCGCGGTAGGTCCGCAGCTCGCCG
>DATMZX010000386.1:0-6277 GCA_035573235.1 Gemmatimonadales bacterium
CTTGTAGCCTGCCTCTTCCAGAACCGCTACCGTCGCCGGCTGCATGCCGTCGATGTCGGCCAGACGCGGATTCACACCCGACACCGGCTCATCCGTCGGCAGCGGGGCGAAGATCGGCTGATCACTGCCGCGCTCCATCCACTCACGACTCGAGTACAGCTCGATCTTCCACTCGGTCAGCTCCGAGGCCAGGCGTACGTTCTGGCCGTTACGGCCAATTGCCAGCGACAGCTGATCTTCGTCCACGATCGCCTGAATCGTTTTCGACTCGGGATCGGAGAACACGCGGGCGACGCGCGCCGGCGCGAGCGACAGCTTGGCAAAGCGCTCCGGATCGGACGACCACGGCACGATGTCGATGCGCTCGCCGTTGAGCTCGTTCACGACGGCCTGCACGCGCGAGCCCTTGAGTCCGACGCACGCGCCCACCGGGTCGATGGAATCGTCGCGCGACCAGACCGCGATCTTGGTGCGGCTGCCCGCTTCGCGCGCCGTCGCGCGGATCTCGACGATCTGCTGCTGGATCTCGGGGACCTCGAGCTTGAACAGCGCCTTCACGAACAGCGGATCGGCGCGCGACAGAATGAGCCGCGGGCCCTTGGGCGTCTCTTCGATCCGTTTCAGCACGGCGCGAATCGTGTCGCCCTGATGGAAATGCTCGCGATGGTTTTGATCGCGATATGGAATGATCGCTTCGGCTTCGCGGAACTTGTTCAGCATCACGACGATTTTGCCGCGCTCGATCTGCTGCACTTCGCCCGACAGCAGCTCGCCGACTTTGCCCGCGAACTCTTCGCGGATCCGGCTGCGCTCGCCCTCGCGCACGCGCTGGATGATGCGCTGCTTGGCCGCCTGCACCGCCGTGCGCCCGAACTGCTCGAACGGCACCTCTTCTTCCAGGACGTCGCCCGGCTCGAAGTCGGGGTCCTCGTAGCGCGCTTCCTCGAGCGAGATCTGCGTGCCGGCGTCCTCGACCGCTTCGACCACCGTCTTGAGCACGACGATCCGGATCGATCCTTTCATCTCATCGATCCCGATCTCGGCCCGGACGTTGGGGCCGTAGCGTTTGACCAGGGCGGCGTGGAGGCCGTCCTTGAGCAGGTCGATGAGCTCGGTCCGCTCGAGCTGCTTGGTGTTGGTCAGCTCGCGAATGGCGGAAATCACGTCTGTGGTATTGGCCATCATCAGTCCTCAGTCCTCGGTAACGCCAAACGCGCGTCTCTGACGTCGTCCAACCGGAATTCGCGCTCCGGGCCACCCTGGGGCTGGAGCACCACCGTTTCAGTTGTCGGGACCGAGACGATCCGGGCTCGCACCCGGCCCATCCCGGCCAACTTCACATTCACATCACGTCCCACGAACTGCACCCAATGCCGGTGCCAGCGCACGGGCCGCTCGATCCCCGGGCTCGACACCTCCAACACGTAGCGATGACCAAGGGGACCACCGGCGTCGAGCCACTGCTCCAGCGCCCGACTGACCCGGCTGCAGTCTTCGACCGTGACTTTCCGTGGCGGACAGTCAATGCGGACTTGAACGAGCGGCCGGTTCGGCGTACCGCCGATGCGCAGGTCGGCCAGATCGAACCCCACCTGCTCCACGCGGGCTCGAAAGGCCTCGACGAGACTTTCAGTGAGCATAAAAAAAAGCGCGGGCCGAACTTCGCCCGCTTCACGGACGGAATGTTACCGCGGATGTCCTAGGTACGCAACCATGCGGCCGTCGCGACCCTTGGAGGCCCGGTGCGAGAAGAAGCGGTCGCGTGCTTCGGCGCTGCACCAGGGCGAGATCGAGACGTCGCGGATGCCGAGCGCGCGCGCCTGCTGCGCGAGGATGTCACGGAGATCGAGATGGGTGGCGCCAGCCTTCCCAAAGCGATCGGCCACTTCAGACCCGACCTCATAGCAGTCGCCGCAAATACCTATGCCGCAATGCATTACAACGTCGCCCGCTCTGGCGAACGCGCGATTCTTGAGCAGATCGACGGCACGCTCGAGAATCCCGCCCACAGTGCCGCGCCATCCGGCATGCACGAGCGCGAGCGCGCCTTTGTGCGGAACGGCGAGATAGACCGGAATGCAGTCGGCGATGGTGATGGTGAGCAGCAGCCCGCGGTCGTTCGTCGCGTGTCCGTCGATGCCGTCGAGCACGAGCCAGCCCTCCGGCAGGCCTTCGTGCCACCGGACCTCGGACCCGTGCACCTGGTGCGCGAGCACGATCGCCGGAAAGCGCGGCGCGAATGCGGTGCGGAACGCGCGCCACCGCCCGATCACCTGCCCCACGGGCTCATCGCTCCAGAGCCCGAGACTCAGCGGCCGGGTCGTGACTCCCGCGACGAGACCATAGCGCTCGGCCCACTCCGACAGCTCGAGCCGCGGCAACGCGGCATCGCCGACGGGTACTTCACGCGCTTCAACTGCGACGCTCAATCTGCGCCCCCAACGCTTGCAAGCGAGTGTCGATGTGCTCATACCCGCGCTCGATCTGACCGATGTTTTGAATCACCGAATCACCCTGCGCGGCCAGCGCCGCGAGCAGCATCGCCATGCCGGCGCGGATGTCCGGGCTCTCGACCACCTGCCCGCGCAGCGGCGATGGACCGGCGATGACGGCGCGATGCGGATCGCACAACACGATACGCGCCCCCATCCCGATGAGCTTGTCGACGAAGAACAGTCGCGACTCGAACAACTTTTCAAATACCAGCAGCAAACCGTCACACTGCGTCGCCACCACGATGGCGATCGACATGAGATCGGCGGGGAACGCGGGCCAGGGTCCGTCTTCGAGCTTGGGCACATGGCCGCCGAGGTCGGGACGAATGCGGCGCTCCTGATCGGCGTCGACCATCAGCTTCGTCCCCTCGAGCCTCGGCCGCACGCCGAGTCGTTCGAATCCCAGCAGCGTCGACTGTAGATCTTCGCCGCGCACGCCGTCGATCGTGACCGAGCCGCCGGTGACGGCCGCGAGTCCGATGAACGAGCCAATTTCGATGTGATCGGGACCGATCGTGTGCGGCGCGGGCTTCAGCGGCTTCCCGCCCTCGATGGTCAGCGTGTTGGACCCGATGCCCTCGATCGACGCGCCGAGGCCGGCGAGAAACCGCGCCAGGTCCTGCACATGCGGCTCGGACGCGGCGTTGCGCAGCGTGGTCCTGCCGGAGGCGCTGACGGCGGCCATGAGCGCATTCTCGGTGCCCGTGACACTTGGCTCGTCGAGGAAAATGTCGGCGCCCTTGAGCTTGCCTTCGAACTTGTAAAGATCGCCGACGGTGATCTCGGCGCCCAGCCGCTCGAGCGCGAGAAAATGCGTGTCGACGCGGCGCCGGCCGATGACGTCGCCGCCGGGCGGCGGCAGCGTGACCCGGCCGAACCGGGCGAGCATGGGACCGGCGAGCAGAATCGACGCGCGAATGTCTTTGCACAGCTGCGGATCGAGCGGCTTGGGCTCGGCGCCGCTCGCGTCGATCTCGACCGTGTTCGCGCCCTGCCACTGCACCTTCGCGCCGACGTGCTGCAACAAGGCGAGCAGCGTCTCGACGTCGCGGATGCGCGGGACGTTATCGATGCGGCAGGGACCGTCGGCGAGCAGCGTCGCCGCGAGAATCGGAAGGGCCGCGTTCTTGTTGCCCGCAGGGCGGATCGTGCCGGTGAGTGGGCGCCCCCCCGTGACACGGAACGACGGTGGCATAGGTGGCCCAAGGTACCGGGACGCTTGCGCCTGCGTCAAGCGTTCGCGAACGTTGGCCTCCGTGCATCCTCTGTTTGCGCTGGCGCTCGTCGTGGTGGCCGGCATCGGCGTCACGCGTCTGTCCCGCTTCCCTCCGCGGTATGCCGCGTTGTTCAACGATCTCGTGGCGACGGGCGCGCCGTACGTCCTGCTCGGCGCGCTGCTCGGACCTGGGCTGGGCGTGCTCGACGTCACCGGGATGCATCTCCTGGAGCCGCTGCTCGCGCTCGGGATCGGCTGGATCGGCGCGGCGTTCGGCGCCCGCATCGAATGGCGCATGCTGCGCACCGTGCCGCGCCGCGTGTGGTGGATGGGGCTCGCGCTCGCGCTGCCGGTCTTGCTGGCCTGCGCGCTCGCCGCCTGGTTTCTCGCCCGCAGCGTCCCACCGCTGGCCGACGCGTGGCGGCCGACGTGGCCGGCGATTCTCACGCTCGCCGCCGCGGCGACGATGTCCGCGGCGTGGTCCGGCCCCAAGCTCGCGCGCCGCACGGCCCTGCTCGACACGATTGTCGGCGCCCTCGCCGCGGGCGCAGCGCTCGTGCTCATTCAACCCACCCGCGGCCTGGTCGCGACGCTCATTGCCAGTGCGGGTTTGGGAGCGCTCTGCACCTGGCTGCTGCGTCCGAGCCGCCGGCACGACACGATGGGGATCGTGATCCAGCTGTTCGGCGTGATCCTGAGCGGGGCTGGTTTCGCCTACGCCACGGGCCTGTCCCCATTCTGGGTCTGCGGGCTCACGACGGCGTTCACGGTGAATGCGTCGGACGTCGCCACGCGGCACGTCATCGGCAAGCTGTTGAGCCGCTGGGAGCGCCCGCTCTACGCCACCTTCCTTATTCTGGCGGGCGCCCTGCTCGGCCCGTTGACGGTCTGGCTCCTGCCGGCGGGACTGGCGCTCGCCGCCGTCCGGATCGCCGTGCGCTGGGGGACCGTCCGCCTGGGCGGAATGCGCGGGTGGTCGCCGCTGCACGGGCTCGCGCCCGACTTCGGCTTTGAGACGGCGCGGCAGGGCGGCACCGCGCTCGCCGTCGCCGCCGGCTTCGATCTGGTCCGGGGCGGAATTGCGGGGGCAACGCTGGCGACCGTGCTGATCATGATCCTGGTCGGGGAGGCGATCGTCGCCGCCACCCCGTTGACAGCCTCGCCGCGACAAGCAGAGGTTTCGTGATGCTTCCGACCTGGGTCGGCGTCGTGTCGGCGCTGAGTCTCGCGATCATCGCGCTCGCCGCCCTCGTTGCCGCCGCGGCGATCATCGCCGCCGCGCTGGGTGTGCGCGCCGCGATCAAGGCGATCAAGCAGCTGGCCGGTCCCGCGATCTCCGATGTGCGACAGCTGGTCGGCTCGATCAAGATCGAAGCCGACGCGCTGGTCGGCACCTCGCGCGACGTGCGGCATCGCATCATCCGGGCGGCCGACGCCGCGGAGGAGCGGCTCACCGATCTGGACGCGCTCGCCGAAGTGATGCAGTCGGAGCTGGAGGAGACCGCGCTCGACGCGGCGGCGACGATGCGCGACGTGCGCCGCGGGATCTCGGTCTGGCGTTGGAGCAAGAAGCTCCTGAAAGGCAAAAAACGACGGTGAAACGGGTGGGCGCGATCGCCCTGCTCGCGCTGGCCGGGCTGGTACTGTTCCCCGGTGTCGCGCACGCCTGGACTCCCGGGACCCACATCTTCCTCGGCGAGTCGGTGCTCACGAATCTGCATCAACTCCCCACGCTGGTCGCCGACCTGCTGCGCGCCTTCCCCTACGATTTTCTCTATGGCAACATCGCCGCCGACACGTCGATGGCGAAGAAGTACGCGCCGGTCGGCCGGCACTGTCACGCGTGGCACGTCGGCCAGGAGATTTTCGATCTCGCGCCGAGCGACCCGCTGCGCGCGTTTGGGCTCGGATACCTGTCGCATCTCGCCGCCGATACGATCGCGCACAATTTCTTCGTGCCGCGCCAGCTCGTGTTGACGTCGAGCACCGTCGCCCTCGGGCACTCCTACTGGGAGAGCCGGTTCGAGACCCATCTCGGCGACGCGTACCCGCGCGAGGCGCGCGACGTGATCCTGCGAGACCACGCGGCGAGTGACGAGCATCTCGATGCGATCCTGTCGCCCACGCTGTTCAGCGTGCGCACCAATCGCCGGCTGTTTCGCGGCATGGTGCACCTGACCGAGAGCCAGAGCTGGCAGTGGGTGTTCCAGGTGATCGCCGGCACGAGCCGCTGGGACCTCGCGGACACCGACATCGAAAAGCACATGGCGGTGGCGTTCGAGTACGTGATGGAGACGCTGGGCGCGGACGCGAACGACGCGGCCGCGCGGCGACTCGACCCGGCCGGTGAGAAAGCGCTGGGCATGGCGAAGCGGATGCGGCGAGAGGCGCTGCGCGAGGGGGGCCGACACGAGCCCCACCGCGTGGAGCAAACCGCCGAACACCATTTTGGATTGCCGAACGCCTCGCTCGCGTACTGGAAGCAGTCGCGCGCGCAGCGGCCCTGGCGGGAAGACTAGGGCGCGGAGGCGAGCTTCTCCTCGAGCACTCGCTGGGCGAGCTTGGG
>DATMZX010000387.1:0-7727 GCA_035573235.1 Gemmatimonadales bacterium
CGAGCCTTCTCCGCCAACGCGTCCCGCCCCCGCTTTCCGTCCGATGTGTCCGCAGCAGACTTCGTATTGCACAACACCAGCGCCCTCAGGCGATTTGGGACTTGGCGTAGTAACTCGAACGTGATGTAGCCGCCCATCGACAGGCCGCACACCACCACCCGCTCAATGCGTTGCTGGTCGAGCACGCCGACGAGATCCTGAGCGTACGTGTGCATCGAGTATGCATCCGGCGAGAGCGGCGCGACCGCCGTTCCCGCGCCTCGCAGATTTGGTGCAACACAGTGCCAGTCCGGCAACCCTTCGAACTGAGGTCGCCACATCTCGCGATCGAACGGAAATCCGTGAATGAACAGAATCGCGGGTTTATTCATGGCCATGCGAAAGTATTCCAAAAAACGGTGCGTGGGGCGTGGTAGGTGGGCGACAATAACGCACCAAACGCCTTTGCGCCGTAGGTCGGATCGAGACGCACGCCGTAGTCGAGCGCCAGCGCTCTCGCGCGTTCCCCCTCTGGTGTTGGATGTCCGTAGCCTTTCCCCATTCCATCGACCACATCGACGCGGAGCGAGGCACGTGGGACCGTAAACTCGAGGCCGGCCTGTCGCAGCAACGACGCGGCCTTTCGCGCGAGCCGCAGTGTGCGCCAACGATTCGCGACGATCCTCGGCGAGACGCGGACTCCGATCACGCGCGTAGGCCATCCCAGCCACGCGACGCCGAGCGCGATCCCGGCGGCCGTGCCGCCGGTGCCGAGCGGCGCGACGATCGCGTCGGGCGGAGTGTCCAGCTGATCGGCTAACTCGAGCGTCGCGAGAAAATGTCCGATGACGGCGCGCGGGTCGGCGCCCCCGCCGGGAATCCAGCGTGGCTTCCCTCGGCCGAGCTGATGCGCGGCGCGCCAGGCCCGCAGCACAGCCCATGGCAGTGTCACGACGCTCGAGGCGCGCACCACGAGATTCGCGGCCGTGGCCATCGCGCTCACGACGCTCCTGCTGGCATCCGTCTCCGGCTGCGCGAATACGGCGACCGCGGTGCGATACCCCTGTGTCTGTGCTGCGCGTGCCGTGGCCAGCGCGTGACTCGATCCTTCGCCGCCGATCGTCACAAAGACCGAGCGTGGCGGCGCCCCACAAAGCAGGAACTCGAGCCCGCGCACCTTGTTGCCACCGGCGAGATCTTCCCGCTTGAGCCACAACGCCTGTAAATCGAGGGCGCGCGCGAGTGCCGGCTGCGACTCGAGCGGGGTGGGCCATGCGCCGAGACTACACGGAGCAAGGGCCGTGCGTATCTTTGTCGCGAACTCTGCGGAGCGATCCATGCGAGTTGCCACCGATTACATCCGTCATGCTGCCCGGGCCGCCCGGAAACTGGCGGGCGACCCATTTGGGGGAGCGCCGCAAAGCGCTCCCGACCCGGAATTCTACAAGACGTTGGCCAAGGCGATGGAAGAAATCGCCGACGGCCTGGAGGCACTGGGAAAACCGGAGTGACGTCTTCCCCCTCCTGGTCCTACGTCGATACGCCGCAGAAGCTCGCGGCGTTCATCGCCGCCGTGCGCCGCGAGCCACGGACCGCCGTCGACACGGAGGCGGCGAGCTTCCATCGCTACCGCGACCGGATTTATCTCCTCCAAGTCTCGGGTGCCAGCCAGACGGCGCTGATCGATCCGCTCGCCATCTCGGACCTCGCACCGGTGGGCGCGCTCCTGGGCGACGCCAATGTCGAGAAAGTCTTTCACGACGCCGATTACGACCTTCGCGTCCTCGACCGCGACTACAGTTTCCACGCCGTGCGACTGTTCGATACCCGCGTCGCCGCTCAGCTTGCCGGGGAGCCCGCGATCGGACTCGCCGCGCTGCTCGAGAAGTACGCGGGCGTCAAACTCGACAAGGAGCACCAGAAAGCCGACTGGTCGCTCCGGCCGCTGACGCCCCCGATGCTGGCCTATGCCGCCGCCGACACGCACTACCTGCTCGGCCTGCGCGACGCGCTCGAGCAACGCCTGCGGGAGCTGGGGCGCTTCGAATGGGTGCAGGAGGAGTTCAAAGAGCTCGAATCGCTGCGCTGGACGGGGCCCGCCGAAGGCGATGAAGAGACGTACCTGCGGCTCAAAGGCGCGAAGGCGCTGCACGCACGCAGTCTCGCGGCGCTGCGCGAGCTGCATCGCTGGCGCGAGTCCGTCGCCGAGCGCGACGACAAGGCGCCATTCCGGATCATCGGCAACGACGCGCTCCTCGGCGTCGCCCGCGCGCTGCCATCGGCGGAACCCGATCTCGGTCACGTGCGCGAGCTGCCGCCGTCGCTTGCCCGGCGTCACGGTGCCGCGCTGCTCGACGCGGTGGCACGGGCCAAGGCGCTCCCCGATCACGAGCTGCCGCGCGTCGAGCGCCGGCCGCGTCCACAGCGGGACGCGGGCTTCGACGTGCGACTGGAGAAATTGAAAACGGCGCGGAATACGGTTGCGACAGCGCTGGGACTGGACGCGGGCGTATTGTGCGGGCGGACGACGTTGGAAGCGGTGGCGCGCGCCAAACCGGTCAATCGCGCGGAGCTGGAGGCGATTCCCGAGCTGCACCGCTGGCAGGTGGGTGTGCTCGGCGATGCGCTGCTCGAGGCGCTGCGCTAGAACCCCATCATCGCGCGGATCTTCGGATCGATGCGCTCCGGCGTCCAGTACGGCTCCCACACGATGTCGATGTCAACGTCTTTCACGCCTTCGAGCGCGCGCACGACTTTGTAGATGTCGTTCGTGATCATCGGCCCCGCCGGGCAACCCGGTGAGGTCAGCGTCATGTTGATCCGCACCAGCCCTTCGTCGACTTCGATGTCATAGACGAGTCCCAGATCCACGATGTTCAAATCGAGCTCGGGATCCTTGACCTGTCGCAACGCCTGGCGGACGGCGTCGGGAGTCAGCACAGCAGTCGTCATCTGAGGCAACCTAGCGACCCTCCAAACCACGCACCAGACAGTGCCGCCGCATCGCGATCCAGGCGTAGATCCGGCGAGCGAGCGGCAGCACCCCCGGAATCCGAAACAGGGGCGCGAGCCAGCGCTTGCCGGGAAACAGCTCGAGCAGCCGCGGGACCGCGTCCGCTCCGGACGCGATACGACCGTCCCGCGAGATCACGTGCATCGCGGCTGCCAGTTTGGGCAACGGAATGTCGAAGCGCGCGACGGCGGCTGCGTCCTGGAACGGCACATACCGCAGCACGTGTTCCCGGTCCCAGCGCTTCAGGATTGCGACGGCCTGCCGGCAGATCCCACACTCACCGTCGTAGATCAGCGTGGGATCAGTCCAATCCGCGCGATCAGCGGCTGCCATCGACCGCGCGCGCGGCAGCGTCGGCCACGCGTCCGCGGACTTCCTTGAGTTTGGTAAACGAGCCGCGCGTCCTTGGATCGAACGCGCGATTGGTGAGCAGTAGGACGAACAGATTGCGATCCGGATCGATCCAGAGCGAAGTCCCGGTCCATCCCGTGTGTCCGTAGCTATGTGGACCGAACAGCTTGCCCGCGCTGGACGTCTCCTCACCGGTCGGCAACGCTTCCCAGCCGAGGGTGCGAGCGCTCGTGTTGGGGCGCGCCGGGACGGCGATCTTCGTGAACTGACGCACCGTTTCGGGGTTCAGAATCGGCGTCCCCTCACGCAGCATGAACTGCGCGAAGCGTGCGAGGCCGGTGCCGGTCGCAAACAGTCCCGCGTGACCGGCCACGCCGCCGAGCCGGGCCGAATTGGGGTCGTTGACGATCCCGGCGATCGCGTGACCATGCCACAGTCCCGTTGGCGCAATGCGTTTCTCGAGCCGCTTGGGCGGCCGGAACATCATCTGCTGGTCGATGCCAAGCGGGCCAAACACCTCTCGTGCGTCGAATACGTCCAGCGGCAATCCGCTCACGCGCCGAACGATTTCGCCGAGCAGGATCGCGTTGAGATCCGAATACACCATGCGAGAACCGACCGGCGCGACGGGCACCGTCGTGAGCACCATGGTCAGCGCCGTTGCCGAGTCGGGCGCGTCCTTGAGCGGCAGCGTCCCGCGCAGTCCCGACGTGTGTGTCAGCAGATGGCGCACCGTAATCGGGTGCGTGCCGGGACTGTTGAACTCGGGCACGTACCGCACCACCGGGGAATCGAGCACCACACGCCCGCGCTCCACGAGGAGCATCAGCGCCGGCGTCGTCGCAATCACCTTGGTGAGGGAGGCGAGGTCCCAGATCGTGCTGTCGACGTTGACTGCCGCACTCGATGGCGACCAGGTGAACCGGCCGTAGCCCTGGGCGTACAGGATCGTGTCCCGCCGGCCCACCACCACTACGGCGCCCGGGTACACGCCATCCCGGATCCCGCCCTGCACGATGGGATCCAGTACTCCGCCGAGCGAAGCCTGTATTAGAAGAAGGGCTACGACCAAAGGCCTGGAATCCGCCGGCTGCAGGAGGGACAGCGACCGTCGGTCCCGACACGCTGCTTCCTGATCTGATACCCGTAGCGCTCGATCAACAGATCGCCGCAATCAGGGCAATAGGTGTTTTCCCAGCGGCCGACTCGGCCTGGGAGGTTTCCGGCGTACACGAACTCGAGACCGGCGCGCGTGCCGATCTCGCACGCGCGCAGCAGGGTCGCGACGGGTGTATTGCCGGTGTCGGTCATCTTGTAGTCCGGGTGAAACGCCGTCACGTGCCAGGGGATCTCGGCCGACACCGCGGCAATCGCCTCCGCCGCGCGGGTGAGCTGATCGTCGCTGTCGTTGAAGCCGGGGATGATGAGCGTGACGATTTCGAGCCAGAATCCTCGCTCATAGACCATGCGAATCGCGTCGAGCACGTGCTGCAGCACGCCACCGAGCTCGCGATAGCGCTTATCGTCCATCGCCTTGAGATCGATCTTGTAGCAATCGGTCGCCGGCCGGATGTAGTCCAGGACTTCGGGGGTGGCGTTGCCGTTCGAGATGAATGCCGTCTTGAGCCCCTGCGGACGCGCGACCTTGAAGACATCCATCGCCCATTCGGCAGTGATCAGCGGCTCGTTGTACGACGAGCCGACCATGCGGGCACCCTGCCGGAGCGCCAGCGCGACCAGCTCGTCGGGCGTCACGTCGGTGGGCATGACGCCCGCGCTGTCGTCGCGCAGCGCCTGCGAAGTGAGCCAGTTCTGGCAATACCCGCAGTGGAAGTCGCAGCCCAGCATCCCGAAGGTGAGCGTGTCGCTGCCCGGCAGGCAATGAAAGAACGGCTTCTTCTCGGTCGGATCACACTGCAGGGCGGCCACGTACCCGGCCGGGACGAACAGCGTCCCTTCCTTGTTGAAGCGCACTTTGCAGATGCCGCGCCGATCCGCCTTTACGAGACAGCGATGGCCGCAGGCAAAGCAGCGCACGGCGCCGCCGTCGAGCTTCTCGATCAAGTCCGCTTCGCGCACGCGGCTGTCGAGCGCCTGTGCGAGCGGAGCCTTCGGAGCGATATGAGTCAGGAACGACGTGATACTGCGTGTCGTCAGCGCAAACTCCCCGGTGTCAGCTGATACAGAAGCAGCACCGTCCGCGCGTCGCGGTCAGACAATTCCCGGACCTTGGCGGTCGGAAACATGATGTCGGTCGAGTCTTTCGAATGATCGAGGCCGAGCAGGTGCCCCACCTCGTGCGTGGCGACGACGCGGATGTCGTCGGGCTCCATCGGGCGACCCTTCGGGTCGAACGTCGCGAGCGTGACTACCGCCGACTGGATCTGGCCATTCTGATCCCACGTCACATCGGTCTGGCCGGTGCGCTCGATCTCGAATTGAATGCGCCACTTCACCGTGACTTCGGCATTGGTCGAGTCCCCGCTGAAGTCGAAGCGGACCGGAACCCCGACGTTCGTCCACTCGCCGAACGCCGCCCGAATCGCGTCCAGGAACGCCGGCTTGAAATTGGCTGCATTGGTCGGCGCGAAGAAGACGCGAATGGGATTGTCCTGACGATTCTCCCAGCGCCGCAGCATCGAGTCGCCGCTCTCGGCGAGCATCTCACCGAGATAGGTGCTCGAGCCGCTCGAGCGAATTTTCCGCCGCGTTTCCGACCGAGCCAGCAGCTCGATGTATGACGGCTCGCGCCCGTCCGGTCCTGCCGGCACAATGGTGCCCTGACTCGCGGTGCCGGGCGCGCTCTGCGGCGGCACCGGCTGAGGCGGCTGCGCTTCCGGCTCGTGGATCGTCAGCGCCGGTTCCGGCTCGGCCTCGGGGCGCGCGCGCGGGTCGGGCCGAAACGCGTCCCAGAAGACGAACAGCGTAATCAGCACCGCGGCCGCGGCAATCATTCCGGTGAGTCGGCGTTCCACCATGCGCGCAATATGCGGAAGACGCGGGTCGCGACGCTAGCTTTGGGCTCCGTGCGTCTCTATGATTGTGGCCCGCATGTGTTTGGACGCTAGTTGATCACGTTACCGGGCAAACACGTTGTCCGCTGGCGCGTATGGATCATCGCCGCCTGGGCCGCGCTTGCCGTCCTGTTCGCGCCCAAGGCCAGCCACGTGCAGCAGGTGCTGGCCGTGCGGGGCGGCGCGGTGGAGCGATCGGAATCGGCCCGCGCGTCGCAGCTGCTGCGGGAAGAGTTCCCGAACCCGATCGCAGACTACGTCGCGATCGTCGTGCACGGCCCGGTGCGCTACACCAATCCCCGTTTCGTCACGGTCATCGATTCGATCTCCGCGGCCCTCACGCGCCAATCCTATATCAGCCAGGTCGTCTCGGCGCGCACCATCGGAGAGTCGACGTTCGTCAGCCAGGATCGCCGCACCACCTTCATCATCGCCGCGCTCACGGGCACGAGCATCACCGATCTCAGCCGCACCGTCGTGCCGGATTTGCGCGATGTGGTCAACGGCACGCTGAACCGCCTGCCCCGCGCCGACGGCTTCGACGTCAAAGTGACCGGCAACCCGGCGCTCGATTACGATGTACGCATCGTCAGCACCGCGGACACGCGTAACGCCGAGCGCCGCGCGTTGCCGCTGACGCTGGTGGTGCTCGTCCTGGCCTTCGGCGCCCTCGTCGCGGCCACCCTGCCGATCATCATCGGCATCCTCGCGATGACGATCGCGCTCGGCATCATCGCGGTGGCGGCCCAATTCCAGACGATGTCGATCTTTGTCCTCAACATCACGACGATGGTCGGCCTGGGCGTCGGCATCGATTACTCGCTGCTGATCGTGACACGATTTCGCGAGGAGCTGAATCGCGGACTCGGGCCGCTCGATGCCGCCACGCGCACGGTGCAGACGGCCGGATCCGCCGTCGTGACCTCGGGGCTCACGGTGTTCGTGGGGTTTGCCGCGCTGACGCTCACCCCGCTCACCGAAACGCGCTCGGTCGGCGTCGGTGGGCTCATCGTCGTGGCGGTCGCCGTCCTTCTGTCGACCACGTTCCTGCCGGCGCTGCTCGCGATTCTCGGGCGCAACATCGACCGGCCCAGATGGCTGGCGCGGATGCTCGCCTGGATTCACACGCCCGCGGGGTGGGAACGCTGGGCCCGTTCGCTCGGCCATCACCCCTGGCGGGCCATCCTCGGCGGCGGACTGGTCGCCGCCGTGTTGACGTTCCCGCTGACACAGATGAAGGTCGGTCTCCCGGTCCGGAACTGGTTTCCGCCCGAGACCGAATCGGGGCAGGCGCTCGAGGCGCTGCGGGAGATGGGCGCGAGCGGCGTGATTCAGCCGTTGCGGCTGGTCGTGCTGCTGCCGGCGGGGGA
>DATMZX010000388.1:0-3751 GCA_035573235.1 Gemmatimonadales bacterium
TGTGCGTCGGTTTCGCGGCGCGCGGACGTTTCCCGGCGCGTCGCTTCGCCCCCGCGCTGAATGTGCGGAGTCGACCGGAAGGCGCGAGCGGCGCGCCCGCCGCGGGCTGCACGTCCTGAACGATGAGCCCGCGCGCGCGGAGCGCCGCGATCGCGGCGTCATCCGCTTCCCCGACGACAAAACTCTGCGTGACTTCGCCGCCACGAATCGCCTGCGCCGCTTCCGCGATTTCCGGCTCGTGCATTCCGAACGCGATGACTCGTCGCACGCTCATGGCCGCTCAATTGTCGACCGCAAAAAACAAAACGGCAATTAGAACAATTTGAGCAATCGCTTGCCAACTGTTTCGGACTTCGTATATCACCACCTCGTCGAATGGCTCGACGCCAAGAATCGGAGCGCGTTTGGTGAGCAGCGAAGTCGCAGACACGGAGAGTCGACTGACCGACGGCTGGATTCGTCCGGCATTGGGATCCGATGTGAACGTCGAGGTCGGGTCACCGACTGACTCGGCCCCGGCCGACAACACCTCGGTCACGCTGACGCTGATGGATATTGCGCCCGCGCCGCCGGCGCGCACCGCCGATGGAATCCCACCGCTCAAGCTGCGCGCGCGCTATTTGGTGACGGTCGCGGCCAAGAGCGCGATGGCGGCGCGGCAAGCCCTGGCCGATCTGGCGTTCTCCGCCGCTCCATCTGAGGACGTCGAGCTGCTGCCGACCGCACCGGGTCCGGAGCTATGGCAGTCGCTCGGCGTGCGCGCGCGGCCTGCCGTCGTCGTCTCTGTGTTGTTCCAGCGAGAGCGTCAGACGCGGCCGGTGGCGCGAGTGCGGCATCCGTTGATCACACGCTGGGCGCCCTCACGAGCGCTGGCTGGAGTGGTGCTCGGTCCTGGGAACGTGCCGATCGCCGGCGCGCTGGTCGAAGTCGAAGGGTTGTCGCAATCGACGTACTCGAATCACCGGGGCGAATTCGCCTTTGGCTCGGTCCCCGCCGGCGAACCGTCTCCCACATTGGTGATTCGAGCGAAGGGCACCCGCGTCCGGGTGCGCATCGCGAGTCAAGCCGCCGAGAGTGCTCCCATCGTGATTCGAGTCCCCGTACCGGAGTCCTGATATGCCGAACTATCGCGCGCCAGACATTTACGTCGAAGAAGTCTCTACCGGGGGGCATCCCATCGGTCAGGTGGGGACGAGCACGCCTGGATTCGTCGGCCGGGCACCGCTCGCATCGGCCTTTCTCAACGAACCCCGCGCGATCAACAACTGGTCTGAGTTCCTGAAGGAATTCGGCGGCGAGACTCCCAAAAGCACGGATCTGTCACACGGCGTGTTCGGATTCTTCCAGAACGGCGGCACGCGCTGCTTTGTGGTGAACGTCGGCGATGCGAAGGGAATCGGGCAGGGCCTCGCGGCGCTCGAGTCGATGGATGAGGTCGCGATCGTTGCGGCGCCGGGCTTCGCGGACGCCGTTTCCTACACCGATCTGATCGCGCACTGCGAGAAGATGAACGACCGCGTGGCGATCTTCGACCCCCCCGAGCAGGTGACGAAGATCGACCAGCTCACGCAGGTGGCCGTGCCGAAAGAGACGCCCGCGCCCAAGCCGGAAGGCACCCCCAGGGCACGCGTCCGCGCGGCGGACGCGGAGTCCGACGGTCTGCGGCCCGCGCAATCCGACAAAGGTATGGGCGCATTCTACTTCCCGCGCATCAAGGTCCGCGATCCGTTGAGTGAGGACGGCGCGCTGGTATCCGTCGCCCCGTCGGGGCACATCGCCGGGATCTGGGCCCGCACCGACGGATCCCGCGGGGTTCATAAGGCGCCGGCGAACGAGCTGATCCGCGGTGCACTCGACGTGACGCGCCGGGTTACACGCGGGGAGCAGGAAGTGCTCAACCCGGCTGGCGTGAACTGCATCCGGTTCTTCCCGGCGGAGGGGATCCGGGTTTGGGGAGCGCGAACGATCGCGGCTGAATCCAGCGAATGGCGGTACCTCAACGTCCGGCGGCTGTTCAACATGATCGAAGAGTCGATCGTGGAGGGCACGCGCTGGGTCGTCTTTGAACCGAATGACCGTCCGCTGTGGCAGAGTATCAAGCGCGACGTCAGCGCGTTTCTGCGAACGATCTGGCACGATGGTGCGCTCATGGGCCGAACCGCCGAGGAGGCGTTCTTCGTGCAGTGCGACGAGGAAACGAATCCGCCGGAGTCGATCGACCAGGGACGCGTGATCATCAAAGTCGGAATCGCACCGGTGAAACCGGCGGAATTCATCGTCTTCCGTATCGGCCAATATGCTGGCGGCGTTGAAATCGAAGCCTGAGCAAGGAGCAAAACATGCCCGAACCGACCCAGCAGCCTCCCAAAAAGCCCGCCGCCGCCGGATTCAAGGACCCGTACGGCACCTTCAACTTCAAGGTGATGATCGAAGGGATGGCGGAAGCCGCCGCAGGCTTCACGGCCTGCTCGCCCATCGGCGCGGAGACAAAGGCGATCGAATACCGCCAAGGCGGGGAGCATCAGGTCGTGCATCGCTTGCCGACCCAGGTGCGCTATCGCGATGTGACCCTGGAATACGGGCTCACCGACTCGAAGGAAATGTGGAAGTGGATCGACGCCGCGATGAAGGGCACGCCCAAGCGGCGCAACGTGTCGATCGTGGTGCTGGCTCCCGACGGGTCAACGGAGGCGGTCCGATTCAATCTGTCGAAAGCGTGGCCATCGTCCTGGGTGGGTGCGCCGCTGAATGCGCTCTCGAATGAGACCTACATCCAGAAGATGACGATCGTGTACGAGACGCTCGAGCTCGCTTGACGCATGGGTCTGCTCCGTCTCCTCCTGGCGCTTGTCGGCGATGCACTGCTACGACTGGGGCGCGCGCTGCGCTCGTGGGCGGGAATGGAGCCGAGTCAGGAGCCAGAGCAGATAGAAGATCCGACCGGTCCACCGGAGCATCTGGTCCGTTATCTCAGAGAGCGAGCGCCGTGGCTATTGGTCGGCAAGCGGCCGCTTCCAATGCGCGCGGTACCTCCGCGCCGACCCCCGCCGCCGAGCGAGCCGGGCCCACCGGGCCCAGCGAGTACCGCAAGCTCGGCAACGCCGATACCGCAATCTGACGTGGTCGCGCCGGCTGCTCCCAAACCCGAATCGATTCAGGCACGCGCTACGCAAAATCGAGTTCCTCTTTTGCGGGCGATGTCCGAGCCGACGGCTCGCGATGCGGGGATCAAGGCGGTGCCGTCGAAGGCCGATCGTGAGCGGAGATCGCCGGCCGCCTCTGAAAGCGAACGCTCGCCAGTTCAACCGACTGCAGGTTCGGCTCAGCCCAGCGAACAGTCGATCGCAGCGCCTCCATTGGCTGCGCGTGGGCCCGGGCCTGCATCAGCGACGCGCGCGTCGATCCCGGCTTCGAATTCGTGGCCCAGTCTGCCGCCGTTCCGGCTCGATGTCGGAGCAGAAGAGGAAGACGTCACGACAGAGGAAGGCGTCACGACAGAGGAAGGCGTCACGACAGCGATTGTCGAGGATCCCGAAGCGGGAGTCGATCCTCGCGATCGACGATCTGCGTTCGAGCCGAGTCCGGAGAATGGCATTCCAGTTTCTCAGCCGCATCCCGCGCGAGTCGCCGCCACCGCCGCCACCGCCGACGAAGGCGGGCAGTGGGCCACGCTTCCAGATAAGGGATTTGAAGAATGGGAAGTCCAGTCGATCCGGTCGTTGCTCCGGGAGCAGCTCCACCTAACCCGCCT
>DATMZX010000389.1:0-9654 GCA_035573235.1 Gemmatimonadales bacterium
CGCTCGGCCAGAGGTTGTTTCGCACTCTGGGAGACGCGATCACCAAGATTCTGAGTTTCTCATACGTCGGATCCTCGTTCGTGTTTGGCGAGATCGGGAAGCAGCATTCGAGTCTCGGTCTGATTTTCGCTTTTCAGGTCCTCCCGGCCATCATCTTCGTCTCGGCGCTGTTCGCGATCCTCTATTACCTGGGCGTCATGCAGGCCGTCGTGAAAGTCCTGGCGGTCGCCATGAACAAGATCATGGGCGCGAGCGGTGCCGAGAGCCTCAATGTCGCGGCCTCGATCTTCATGGGCCAAACCGAAGCGCCGCTCACCATCCGCCCGTTCCTCCCGCGCATGACCCGCTCGGAGCTGATGACGGTCATGACCGCGGGGATGGCGCACGTGTCCGGCTCGATCATGGCCGCCTACATCGCGTTTGGCATCGAGGCGCGGCATCTGTTGACCGCCGTGATCATGACGGCGCCGGGCACGATCATGATGTCGAAGATTCTCGAGCCCGAGACCGAGGTTCCCGAAACGTTGGGTGGGGTGAAGGTCGATATCCCGCGCACCGACGTGAACGTGCTCGACGCCGCGGCGCGTGGGACGAGCGAAGGTCTGCAGCTCATGCTCAATGTGATCGCGATGCTGATTTCGTTCATCGCGCTGATCGCGCTGGTGAACGGGTTCTTCGCCTGGGTGAACCACGCGATTCCCCAGTTTCCGGCGTCCATCCAGGTCGTCCTGGGCTGGATCTTCCGGCCCATCGCGTGGGTGATGGGAGTGCCGTGGCACGACAGTGGTCAGGTGGGGGCGCTGCTCGGCGAACGCATGGTCATCAACGAATTCATCGCGTACGCGCATCTCGGCCCGATGAAGGGATCGCTCGACCCGGTCTCCTTCACCATCGCGACGTTCGCGCTGTGCGGCTTCGCGAATCTCAGCTCGGTCGGAATTCAAATCGGTGGCATTGGGGCGCTCGCGCCGGAGCGCAAGCACGACCTCGCGCGCCTCGGCTTCCGAGCCATGATCGCGGGAACGCTCGCGAATTTCCTGTCGGCGACATTGGCAGGGATTCTTCTTTGACACTGAAGGACTCGACCGAGGCAGTCCGCAAGCGTCTCGGAGGGCTCAAGCCTCGCGTAGCGATCGTGCTGGGGTCCGGTCTCGGTTTCCTCGCGAACGACGTCGTCTCCCCCATTTCCATTCCCTATTCCGAAATCCCCGGTTTCCCCGAGCCAGGCGTCGAGGGTCACAGGGGTGAGCTCGTCGCCGGGACGCTCCAGGGCGTGCCGGTCATCGTGCAGGCGGGCCGCTTTCATCTCTACGAGGGGCATTCCGCCGAGGTCGCCGGGCTGCCGACGCGCGTCTTCGCCGAGCTGGGCGTCGAGATCCTGATCGTGACGAACGCCGCCGGCGGCGTGCGGCGCACATTCCCCGGCGGCACGCTGATGCTGATCGCCGATCACATCAACCTGATGTCGCGCAATCCGCTCACCGGCCCGTCTGTGCCCGGTGAGCAGCGGTTTCCGATCATGCACGAGCCGTACGACGAGGATCTCCGAAAAGTCGCTCGGACGGTGGCTCGCGAGGCCGGGATCCGCCTGGAAGAGGGGGTCTATGCCGGTTTGCTCGGCCCGTCGTATGAGACGCCGACCGAGGTCCGGATGCTCGAGAAACTCGGCGCCGATGCGGTGGGGATGTCCACGGTCCCGGAAGTCATCGTCGCGCGCTCGCGCGGCATGCGCTGCCTCGGCTTCTCCTCTATTACCAATCCGGGGTCGGGAATCTCCGCACAGCCGCTGTCCCACGAAGAGGTCCTCGAAGCCAGCAAAGAAATCGCGCGCGGGCTCTCGATTGTGGTCAAAGGCGTTGTTGCAACCTTTTCCCGGTAACCACTGTCATATGGAACGTTAACCGCCGCGCGCTCGCCGTCAGCGTAGCGACCGGGGTTCACCGTCACCTTCAGCTCCCGGACGCACATGACGACGACGCTCCAGCTACTTCTCGCCCTGGCGGGCGCGCCCCTGCCTGCCGTTGCAGTCGATTCTCCGCCGCCGCCGCCGGCTCCGCCGGTCGCGCCGCAGCAGCTCCGCGCGATTCGCCTGAATGGTGGCCAGTCGATCACCGTGGACGGCGTGCTCCGCGAGCCCCTGTGGTTGACGGCCGAACGAGTGAGTGCCTTCACCCAGCGTGATCCGAACGAAGGAACGGCGCCGAGCGAGAGCACCGTCGTCTATATCGCCTATGATGATGCCGCGCTCTATATCGGCGCGCGGTTGTACGACTCGCATCCCGATTCGATCGTCGCGCGCCTCTCGCGGCGGGACGAGAATACGAGCTCGGACCGGTTCCAGGTCTTCGTCGATCCCTATCACGACAAGCGCAGCGGCTTCTTTTTCGGCATCAGTGCGGCCGGCACGCTGTACGACGGCACGATGTTCAACGACGAATGGGACGACAACAGCTGGGACGGCGTGTGGGAAGGGAAGGTCACGCGCGACGAGTTCGGGTGGGTCGCCGAGCTGCGGATCCCGTATTCGCAGCTGCGGTTCGTGCGCCAGAGCCGCTACGTGTGGGGCATCAATTTCCGCCGCGATATCGCGCGCAAGAACGAGTTCGATTACATCGCGTACACGCCGAAGAACGGCAGCGGTTTCGTGTCGCGCTTCCCCGATCTGATCGGGATCGAGGGCATCACCCCGCCGCAGCGCATCGAGGTGATGCCGTACGCCACGACGCGTGCCGCGTTCACGACCAATACGCCCGGGGATCCGTTCAACGACGGCTCGAAGTTCCAGCCCGGAGTCGGCGCCGACGCGAAAATCGGTCTCGGCTCGAACCTCACGCTCAACGCGACGGTGAATCCCGACTTCGGCCAGGTCGAGGTCGATCCGGCCGTGGTCAACCTCAGCGACGTCGAAACGACCTTCAACGAGAAGCGCCCCTTCTTCGTCGAGGGCTCGTCCGTGTTCGATTTCGGCTTCGGCGGCCAGCGCAATTTCTGGGGATTCAACTGGTCGGGGCCGCAGTTCTTCTACAGCCGCCGGATCGGACGCTCGCTCGGCACGCCGCCGCCGCCGGTCAACGGCTACGCGGATGGGCCGAGCGGGGCGCACATCCTGGGCGCGCTCAAACTCACGGGCAAAGTGGCCGGCAGCTGGAACGTCGGCGGATTGACCGCCGTGACGGCCCGCGAGTTCGCCACGCTCCAGGGCCCCACCGGCCCGCGCTTTACGCAGGAGATCGAGCCTCTCGCCGGGTACGGCGTGTACCGCGCGCAGAAGGAATTCGACAAGGGGCGGCAGGGGTTGGGCTTCATCGGTACCGTCACCGCGCGCTCATTCGATGATCCCGCGCTGCGCGACGTCAACAACAGCACGGGCTCCGTCGTCGGCGCCGACGGCTGGACGTTCCTCGATTCCTCGAAGACCTGGGTGACCACGGGCTGGGTCGCCGCCTCTCGCATCACCGGCACGCAGGCGCGCATCACGTCGGTGCAGCAGAACTCCACGCACTACTTCCAAAAGCCCGATGCGTCTTCGGTCGAGGTCGATCCGAACGCGACGTCGTTGAGCGGGTCGGCGGGTCGCTTCACCCTCGCGAAGCAGCGCGGCAACACCTTCGTGAATTCCGCGTTCGGCTTCACCTCACCCGGCTTCGACGTCAACGATCTCGGCTTCCAGTCGCGCACGGGGTACGTGAACATGCACGTCGGTGGCGGCCGGACCTGGACCAAGCCGGGCAAGGTGTTCCGCTACGCCGAGACCGGCGGCGCGTTGTTCTCGACGTACGACTGGGACGGCAACATCAACTGGTCGGGCATCTTCAACTTCGGCTACGCGCAGCTCAACAACTATTCATCGATCAACTGGAACATCGCGTACAACCCGTGGACGGTAGACAACCGCCGCACGCGCGGTGGGCCGCTGGTGACGCTGCCACCCGGCTACCAGATCGGCGTCGACGTCGGTACGGACAGCCGCAAGACATTCGTCTTGGGGTTCGGGGGCTTCACGTACATGCGGTCGTCGGAGGACTACGATCTGCAGGGCTACGTCAACGTGCAGTACCGGCCGAAGCCCAATGTGTCCGTCAGCGTCGGACCACAGCTGTATCGTGGGTCAAACCCGCGCCAGTACATCGACGCGTTTGACGATTCGACCGGCGGCGCGACGGCGACCTACAACAGCCACTACGTGTTCGGGCGCATCGATCAGACCGAATTGTCGGCGGGCATTCGCCTGAACTGGACCTATACACCGACGCTGTCGCTCCAGCTCTACGCGCAGCCGCTGATCTCGGCGGGCCGCTACGATCAGTTCCGTGAGCTGGCGCAGCCGCGCAGCAACTCCTACAGCGTGTATGGGAAGGACAACAATTCCACCATCACGTACGTGGATTCGCTCAACGCATATCAAGTCGATCCGGACGGCGCGGGGCCCGCGGAAATGCTCACGTTCGGCAAGCCGGACTTCAACTTCAAGTCACTGCGCGGCAATGCCGTGCTGCGCTGGGAGTACATGGCGGGCTCGACGCTGTACTTCGTGTGGACGCAGAGCCGCTCGGATTACGAGGACCAGGGAGATTTCAATCTCGGCGGGTCGATGCGGAGAATGTTGCAGGCGCCGGCGGAGAACATTTTCATGATCAAGGCGACGTACTGGTGGAATCCGTAAGCTAGAGACCTTCACTCGGCGGTCTGGGGGGCGCGGGCACGAAGTGGTTGAGAGGCCCGTGCCCCTCGTTGCGTCCGAGACCCGGCGCGGCCGCGATCGCCCGGTGTACGAAATCCAGGGCATCATTCACGGCGTGCTCGAGGGAGCGGCCGAGCGCGAGTCCGGCGGTGATCCCCGCGGAGAGCGTGCAGCCGGTACCATGCGTCGACGTCGTATCGAGGCGATCGTGCATGAAGCGACGTACGGTTCCGTCGCTCACGAGCACGTCGACGATCACTTCCGTTTCCGCCAGGTGCCCCCCCTTCACGAGCGCCGCGCGCGCCCCCATGGCGACGAGCGCTCGACCGGCACGCTCCATCTGCTCCGGGGTCCGCACTTCTTCCTCGACGAGGATCTCCGCCTCGTTGAGATTCGGCGTGATCAACAAGGCGAGCGGCGCGAGCCGGCGCGCGATCAGCTGCTCGGCTTCGCGCTGCAGCAGCCGGTCACCCGAGGTCGCGACCATGACGGGATCGAGCACGTAGTTCGGCAACCGGTGGCGCGCGATGCGGTCGGCAACGGTCTGCACGATTTCCACCGAGCCGAGCATGCCGCTCTTGACCGCCGCGGGGGGCAGATCGTCGGCCAGCGCCTCGATCTGGCGGGCCACCAGCGCCGCCGGGACGGGCTCCCACGCCGCGACGCCCACCGTATTCTGGGCCGTCACGGCTGTGACGGCGCTCGTGCCGAACACCCCGAATTGATGAAAAGTCTTGAGATCGGCTTGAATTCCGGCGCCGCCGCCCGAGTCCGAGCCGGCGATCGTAAGGGCGATTTTCATATTTGGTGACGCCGCGCCTTGGCGAATGCAACGGCACGCGCAATCTTTGGGACACCTGTGACCGACACGAGGACTCGCATTCGCAGTAATCTGCAATCGACCGTGCGCGATCTCCAACGCCGCAAGGCGCGCGGCCGGCGCGGCCTCGCCGTGCTGGAGGGGGTGCGCCTGATCGAGGAGGCGCTCGCCGCCGGACTCGAGTTCAAGGGCGCCCTGGTGTCGCCCGACCTGGCCCGCACGACGCGCGGCCAGTCGCTGACCGCCGAGCTCGCGGGCCGCGCGATCGCCGTCGAGGAAGTCGGCGCGCGCGTGTTCAGCGATCTCGCGGGCACGGACACGCCGCAGGGAATTCTCGCGGTCGTGCAGCCGCGCGTGTGGGCGCTCAGCGACGTGAAGAGCGGTCCGCTGCTCGTCGTCGACGGCGTGCAGGATCCGGGGAACGTCGGCACGCTCATCCGCACCGCGCATGCCCTCGGCGCGTCGGCGAGCGTGCTGCTGCGCGGCAGCGCCGACCCGATGAATCCCAAAGCGCTGCGCGCGGCGATGGGCGCCACGTTCCGCCATCCCGTGCTGCAGCTCGACGACGCGCCCTTCATCACGTGGGCGCGCGAGCACAGTCTCGTCCTGTGGGCCACCGCGGCCGACGGCACGCCGATCGCGCAGGCGCTGCAGACGCGCCCGGCGCAGAAGGAGCTCATCGGGGTGATCGTCGGCAACGAAGGCGCCGGGATTCGTCCGCAGCTCAACGCCATCGCCGCGCAGCGCGTCGCGATTCCGCTCGCCCATGGCGCCGAGTCGCTCAACGTCGCGGTCGCGGCCGGCATTCTTCTCTATGAGGTGCTGCGTGGGAGTTGACCCGGTGCTGGTCGTCGGCGCGGTGCTCCTCGGCCTGTGCGTCGGCAGCTTCCTCAATGTCTGCATTCTCCGGCTGCCGCGCGATCAATCGCTGCTGCGCCCGCGCTCGACGTGCCCGAGCTGCAAGCAGCCGATCGCCTGGCGCGACAACATCCCCGTCTTCTCCTGGCTCTACCTGCGCGGCAAGTGCCGCTGGTGTCACACCCCGATCTCGAAGCAGTACCCGCTGATCGAAGCGCTGGTCGGCGTGCTGTTCGGCGTGTCGCTGCTGTTTTACGGCGTGACGCTCCACGCGGTGGCGGCGGCGCTGTTCGGGACGCTGCTGCTCGGCATCGCGATCACCGACGCGCGCCATTACATCATTCCGGACGAATTCACCTGGGGCGGGCTCGTCATCGGCCTGCTGCTGTCGCTTGGGGGCGGCGTGCACGGATTTCTCGAGGCGCTGCTCGGCGCGGTCGTCGGCTTCGTGCTGCTGTGGCTCGTGGGCCTCGCCGGCTCCTGGGTGTTCAAGGAAGACGCGATGGGCGGCGGCGACGTCAAGATGATGGCGATGGTCGGCAGCTTCGTCGGCTGGCGCGGCGTGCTGCTCACCGTCTTTGCCGGGGCCGCGCTCGGCTCACTGATCTTCGTGCCGTTGTCACTAAAGAAGAAGCGTCTCGTACCGTTTGGGGTATTCCTCGCTGTGGGCGCCGTGGTCGCGTTCGTGTTCGGTGACGCGATCATCGCCTGGTACGGACACTTTCTCAAAGGCGATTGACGAGGGATGGGGAATCCATTCGAAGGACTGTTCGATTCGGGGGACGTGCTGGAGCGCGTCGGCATCGATCTCACGGCGCAGGCGCGCCGCGGGGATCTCGAGCCGGTGCGCTGCCGCGACGCGGAAATCGCGCGCGTGATCGACATCCTGCTGCGTCAGGGAAAGAACAACGCCGCCCTCGTCGGCAAGGCGGGCGTCGGCAAGACCGCGGTCGTCGAGGGACTGGCGCAGCGCATCGCGAAGGGCGATGTCCCGCCGGCGTTGAAGGACGCGCGCATTCTGGGCCTCGATCACGTCTCGATGCTGGCCGGCACGTCGTTCCGCGGCCAGTACGAGGAGCGGCTGCGCCGTCTGGTGCAGGCGCTGCAGGCCGATCGCAATCTCATTCTGTTCGTGGACGAGCTGCACAACCTGATCGGGCAGGGCACGGCGATGGGCGCGGCGATGGATGCGGCGAACATGCTCAAGCCCGCGCTGGTGCGCGGCGACCTTCGCGTGATCGGCGCTACGACCGGCGAGGAGTACAACAAATGGGTCCGGAGCGACTCCGCGCTCGAGCGGCGGTTCCAGCCGGTCACGATCGAAGAGCTCGACACGATTCAAACCTGGGAAGTGCTCGTGGCCCGGCGCCCGCGCCTGGAGCGCCATCACGCCGTGGCGATTTCCGACGACGCCCTCAAGGCCTCGATCGTGCTCACCGACCGCTTCGTGCCCGAGCGGGCCCGTCCCGACAAGGCCATCGACGTGCTGGACGAAGCCTGTGCGCACGCGCAGGCGACGGCCAAGGTCTCACCGGAGCTCGACAAGCTCATCCGGGATCGGAAGAAAGTCGAAGCCGCGATGCGGCGCGGCGCAGTGGACGAGGAATCGACGCCTGAGGAGCCGATGCCTGATTTGGCGACGGTGCTGCAGCGGTTTGGCGAGGAGATCGAGGATCTGCTGGGCGGACGGAGTCGGACGAAGGCGGACGAAAGCGGTGAGGAACCGCCCCCACCCTCGCCCGCCGTCGACCGCCCTCGCCCGCCCCTGGAAGACCAGCGCGCCGACCTCGACCGCCGGCTCCGTGAAGAGCTCGAGCGCCAGGGCATCGTCGTCGGCGGCAAAGACGTCGCCCGCGTGGTCGGTGTCGCGGTGGGGAAAGGCATCGAGTGGACCGGCTGACACGCGCCGGCATGTTCGGAAGTGTTCTCGTCGTTAGCCTGGCGTGCCGGGAGCGCGCGCAGGCGGTGCAGGGCGAGGCGGAGCTCAAGGACATGGTGCATCGCATGATGCCCGTCGTCGCCGAGGCCGCCGGACTTCCGTTCAAGCACGAGCCGGTGGTGCTGCGCCGTTCGCGCGCGCAGGTGCGCGACTATGTCATCCACAAGTTCGACGAAGATCTGCCGGCGGCGGACCTCGTCGGCGTCCAGTCGGCGCTGCGGCTGTTCGGCCTCATTCCCGATTCGCTCGAGCTCCGGCCGACGATGATCGATCTGCTCACCGAGCAGATCGCCGGCTATTACGATCCCGATTCCAACGCGCTCTACATTCCCGCCGACATCGAGCCGTTTCAGCTGCGCGTCGTCGTCTCGCACGAGCTCGTGCACGCGCTGCAGGACCAGTACGTCCCGCTGGATTCGATCATGACGCAACGCCACGCCAACGATCGCCGCTCCGCGGCCCAGGCGATTCTCGAAGGTCAGGCGACCGTTGCGCAGATTCCCGTGCTCATGCCGGAGCAGAAGCCGGACACGCTCCCGCTCGGCTGGTTCTGGAAGCAGCGCACGGTCATGGCGGCGCAGCAGGCGCAAATGAAAGAGTTCACCCGCGCCCCGCTGTGGCTGCGCGAGGGATTGATCTTCCCGTACCTGGGCGGCGCCGATTTCAACGTGTGGTTCCGGCGCACCTATGTGGGGACATCGGTGCTCGACTCGATGCCCAGATCGACCGAGCAGATTCTGCATCCCGAGCGCTACAAGAATCACGACGAGCCCACCGAGATCGAGTTCGAAGGCAGTCGCGCGGCCGACGTGAAATGGGAGGACGGGCTCGGCGAATTCGAAACGCGGCTGCTGTTCCAACAACATCTCGGCAACGAAGCCGAAGCGATCACCCTGGCGAGCGGCTGGGATGGGGACGCCTACCAGGTCCTCGGAGCCAACGCGGACGCGCTGGTGTGGTACACGGTGTGGGACGATGCCGCGGCGGCGAGTCGGTTTGCCGGAGGACTGCAGCGCGCGTGGGCAAAACGACGCTCGGCCAGACGGTGGGAAGTGAAGCAGCTCACGGTTTCGGGACGAGCCGTCGTGCGTTTGGTCGATGCACCGGCACGCTGGACGGGATGGAACGCCATCCCGACGATCAAGCTCAGCGGAGGAGGTGAGTGATGGTATAGATCGCGAGGCCGACCAGTCCTCCCACCAGCGTGCCGTTGATGCGCACGAATTGCAGATCCCGTCCGACCGCCAGCTCGAACCGCCGCGACGTCGCCTCCGGATCCCAGCTCGCCACCGTCTTCGCAATCAAGTCGCCGATTTCGAACCGGTATTTCTCCACGACATTGGCCGTCAAATCGAT
>DATMZX010000390.1:0-6017 GCA_035573235.1 Gemmatimonadales bacterium
CGGCCGAGCCTCGACGTCCTACCGAGTCCCGGGTCAGCGCGCCAATGTGAGCGGCCAGCCTGACATTGAGTCCGAAGTCTCCTGATTCCAACCAGTCGTGCAAACGATGCGCGTATTTATCCATCGACGCCCATCGTTCAAGCGGAAGGTCTGGTACCAGCAGGACGGTCGGCACTATTTGACCACTTGTCTCCAGAATTCCAACGTTCTCTCGGCAATCGCATCATCCGAATACAATCGCAACGCGCGCGCTCTTGCTGCTTGCGCCAGCGTCCGGCGCGCATTCATATCGCCGAGACTCTCCAGCGCATTCGCCATCCCCTGGAGATCGCCGTCGGCTACGACGATCCCCGCATCGCCGATGAGCTCCGGGATTACGCCGCTGTCGGTGCCCAGTACGGCCACCTCGTGCGCCATCGCCTCCATCAGCACCTGCCCATTCGATTCGCGCCATTCCGGGCCCGCGCGCGACGGCATCACGAGCACATCGAGGTCGGGCCACAGGTTCGCGACCTGCTCGGCGGGCAGCCCGCCGGTCCAGCGCACCCGCGCCGCGAGGCGCAGCTCGGTGGACAACTGCTCCAGCCGTTCGCGCTCCGGCCCGTCGCCGACGATCGTCAGGCGCCACTTGGCGCTGCGCTGGAGCGCCAACGCCTGCAGCAAGTTATCGAGTCCCTTTTGCGGGACCAAACGGCCCACGAACCCGATTGCCAGTCCCTCGTGGGGAACATGCTGCGGCTCGTGCGGCGCGATCGCGCCCAATTGCGGAATCACGGCGATCGGCAGATTGGGCGCGTCCGCGCGCGCCAGCGTCCCCGCGAGATCGCTGCCCGCGACGAGGCCCGTGAGCTTCTTCAGCATCCGCCGGTGTTTCCAGCGCAGCCACCAGTCGAGCTGCAGGTCGACGTTCTGATGCGTCAGCAGCACGACAGGGATGCCGAGCCGGCGCGCGGCCCCGAGGACCTGCTTGGCCGCGGTGGTCGTGGGCTCTTCTTCTATCTGAACGAGGTCGGGGCGACGGTCACGCAGCAGCGCCTTGAGCGCGCGGCGCCCGTACTTGGCCTTGGAGACCTCGCCCTTGCCCATCCCGCGCGCCGGGAGCGGGAAGACCTCGAGGCCGCCCTGGCGTTCCCACGCGACGTCGATCGGCCGGCCGAACCACGGCTCGCGCCAGCGTTGCGGAATGGCGACGGTGACTTCGAGCCCGCGAGCAGCGAGGGCGCGAAGTTTTCCCCGGTGGGCGGGTTGGAGATACGTGTGGGAGAGGACGAGGACTCTGCGCAGAAATGGGCGGCGGGGGACTCGAACCCTCGACCTCCGGTATGTGAGACCGGCGCTCTAACCAGCTGAGCTAGCCACCCCAATACTAGACGTCGAGACGTGTGGACGTGTAGACGTCTAGGAAAAACTACTGAGCCAAGCCGTGCAAACCTAGACGTCTCGACCTCTCGACGTCTAGCCGTCTAGCAGTATGGGCCCTCCAGGATTTGAACCTGGGACCTACGGATTATGAGTCCGCTGCTCTAACCGCTGAGCTAAGGGCCCGACTCAACTACGAATGTCGAAAGACGAATGTATTAGTGAGCGCTAGTGTCCGCGACGGGGGGCGCGGGGGGCGGCACGGCAGGCGACGGGATCGGCTGCGGCGGCGGCTCGGGGCCCGTGCTGTTGCACGCGGCGAGGAGGAGAACGACGAGCAAGGCGAGGGACTTCATGCCGGGAACGTCGCCAATCCCTGCGGCAGTCGGTATCGACCGGCCGAACTAAGCCACCAGGGCCACTTTTCGCGCCGAACTGCAAGGTTCTGGTTTGGTATTCCTGGTCCGAGCCTGCTTCTTGGACCCCGGGCTGGCGCCCGGGGTCGGAAAACCTTGTCGACACCGGGCTGGCGCCCGGGGTCGGAAAACCTTGTCGACACATCATGCTTTTCAGATGTATGCCCACATCACCTGGCACACGTGGAAGCGTGTGCCGTGTGTCGATGCACGCGCGGCCGGTGAAGTCCGTGTGGCCGTGCTCAGCGCAGGTAAGCAAACCGGTGTCCAGGTCATTAAGGGCGAGGTGTTGGCGGACCATGTGCACATGCTGGTGAGTTTCCGGCCCGACACTCGGATCAGCGACTTCATGCGCCTGGCGAAATCGATATCGGCGACGCGAGCGAATCGGTTGGTCGTTGGGGCGGTCAAATGGGCTCGAGGCTACTACGTGACGACACTACACAAGAACGACGTTCCGAGAGTGCAGCGATACGTGGAACGTCAGTTCGAACGCCACCCGCATCTCATCCCGAAGGGTTCAAGGTTGTCTGACCCCGGGCGCCAGCCCGGGGTCAATAAGTAGCGGAGCTAGTGGGGTAGCGCCTTACAGCAGTCCCTCCCTCCTCAGTTTCCCCAGCTGATCGTAGAACTGCTCGTGCATCGACAGCACTTCCGCCGGCGAGACCGTCGCGACCCCCGCTTTGCCCACCTCGATCCCCGCGGCGAAGTTCGCGATGTGCGCGGCCTCGCGCACGTTCGCGCCGCCCGCGAGCGCGGTGCCGACCCAGGCGGTGACGGTATCGCCCGCGCCTGAGACGTCGTAGACCTCGCGCGCCATCGTGGGAATGCGCGTGATCTTCCCGTCCTTGGTCGCGAGCAGCATCCCCTCGGGGCCGAGCGTGAGCAGCAGGTTGTCGACGCTGAGCTTGTCGAGCGACTCGGGCAGCGCGTCGGGATGGGCGAGATCGAGCGCGGCGCCCATCGCGAGCTCGAGCTCGCGCCGGTTCGGCTTGAACACCGTCGCGCCGCGGTAGGCGAAGAAGTTCTTGAACTTGGGATCGACCACGACCGGCAGGCTGCGCTTCTTGGCGATCGTCATCGCGCGCTCGATCACCTGCGGCACCAGCGCGCCCTTGTTGTAGTCCTCGATCAGCAGCGCGTCGGCGTCCTTGAGCGCGCGGTCGAGCGAGGCGCCGAGCTGCTCCATGACGCGCGCCGAGACGGGGTCCTCGATTTCTTCGTCGATGCGGAGCATCTGCTGGCCGCGCGCGACGACGCGGGTTTTCGACGTCGTGGGTCGCTGGGAGTCGACCACGAGATAGTCGGAGCTGAGATGCAGATCCTCGAGCTCGCTGCGCACCGCGCCGGCGCGCGCGTCCTCACCCACGACGGCGACGAGCCGGCACTCGGCGCCGAGCGCGGCGACGTTGGCGGCGACGTTCGCCGCGCCGCCGAGGCCGTGGCGGCTCGCGTGCACCGTGACGACGGGGACGGGCGCCTCGGGCGACACGCGATCGACTTCGCCGACGAGGTACACGTCGAGCATGGCATCGCCGACGACCACGATCTTGGTGGTCGCCATTTTCCTGAGCAGGACTTCGAGGCGCTCACGCGCCAGTCGTTCGGACAGATAGGCTCCTGTGACCCCCGGGCTTGCGCCCGGGGTTAGGGAATCCGGCCTTCTTTCTTGGTCCGCCACTCCAGTGCTATCCGACCGACCCATTTCGTCTTCGACGAGCCGTCGACGTGCTGATAGTTGTCGATCAGATGCACGCCGCCGTCGCCCGACACGACCCAGCGCCCATGCGCGACGCGTCCCGCGAGCGCGAGCCGCACCGTGCGCTCGACCACGCCCGCGAACAGCGTCGGCGTCGAGTCGAACTGTGCGACCGTGGGGTAGGGCAGGCGAAAATCTCCCTCGCCCTGGCGCAGCAACGTGATTTCGGGCTCGATCAGGGCGCCCGGCCCCGCGATCACGCTGCCGCGCAGCGTCAGCTGATCGTAGTCGGAGAAGTTACGGGCCAGTCCGACATTGCGCCGCATGACGATCTCGGGCGGACTGGGCGTGCGATAGGCGAGGTTCGAAATCTGCGTGTAGAACGCGGTCCAGCCCACGCGCGAGATTCCGCCCTGCGCCCCAAGCGTGAGGCCGTAGGACGACGGCTCTTGGTCGCCCGCACTGTTGTTGTCCACCTGAATGTCGTCGATCAGCACTGACCCGAACAGCTGCGTGCGCTTGATGCGGGTGGTGACGTCGAACCCCAGCAGATTGTTCGACGGCGAATTCTGGTCGTACTGCTGGATCAGGCCGAGCGAAAAAATGTTGGCGAACCACGGCTCGAGATCGCGGCCCTCGCCGGCGGTGATCGTGCCTTCCCACAGCGCGAACGTCGTGTTCCACGGCGGCCGCACCACGAGCCGGTGCGCGACGAAGTGGCGCTGATTCATCACGCCGGCGGTGTCGGCCAGGTCGTCGAGCTGGGTGAGAATGCCCTCGAAGTAAATGCCCGCGGTGCCGACCTTGAAGTCGAGCTGATCGTAGCTGTAGGGACTCGGCGACACGAGCAGCCCCTGCGTGAAGCGCGGTCCCCAATTGCGATCCATGCTCCCGAAGAACACTTCGGCGTAGCGCCATTGCCCGCTGATGTACGACTCGGCAAATCGCCCGGCGATCACGCGATCCTTCTTGCCGTAGTAGTCGGGATCCCACTTGAGCCGCGTGTCGAAGTAGGGATGCGTGAACACGACGGCGGGTCCGAAGTAGAACGTCAGCGCGGCGCCGCCATTGAACGTCGCGTGTCCCACCCCCGCCGCGCGCAGCGGATCGCGCCGCGCGTGCGAGGCGCCGGCGATTCCGGCGTTGACGTCCATGCGCGCCGAGGGGCCGCGCATCTTGCGGTCGAACTCGCCGCGGATGCGCTTGACCACCGCCCATTCGGAGCCGGTGACGACGTTGCTGTCGACCGCGGCGAGCGCGCGCATCAGCTCGTCGACGCGCAGCGGCCGGGACAGCGGCGACGGGTCGGCCATGCGGCCGGCGGCGATCAAGTGCTCGACGAACGGCATCGCCCAGTGGCCGACGGGCACGTAGGGGCTCGCTTCCTGCGCGGCGAGCGGCGTGGCGAGCACGGTGAGTGCCAACAGAACGGATCGCATGGGCGGGGCCAATTTGGGGGTTTGCCGGGTTAGTTACCAGGGTTTGTTACCCTGGTGTTAGTTTTGCCGCCATGCTCGTCGAGAACGTCCGCGGTTCCATTGTCGAATCCCGGCACGAGGTCCACGTCGCCGTCGTGGACGCCGCGGGGAAGCTCGTCGCCAGCGCGGGCGATCCCGACTACGTCACGTTCTGGCGCTCGGCCGCGAAGCCGTTCCAGGCGCAGCCGCTCGTGGACGACGGCGTCGTCGAGCGCTTCGGATTGAAGCGCGAGGACCTCGCGCTGGCGTGCGCGTCGCATTCGAGCCAGCCCGACCAGGTGGCGCTGGTGCGCGAGTTCCTGCGGCGCATCGGCTGCTCGGAGCGCGATCTGATGTGCGGGCCGCACAAGCCGCTGTCGGACGCGGTCGCGAAGGATTACGAAACGCACGGCGTGCGGCTGACGGCGGTGACGTCGAACTGTTCCGGCAAGCACACAGGCATGCTCGCGCTCGCGAAGCAGCACGGCTGGCCGATCGAGTTCTACGCGCGTGTCGATCACCCGGTGCAGCAGCGCTGTCTGAAATCGGTGGCGGCGTTCAGCGACATTCCGCAGGGAACGATCGGCGTTGGGGTGGACGGCTGCGGTGTGGCCTGCTTCGCGCTGCCGCTTCGCAACATGGCGCTCGCCTACACGCGGCTCGAGGGGCCGATCCTCGAGGCGATGGTGCTCCATCCCGAGCTGATCGCGGGGCAGGGGCGGCCGTGCACGGAGATGATGCGCGCGCATCCGGGCCGAGTGGTGACGAAGGTCGGTGCGGAGGGCGTGTACAGCGCGCTGCTGGTGCGCGAGCGGCTCGGTGTCGCACTGAAGGTGGTCGATGGCCACAGCCTCGCGTCGGCGCTGGCGATCGCGAGCGTGCTCGCCGAGCTCGGCCTCAAGCCGCAGCCCTCTTCCTTATTAAGGAAGGCCATCACCAACTCGCGCGGCGAGACGGTGGGAGAGATGCGTGTTTCTGGGGGGGTGGAGCGGTGAAAGGATGAGGGAGATGGGAGAGGGGAGATGTACTATCGGTGGTAGCGAGCCCCGCGGCCACGCCGCGGGGATCTCATGAGTCTCGATCAGC
>DATMZX010000391.1:0-16352 GCA_035573235.1 Gemmatimonadales bacterium
GGGAAGGCCACGGTGCCGCGTCGCGCGCGAGCCTGTCGAGCAATTGTGCGACCTGTCACGCCCAGGAGTTTTGCTATCAGTGCCACGCGGGCGGATCACCGCCAAAGGCGATTGCGGTACTGGCTTCGGACCAGCGCTCGACGGCCCTCGCGGCCCATCGGGCGCCGGCATCCCACGGCGCGAATTTCGCCGACCGGCACGGCTCCCTCGCCTCGGCGAATACGCAAAGCTGCGCGAGCTGCCACGTGCGCAGCGACTGTCTCGATTGTCACCGGACCGCGGCCGCGAGCGGGGCGCGCTACCACGCCGACGGTTTCCTGGCCCGGCATCCCGCGGCGGCGTACGCGCGCGAGACCTCGTGCAGCGACTGTCACAACGAGCGCAGCTTCTGCACGACCTGTCACCAGCAGTCCGGAATCGTCGCCGCACGCGGCCTGCGAACGGGGTATCACGACGCGCGCCCGTTCTTCGTGTCGGGACACGGTGGCGCGGCGCGGCAGAGCCTGGAATCGTGCGTCAGCTGTCATACGCAGGACGACTGCCTGAAATGTCATTCCTCGATCGGCGGGCGGCGCTTCAATCCGCACGGTCCGGGGTTCGACGCGGATCGGCTGCGCAAGAAGAACGGCCAGATGTGCGTCGTGTGTCACGGTTCGACAATCCCGACCTCACCTTGAACGCATGTTTCCGATGGAGATCATCTGAGTAGGCTGTCGCGGGAGGGTCGGCCAGGCCCCTGAACGTGGCGCTAGCTTTACAGTATGGGACCCGGAGCCGCTGCCACCGCCACCGTCGCCTGCCCGTTTTGCCAGACGCTGAATCGCGTCGACCTGGCTCGCGTCGCCGACCGCCCCAAATGCGGCAATTGCGCGAAGCCGATTCTGTTGGACCGGCCCGTTGCGGTTTCTGATGAAGCGTTCGACACGGTGACGGGCGAAACGACCGTGCCGGTTGTGGTCGACTTCTACGCTGACTGGTGCGGCCCGTGCAAGATCATGGCGCCGTTGCTGGACGATGTCGCGCACCGCCGCGCTGGCCAGATCCTGTTCGCGAAAATCGATACCGACCGCAACCCGCGCACCGGCCCCCGCTTCGGGATCCGCGGCATTCCCACGCTGATCGCATTTCGGAATGGAAAGGAAGTGGCGCGCCGCGTCGGCGCGGTACCGCCCGCCGAGCTGGATGCGTTCCTGAATTCGATCTAGTCCCGCCAACGCAGTGTCGCGACCGCCCCGCCGGGGAGCGCGTAGCTCAGGACACGCCCTTGTGAACGCACCCGAAAGCGCTGCTCTTCGCCGGACGTATTCACGACGATGAGCACGGTCGAGCGATCCGGATTGCGGAACGCGACGTTCGCGATGCCCGGCGCCACCGTCGAGGCCACCCGGCGCGCGCCCGGTCGCACGAACCGGCTCGCATGCGCGAGCGCGTAATACTCGACGTTGCGGGTCACCGCTCCCGTCTTCGAGTCGATGGTGACGACGCCGCGGCAGTTACCGCATCCCCCCAGGTGCGGCCCGTGATTCTCATCCAGCGCGAGATTCCACAGCAGCACGCCGCGTGCCCAGTTCCGCGTCGTACCGATGATGAGCGTGCGCACGTTCCAAACGAGATTGTCACTGAACGTGGGCGCCCACTCACCGCCCGAGCATTCGGTGAAATAAGTATCCACCGCAGGAAACGAATCATGCAGCACCGACTGTGCGGCGACGTCGCCGCCGTAACAATGCCAGGCGACTCCGCCGATGTAATGGCGCGCGACGCTGTCGCGCAGCACCTCGAGCGGCGACTGCGGCTCGTCCCAGTTGTGATCCCAATCGAGGATCAGGGTGCGCGATCGCACCCGTTGCAGCCGCGGGCCGAGGAACTCGCCGATGAAACGCGCCCGCGCCGGCGGCTCGACCCGCATCCCCGGATAGTTGTCGGGCTCGAAATGCGGCTCGTTCTGGATCGTCAGCGCAAAGATCGGCACGCCCTCGGCCGCGTAGGCGTCTACATAGCGCGCCAGATACTCGGCGAATGACTCGTAGGCATCGGGGCGGAGTGCGCCTTTGATCAGCTTGCCGCTGGTTTTCATCCATGCCGGCGCGCTCCACGGCGATGCCATCACCTTGAGCGACGGATTGAGCGCGAGCGCGCGCTGGACCACGGCAAGGCGATTCGCGCGGTCCGGCTCGATCGAAAAGTGCGCCAGCGCCGGATCGCGCTGCCCGGCCGGCACGTCGTCGAACGTGTAGTGGCGAGGCGAGAAGTCCGACGCGCCGATCGTCAGCCTGGTGAAGCTGAGGCCGATCCCGCTGTCCGGATCGAACAGATCGCGCAGCAGCCGCTCGCGCTGTTCAGCAGCCAATCCATTGATGAGGATGGCGGAGGCATCGGTGATCGCGGCTCCGAAGCCGACGATCTCCTGGAAGCCACCAGTGTCGGCGACGTCGATCGCCGCGCGATTCGATTCATTCCTGCCGGAAAACGGGACGTCGGGCTCGCGGGACAGCAGCTTGCTGCGATCGCCGGTGGTGACCCACACCTCGGCCGCGGGCCGGCTGCACGCACCCGCGAGGATCAGAAATGCTGCGAGGGCTGCTACTTTCCGGCGAGCTGCCGTAGCACGTACTCCAGGATCCCGCCGTGCCGGTAGTACTGGAGCTCCTGCGGCGTGTCGATGCGCACGAGGACCTTGAACGAGGTCCCCTTGCCGTCGTCCGTGGTCGCCGTGACGGTGAGCTCCTTCGGCATCGCGCTCAACCCCGGAATGTCGTAGCGCTCCTTGCCCGACAAGCCGAGCGACACCGGGTTTTCTCCGGGCATGAACTGCAGCGGCAGGATACCCATGCCCACGAGATTCGAGCGGTGAATGCGCTCGAAGCTCTCGGCGATCACGGCGCGGACGCCCAGCAGCCGCGGGCCTTTGGCGGCCCAGTCACGCGAGGAGCCGGAGCCGTACTCCTTGCCGGCGAGCACGATCAGGGGAATGCCGTCGGCGGCGTACTTGAGCGACGCGTCGTAGATCGACATCGGCTCACCGGCGGGCAGATGCACGGTGAACGGCCCTTCGGTGCCCGGGGCGAGCTGATTCTTGAGCCGCACGTTGGCGAACGTGCCGCGCACCATCGCCTCATGGTTGCCGCGCCGCGCGCCGTAGGAGTTGAAGTCGAGCGGCTGCACCTTGTGCGCGATGAGATACTGCCCCGCGGGACTCGTCTTGCGGATCGATCCCGCGGGCGAGATGTGATCGGTCGTGATGCTGTCGGCGAGCAGGCACAACACGCGCGCGCCCATGATATCGCGCACCGGGCCGGGCTGGACGGGCATGCCATCGAAGTACGGCGCGCGCCGGATGTAGGTGGAGGCCGGCTCCCAGGCAAAGCGATCGCCTTCGGGAACCGGGAGCCCGCGCCAGCGCTCGTCGCCCTCGAACACCTGCGAGTAGCTCTTGTGAAACATGCTCGACTTGATCGATCGGCCGATCACGTCGGCAACCTCTTTGCTCGACGGCCAGACGTCCCGCAAGAACACCGGCTTGCCGTCGGTGCCCTCGCCGAGGGGCTCGTTGTGGAAGTCGATGTCGATGCGGCCCGCCAACGCGTAGGCCACGACGAGCGGCGGCGACGCGAGGTAGTTGGCGCGCACTTCCTGCTGAATCCGGCCCTCGAAGTTGCGATTGCCGGACAACACCGAGCAGACCACCAGCTCACACTCGCTGATGGCGTTCGAGACGTTTTCGGGGAGCGGGCCTGAATTCCCGATGCAGGTCGTGCAGCCGTAGCCGACCAGGTGGAACCGCAGGGTCTCGAGCGGCTTGGTCAGTCCAGCCAGATCGAGGTAGTCGGTGACCACCTTGGATCCTGGCGCGAGGCTCGTCTTCACCCACGGCTTGCTGCGCAGGCCGCGCTCTACGGCCTTCTTCGCCATCAGCCCGGCCGCGACCATCACCGAGGGATTGGATGTGTTCGTGCAGCTCGTGATCGCGGCGATCACGACCGATCCGTGGCGCAGCACGTGATCCACGTCGTCGATGCGCAGCGTCGCGTGCGTGGGGCGCGCGGGCGGCGGCGCGACCAACCCGGCCTGTCCTCCTTCACCTTCCCAGCGGCCGACGGGCGTCGGACCGGCCGACGCGGCGGCCACGACCGCCGGCGGTGTGCTGGGCTTCACCAGTGTGGGCAACGCCTCGGCGAATTTGCGCGGCACCTCGCGCAGGCCCACCCGGTCCTGCGGCCGGCGCGGCCCCGCCATGCTGGGCTCGACCGTCGCGAGGTTCAGCTCGAGCGTGTCGGTGAAGACCGGTTCCGGAGCGTCGGGCGTATGGAACAGCCCCTGTTCCTTCATATAGGCTTCGACCAGCTGCACCTGCTCGGCCGGCCGACCCGTGAATTCGAGGTAGCGCAGCGTTTCCTGATCGACCGGGAAGATGCCGATCGTCGCGCCGTACTCGGGCGCCATGTTGCCGATCGTGGCGCGATCGGCGAGCGGCAGGGTCGCAACGCCCGGCCCGAAGAACTCGACGAACTTCCCGACCACGCCCTTCGCGCGCAGCATCTGCGTGATCGTCAGCACGAGGTCGGTCGCGGTGGCGCCCTCGGTGAGCCGGCCATGCAGCCGGAAGCCCACCACCTGCGGGATGAGCATCGAGACGGGCTGACCGAGCATCGCCGCTTCGGCTTCGATCCCACCCACACCCCACCCCAGCACGCCCAGGCCGTTGATCATCGTGGTGTGCGAGTCGGTGCCGACGAGCGTGTCGGGATATGCCTGGGTATCGGAGGTGAATACGACACGCGCCAAGTATTCGAGGTTCACCTGATGCACGATACCGGTGTCGGGCGGGACGACCTTGAATCCTGCGAACGTCTTCTGCGCCCAGCGCAGCAGGGCATAGCGCTCGCGATTGCGCTGGAACTCGAGATCGGCATTGATCTGAAACGCCTGCGGCGTGCCGAACTCGTCCACGATCACGGAATGGTCGATGACCAGCTCGGCGGGCAGCAGCGGATTCACGCGCTTCGGATCGCCGCCCATGCTGACCATCGCGTCGCGCATGGCGGCGAGGTCCACGACCGCGGGCACCCCGGTGAAGTCCTGCAGCAGCACACGCGCCGGCATGAACGCGATCTCTTCGTCGGGCAGCTTGCGCGCATCCCATTTCGCCAGCTTCTCGATATCCGCGCTCTGGACCACGCGACCGTCTTCGCGCCGCAGCAGATTCTCGAGCAGAATTCGGAGCGAGTAGGGGAGCCGGGCGATTGGAAGGCCACGGCGTTCCAGCGCGTCCAGGCGGAAGATCTCGTACGAACGGCCCCCCGCCTTGAGGGTGGCGCGACTCCCGAAGCTATTGGCGGTCATGGCGGCAGCACTTTCACGGCGACGACGAAGTACTCCGTTTCGCCGAAGCACGTCGTCGGTACTCCCTTGTGCTGATGATACGTCAGCGCGACGCGCCGGCCGAGCGACTGGTTGATATGCTCCGCGACGGCGTCGTCACGTACGGTGAAGTAGAACTTTTCCGGATTCGTGCCGGGCATGGACACCATGGCGAGCTCGCCCTCCCAGGTCTTACACAGCCACCCTCGCCGTGAAAACTTCTGCACGAAGCCGGCGCGTTCTCCCTCGGAGAAGCTCCAGTTCAACGAAGACCAGGTGTACAGCGTGAAGACGAGGATCGGCAGCAGCAGGATCCCCGCGATGATGAATTTGCGCTTGCGCGTGAGATGGAAGTTGAAGTTCACGTGGCGGAATCTACCTCGTACGTTTCGGTGCGATAAGGCGTGAAGCCGCGCGCGATGTAGTTCGGGAGGGCATTGGGATGATCGAGCGTGCAGGTGTGCAACCACACCCGTTTCGGGCCGAGCGCCCAGGCATCGCGCACCGCGCTGGAGAGCAGATGCTTGCCGAAGCCGTGTCCGAACTCGCCCGGCACGATCCCGAAATAGGCGATCTCGACTGAGTCGTCCTCCGCCGCGCGCCGCAGCTCGTACCAGCCGGCGAGCTCGGCTTCCTTCTTCCCGCTCGTGCGCATGGCCACGAACAGGCCGATCGCCGGATCGCCCAGGTGCTCGGCGATCTGCTGGTCGGTCCAGTCCCAGCGGTCGCGCCAGTGAAAGGCCTCGCCCACCGTCCGGTAACACATCCGGTAGAGAGCCGGCTGCGGTTTTGGAGCCCGCGTGATGGAGACGTCAGGGAATGCGCCGAAGGCGGCCTTGAATTGGCCGCGATTCTGCAACTGGAGATAGGTCCGCGTGACCTGCATATTTACAATATGACCTTCAACAAAATGGGCACGCTCCCGCTGCCGCTCGCGCTCCACCTCGCAACGTACACCGTAATCGGATTGTTCTGCGCCTTCGCCGGAGGACTCAATCTGATCGATCCGGTGAAAATCATTCCGAACGCCATCATCTTCCTCGCCCTCGCCGGCTTCAGCTGGGGATATGTATTCGGGATTCTGATGGCGCGGAAGGAAGTGCTCGGCCTCGGAATGCTCGCCAGCCTGGGCTACATCGCCGCCGGGATCTGGCAGCTCGGCCCGCGCTGGCCGCTGGGCGCGTTGCTGCTGGCGATCGGTGTCTACGGGCTGGCCACGATTGTGCTGTACCGCCGCCAGATCCTGGAAGCCTAGCCGATCACCGTTTCTTCGGCGGGGGCGGCGGGCAGCTCCACGATGAACTTGGCGCCGCCCAGCGTGGTCGAATCCTCCAGCCAGATCTTCCCGCCCACCTCCGCGACGATGCGCTGACAGATCGACAAGCCGAGTCCCGACCCTTCGTCCGGGCTTTTTGTCGTGAAGAACGGATCGAAAATCCGGCTGCGGACGTCCGCCGGCACGCCCGGGCCCGAGTCTTCCACCGTCAGGCGAACCCAGCCCTCGCGCGCTTCGCTGGCCAATTCGATGATCGCTTCGCGGCGACCCCGAACCGCGTGCTCTGCGTTCGTCACGAGATTGATCACGACCTGCTGTAATTCCTGGCCGAGTCCGAGGACCGCTTCGGCGCCCTGATCCATGCGCGTGCGGACCTCGATGTTCTCGGTGCGCAGCACCCGCTGGCGGATCTCGGCGACATCGCGGATCAGCTCGTTCACCTGAATGCGCACGGGCGTGATGTCGGCCCGTCGCGCCAGGCGCAGCAGACTGCGAACGATCCGCGCGGCGCGATCCACCTCGCGCACGATCGTGGCCGCCGCGGTGCTGGCGTCCGCATCCGTCGTCGCGCGGCCGAGCAGCTCGGCCTCCATCCGAATCGCCGCGAGCGGATTGTTGACCTCGTGTGCCACGCCGCTCGCGATCTCGCCGACGGTCGCCAGCTTCTCGCGCGCGATCAGCTCGCGCTGCGCGCGCAGCTCTTCCGTGCGGTCGTACAGCGCGACCAGCAGATCCTGCGATCCCAGGCCGCGCAGGTCGGTGACCGTGCAGTCGCAGATCCGCCGCTCGCCTTCACGCGGGTGCGTGACGAGCACGCGCCCATGCCATGGCTGCCCCTGCGGCCGTCCCTGCAGCATCAGCCGGACGGTCAAACCGCTGGGGGAGAGACCGAGCTTCTCCAGATGATGTCCGACCGCCGCTTCCTTGGTGTTCAACCCAAAGACCTTGATCGCGGCCTCATTGACCTGCCGCACCGTGCCGGCGGTGTCGACGAGCGCCATCGGGAGCGGGCTGGCATCGACCATGGCGCGCGCTCGATCGGCGGCCGCGCGGCTCGTGGCGACCGCTTCGGACAGCTCGAGGCCCCCGGCGATGTGCGCGGCGATGGCGGAGACGTAGTGCAGATCGTTCAGGCTGAACGGGGGCGTGCCGGTCGTGCCTTCGGCCTGATACCGCAACAGCCCGACGGCGCCGATCGTCCCCTGCGATGTCCTGAGCGGTGCGATCAACGCCGCGCGCGCGCCGGTCGCGAGCGCCTTGGCGATCGGGCTCGAGTCTTCTTCGTTGCGCAGGTCGGCCGTGATCATCGCCTCGCCGGTACGAATCACGCGGCCCGTCGCGCTCGTTTCGATTCCCAGCACGAGGCCTTCGATCGGAGACGCTTCGCCCAGCGCCGGTGAAAGCCGAAGGTTCTCGCCATCGGGTTGCTTCAGCGCGACGAAGGCCCCCTGCGCGCCCACCAGCTCCATCAGGCTCTGCAGCGTGTAGCGCAACAGCAGCTGGGACTCGGGAGCGGCCAGGAGCCAGCGCGCGAGCTCCACGACGAACGTGCCGAGCCTGCGCTCGCGGTCGAGCGCGGCGCGCTGTCCCACCATGACGGCGAGGCGGGAAGCGAATTCGATCGCCGCTTCGAGCTCGGACGCGGGGAGCGCTGCCGGCGCGCCCGCCAGCGTCGCTTCGACGTGGCGTCCATCAGAGTCGCGCCAGACCGCGTTGAGCGCTCGCCCCGAGCGGTCGTCCCTGCCGGCGCTCACCGACCCGCTCTCGTTGATGCCTTGATAGCGGATGCTCACGCGCGCGCCGCCCGCCCACTCGCTCAGGATTCTCGCGGCTGCCGTCCAGAACTCGGTGGACCGCTTCGCCTCGCTTGCGAAGCGGAGCAGCGACTGCAACGCGTCTCGCATTGGAGCACGAATATAGGGGTGGGCAGTGTGACGGGGTTGTGACACGCCGCGGTTGACCACATGTGGTGCCCGTAAGTACCATTCGCCCATGACGATTTGCGCCTGCGGTCTGAATATGAAGCTCCACACCGGGAACTCGAACCGGGATGCCGGGGCGGGGGCGGGGGCGGGCGCTAGCTGAAGCGATGCACAGTTGCACACGCGACGGAGGCCCGCCCCACGATGGAGCGGGCCTTTTTGTTGCGACGCCGTCAACGAAGGGAGACGTGATGAAGCGGCATTACCTGCTGGCCAGTGACTTCGATCAGACCCTGAGCTTCAATGACTCCGGCATCGTCCTGAGCGAGATGCTGGGGATCACCGGCTTCCGTGAAAAGGTCGCCGGTCTCGCCAATCTCAATCTCGTGCAGCAGGGCGCGGAGCTGGCCTACCTGCTGGCGCAGGACCCCGAGTATCGCCGCGTCACGAAGAACGATCTGCGTGAGGTCGGCCGGCGCGTGCGGCTCAAGCGCAACGTGAATCTGCTCGTGAAAATGCTGGCGGAAGGGATCGACGGCCACCGCTTCGACTTCTACGTGATCTCTGCCGCTCCCGAAGACGTCGTGTTGTCGGCGCTGGACGGCATCGTGCCCGCGGATCATGTCATCGGCACCCGCTTCCGGTTCCAGCCGGACACCGGGCAAATCGACTCGCTGATCCGTGTCGCGGGCGGCTACGGCAAGGTCGCCGCGGTCGAAGAGATCCGCGCCCGGCATGTCGTGCCGCGCGACCAGGTCGTGTATGTCGGCGACGGACAGTCGGACATTCCGGTCATGCTGCACGTCAATCGCGGGGACGGCTTCACGATCGCCGCTTCCGAGGCCCGGGAAGTGGCGCACATCGCCAAGCGCACCGTCATCAGCGATGACGCGCTCTCGGTGCTCGTGCCCGTGCTCGAGGAGATCGCCGGGTTCGCGCCCAGCCAGATCCGCGGCTTGTTCGAGAGCCAGGGCCTCGTGATTCAGGAGTGGGACCGGGTGCGCACGGACTGGCTGACGATCCGCGACGGCGCGGGGGATGGCGTGGTGCGGCTGGTGACGGACGGCCTGTCCCGAGCGTAGCCCGCGCATTATCATGGATCAGTCATGCGCACATCGTTGAGCGCAGTCGTGTTCTTGGCGATCACCGCCTCGGCCCTGCCGGCGCAGACGGATAGCGCCGCCGCGCCGCCGCCTCCTCCGCCGCCAAAAAGCAGCAGCCGGCAGATCACGGATGCGGACATCGAGCGGCTGGGTTCCAGCGCCGCGAATGCCTACGACGTCGTGCAGATGCTGCGGCCCCAGTGGCTGAGGAAGCGCAACGACGTGCTCAATCTGCCGGGCGTCACGGCCGGCGATACGGGGATGCCGGAGTTCTCGGTGTTCATCGACGATCATGAGATGGGCGGCCTGAACTTCCTGCACGCGCTCCCGGCCGAGCAGGTCTACTTGATGCGCTTCCTCACGATGAACGAAGTGGGCGCGCGCTACGGACCCACCAATGGTCCGGGCATCGTGATCGTGCTGCGGCACTAGGGAGCAGGCGCCGGCCGAGCGTTCCCGCCGTCCGCGACGAACTTCCAGCTGCCGTCCTTCTGTCGTTTCCAGATCGTCAGATACTTGCTGTACTGGTGCAGGCTTTCGATCGTCGCCTCGCCGATCGTGCAGCCGAGATCACCCGATTCAGCGATCGCCGCACCGACCGGCCACCACGCCAGAACCGCCCCACTGGGAAACCCGTCGAACGCGGCACCAATCGCTGCGCGGCCGCGATTCAGCTGCGGCCCACCGCCGAATGAAATGGCGTCTTCCGCCGCGAACGCGAGAAACGCCGGTTTCGCTCCCTGGGAGACCGACATCGCGGCGAACAGCGAGTCGGCGCTGATCAACTGCGACGGGTCCGCGCGGCCACGCACGGGCGCGCTGGGGACGACGTTCACCGCGGCAATCGAGTCGGCCACCGGCACGGTCCGTGATCGCGCATACGCGACCACCCTCCAACCCTCGCGCTCCTTCTGCCAGCACGCGAGATACTTCCCGCGCTTCCCGTCCGATCTCACAAAGCCGTAGCTGTACCCGAGCCGGCCATCAGCCGAGACATCGGCGAACACCGGCGACCAGGTCAGCTTTTCCAAAGTGTCGGACGACTGCAGAAACATCCGAATCGTTTCACTCCCGCGGAGCAGTGGCGCGCCCGGGTGCAGGTACGCGCCGCCGCCGGTGAGGCCGGGAAGGAATCCGTCGACCATGCCGAGTGAGGCGGTTCGCTCGGAGAGGGTACGATCGGCGGCCAGCAGCGCGTCGCGATCAGAATCGTGGTCGGCGGTGAAGGCGAGGAGCGGCACAACCAGCAGCAGGTAACGCATGGATGACCTCCGAGGGTATCCCAATCTGAAGGGACTGCGCGAGATGCGCCGTTACCGTCCGGTGAAGTTCACACAGTTCTGACCGCGATCACGACGAGGATGGTCGTAGCGTGCTACAATGGAGCTGATGAAGCGGGCCCTCATCGTATTCGGCGCCTGGACGGCGGTCGCGCTGCTGTTCGCGATCCAAATGCATTTCCAGACGACCACCGGCACGGAGCCGCGCTCCTGGAGCTGGATCCTGGCGTGGCAGCTGTCGGGCTGGTGGAGTTGGGCCCTGTTCACCACGCCGGTCTGCGCCTTCTCGGCGTGGGCGGTGCGGATCCGCCGCCCCGTGATGGTGGTTGCCGCGCACCTGCCGATGGCGGTCCTCGTCGCCGTGTCCTGCGCCGGGTTCGAAGGCGGACTGAAATGGGCCCTCGGATTGTGGCGCACGCCGCACACGCTCCTCACCGGCATCACCGACGGCATCGGGATCTGGTGGACGTTCAATGTCCTGGTGTACGCGATGGTGGCGGGATTGTACCACGCCTGGCGCGCGACCCGGCTCGAAACGCAGCTCGTCCAGGCGCGGCTCGACGCGCTCGTCGGACAGCTGCAGCCCCATTTCCTGTTCAACACGCTGCACACGATCTCGGCGTTCGTGCTCGAAGATCCGAAGCAGGCGAACCGCATGATCACCCGGCTCTCGGAGCTGTTGCGCCAGTCGTTCAACAAGGAGCGCGGGCCGCTGGTCACGCTCGAGGAAGAGCTGGAGCTGCTCGATCATTACGTCGCGATTCAGGAGGCGCGCTTCGGCGATCGCCTGCGCGTCTCGTTCCGGGTCGATCCGCGCGCGGGCGCCGCGGTCGTGCCGACGCTGCTGCTGCAGCCGCTGGTCGAGAACGCGATCCGTTTCGGCGTGATGCCGAACGGCGGCGTCGCCGAGGTGGAGATCGCGGCCTCGGTGAACGGCGACCGTCTCCACCTCGAGGTGCGCGACAACGGCCCCGGTGTGAACGGCTCCAACGGCAACGGCGATCACCGCCGCATCAGCGACGGCAACGGCTCCCCCTCCGGCAGCGGCGAGGGGCTCGGGATCGCGAACACCCGCGCGCGCCTGCAGGAGCTGTATGGACCGAGTCATCGCTTCGATTTGACGAACGCGCCTGGCCCACGTCGCGGCGCGCTCGCCACGATCGAGATTCCATTTTCCGACCATGCGCGCCGTAATCGTTGACGACGAAGCGCCGGCACGGCGGCGGCTGCGGGGCGTGCTCCAGCAGATCAACACGGTCACGCGGATCGACGAGTGCGCCAACGGCCATGACGCGGTCGAGCTGCTGAAGCGCGGCGCGCCCGATCTCGTGTTCCTCGACATTCAGATGCCGGACCTCGACGGCTTCGCCGTCGCCGCCGCCGCGAGCGACACGCGTCCACCCGCGATCATCTTCGTGACGGCGTACGACGAGCACGCGGTGCGGGCGTTCGAGATCCAGGCGTTCGACTATCTGCTGAAGCCGTTCGACGACGAGCGCGTGGTCGCGACGGTGAAGCGCGCGGAAGATTTCCTCGAGTGGGCGCGCCGCGAGGACGCCGCCGGCCCGGCCCCCGTGCTGCGCGGCTTCGGCGATGTCTCCGTCGATTTCTCGACGCACCTCGTGAAGCGCGGCGGGAAAGCCGTGGACCTGCGGCCCAAGGAATACGCGCTGCTGGTCGCGTTGCTCAAGCGCGGCGGCCGGGTGGCCAGCCGGCTCGACCTGCTGCGCGAGGTGTGGGGCTATGCCGAGGATGTCATGAGCCGCACGGTCGACACGCACGTCGCGATGCTGCGCCGCAAGCTCGAAGGCGACGCCGCCCATCCGCGCCATATCGTGACAGTCAGGACCTTCGGCTACCGGATCGAGCGCTAGCGGAACAGCACGCGGTCGGCGATGCGCTCCGCGATCGCCTGGGGCTCGCCGCTCGAGCGGTTCGTCAGGATGATGATGGTGAGGCGTTTCTCGGGAAACCGCAGGATCGCATTGCGGAATCCGCTCGTTTCGCCGGTGTGACGCCAGCGCTTTTCTCCCCGATACTGATCGACGAACCACCCGAATCCGTACTCGGACCGGACCCCGCCCGCCAGCAGCGGCGGCGTCGTCGCTTCCGCCAGCGACCCGCGGTCGATGATCGTGGCGTCGGTGAGCGCGCGGTCCCAGCGCGCGAGATCGTCCACGTTCGAGTAGATCCCTCCGTCGCCCAACGTCGTGCTCGTCACGCTTTGATCGGTTTGGCTGAACGTGCCGGCGCGCGGCGAGTATCCGTACGAGCGCTGCGGCACCGTATCGCGCCCCTCGACATGGGCGACCGACGAGCGCATGCCGAGCGGCGTGAAGATCCTGGCTCGGAGGAACTCGGGGTACGACTGGCCGGACACGCGCGCCACGATCAAGCCGAGCAGCACGTAGCCGGAATTGCTGTAGCAGTAGGCCAGTCCGGGCGGGGTCGAGAGCGAGTCTTTGGAGGCGACCAGGGAAAGCACGTCGTCGTCGTTCAACTGCGCGGTGCGCGTCTCGGGAATCAGGGCCTCGTAATCCCACAGCCCCGACGTGTGGTTGAGCAGATTCCGCACCGTGACCGCCTGGGTCGCGGGTGGCAGCTCCGCCAGGAAATCGCGAATCGGCTGGTCGTACCGCAGTTTGCCGTCCTTCGCGAGCAGCATGATCGCCATCGCGGTGAACTGCTTCGACACGGAAGCCAGGCGGTAATCGGTCTCCGGGGTCGCGCGCACGTGGCGCTCGAGATCGGCCATTCCGTACGCGCGGCGGGCCAGCACCTGCCCGTTGTGGATCACCATCACGCTCGCGCCCGGGACCGAATCGCCCGTGTAGGCCGCGAACAGGTCGTCAACGTTCACGCGCTGCTCCTTCGCGCCCGCCGTGGCACAGGCGGCGCAACACGCGAGCACTAGGACTTCGACGCGGCGTACCAATCGTTCCATGTCTCCTGGGCGGTGCCGATGGTGAGCTGCTGCTGATTCCGCACCAGCGGCATCCGCAGCAGCAGCGGCTCGAGGCTCAGCTTTTCCAGCCAGCGCTCGTCGCTGAGGATCGCCGAGCGCAGGCCCAGCTCGGCGAAACGCTTCGACTCGCGGTCGACGAGCGCGGCCATGCCGAACTTCTGCGCGAACCGCCGCAGCTCGCCGACCGATGCCGCCTTCTCTTTCAAGTCGACAAAGTGGACCTTGACGCGGCGCTCGGCAAAGAAGCGTAACGCCGCGCGCGTGTCCGCGCTTTTGCGAATTCCGAAGACCTGTACTTCCATCGCGCCGTAATATATTCCCCGCCACCATGAGTCCCAGATCCAAGATCATCGCCGCCGCAGTGCTGTTCTCGACCGGCGGCGCCGCGATCAAGTTCTGCAGCTTCGGCGCCTGGCAGCTCGCGGCGTTCCGCGCGACCCTGTCCATGACCACGATTCTGCTCGTGTTGCCCGAAGCGCGGCGCGGCTGGAGCTGGCGGACGCTCGTGGTCGGATTCGCCTATGCGGCGACGACGCTGCTCTACGTGCAGGCGAACAAGCACACGACCGCGGCGAGCGCGATCTTCCTGCAGTCCACGAGCCCGCTGTTCATACTGATGCTGGCGCCGTGGCTGCTGGGCGAGCACGCCAGCCGTCGCGACATCGGGCAGATCGCCGTCATGGCCGTCGGGTTCGTGCTCTTCTTTGTCGGCATGGACCAGCCGTCGGCGACCGCGCCCAATCCCGCGCTCGGCAATCTCCTCGCCTCGATCTGCGCGGTGACCTGGGCGTTCACGGTGATCGGCTATCGCTGGCTGGCGAGGCAGGGCACGTCGGTGGCGACGGCGGCGGTCGCGGGGAACATCACCGCGGCGCTGATCGCCTTCGTCATGGCGCAGCCGCTCACGAACGGTAGGCCCGCCGACTGGGGCGTCGTGGTGTTCCTCGGCGTGTGCCAGCTCGGGATTCCCTATCTGTTTTTGGCGCGCGCGGTTCCGCACGTGCGGGCGCTCGAGGTCGGACTCTTCCTTCTTATCGAGCCGGTGCTGAATCCGATCTGGGCCTGGCTCGTCCACGGCGAGAAGCCCGGCCCGGCGACGATCGGCGGAGGCGTCTTGATTCTCGGTGCGACAGCAATGCGTACGATACTCGACACCCGAACGCGCCGAACCCCCGTTGAACCCCCTCTTGCCCAGGCTTGAGCTCCGAGGCACATTCGCTGAGCGCCCCCTCCATTCCTTACCAATCGTTACCAGAGGTGCTCATGATGTTGCGTCGTTCAATCGCCGCCGGCGTTCTTTGCGGAGTCGCCGCGATTGCGTGCCGTCCCGACTCCGCGATGAATCCACGCAGTGCTGAGCCAGCCGCTAGCCGCACGCTTTCCGCTTCCGCCGTTTCCGCAGCAGCCGTCACGCCCGCAGGATCCAGTCGCTACCTCGTCGTCTTCAGTTCCAGCGCCGGCGCCAACGCGCTCGCGCAAGAAGTGAATGCGAGCGGCGGGTTGCTCGAAGGCGTGCGCAACGACATTGGTTTCGCCGTGGTGTCCGGTATTTCCGCCGACGCCGCCGCGCGCCTGCGCAAGAACGCGAGCATCTCGGCGGTGGAAGCCGACATCGAATTCTCGATCGAGCCGGTGGTCGAGGCGGAAGCGGTGGATGCCACCGACGTCGGTCTCGAGAGCGCGGCCGCGCCGCAGACGGCGAGTCAGTTCGCGCGCCAGTGGAACATGCGTGCCGTGGCGGCGAACGGCGCCTGGGCGGCCGGTTTCCTGGGGTCGTCGGATGTGAAGGTGGCGATTCTGGACACCGGTATCGATTACTTGTGGCCCGATCTCAACGGTCGCGTGGACCTGACGCGGTCGATTTCGCTGCGGCCTGATGAGGACGCGCGGTTCCACGCCTCGTTCCCGACCAGCACACGCCACGTGATCACGGACCTGAACACGCATGGAACGATCGTCTCGACGATCGTCGCCAGTAACTCGGGCTTCTTTGCGGGCGTCACGACGCGGACCACATTGTTCGGCGTGAAGGTCTGCACCATGTTCGACACCTGCTCCACCGCCGCGATTCTGAACGGAATCCTGTATGCGGTCGACCAGGGCGCAGACGTGATCAACATGAGCCTTGGTGGCGCATTCCTGAAGAGCGCGAACCCGGGATTCGTCTCTGTCATCAACAGCGTCTTCAACTACGCCAATCGGCACGGGACGGTGATCGTCGTGGCGGCAGGCAACGCGGCGACGGACATAGATCACACCGGCAATGTGTACTTCACGTACTGTAATTCGCCGCACGTGGTATGCGTCTCCGCCACGGGCCCCACGGCGGCACCGACAGCCGCAGGGCCGTTCACGAACCCCGATGCCGTGGCGCCGTACACGAACTTTGGTCGCTCGGCGATCGGTCTCGCTGCTCCTGGTGGCGGCCTCACGACCCCCTCGAAC
>DATMZX010000392.1:0-24998 GCA_035573235.1 Gemmatimonadales bacterium
CTGGTTCAACTACATCAACCGCGTCGCCGACGCGTTGGGCGTGGGGCGCTAACCCTCCGCCGCGACGCTTCAGGCGACGGCTGCGGCGACGGGCCTGCGCGCGCGCTTCCCGAGCGCCTCCGCCGCGACGCCGACCGGCGCGACCAGCAATGACGTCGGCAGATGATTCAGCAACCGCTCCGTCACACTTCCCAGCAGTACCCGCTGCGCCCAGCCCTTCCCGTGTGAGCCGACGACCAGGACGTCCGCGTTCCAATCGGCGGCCTCGCGGAGCAGCGTTTCCACGACGTGCCCGTGACGCACGAGCTTCTCGACGCCGGGCGCCTCGATAAAGGGCCACACATCCCGCTCCAGTGTTTCCTGCGCGAGCGCGTAGTACTCGCTCGGATCCCAGGGGATGACACCCGGAACGTTGGGGAGCGGCTCGAATACCGTGAGCACGCGCAGCTCCGCTCCCACGAGGCGTGCGAACCGCTCCGCGAGCCTCAGCGTGGGACCGGCGGCCTTGGACAAGTCGGCCGCGACCAGCACACGTCGCAACGTATGCTGGGCACCGGCGGTCACGAGCACGGGAACCTCCGAACTGCGCACGACATGGAGGCTCGTGCTCCCGCCCATCCACCGCTCGAGCGCGGTGTGATGCTTGCCGCCGAGGACGAGTAGTCCCGGCCGCTGTTCCTGCACGACTTGGCGCAAGACAACCGCCGCCGGTCCGAACCGCGCATCTATGTTTTCAAGAAGCCGCGCCGACACGGCTCCTTTCATGGTCCGCTTCATTATTTCCCGACCCACCGCGAGCTGCAGCTCCTGCATCTCCGCGATGTCCGGCTGCGCGCTCACCGCAGCGAGCGGGGCCCACACGTCGGGAATCGCGTGCACCAGCCGACACTCCGCGGAGGCCAACCCCGCCAGGCGCTCTCCTACGGCAGCAGCTCCGGCCGATGCCGGCGACGGATCGATACCGACCACGAACGGACCCCAGGACATCGTGACTCCTCGTGAGAGTACGACTCCAAGTTGTCCCATCATTCATGAAGTAATCTTGAAACTGAAGGGAAGGAGCGGCAGCTTTGTTGCCCATGGTCGACAAGACGGTGACGGCGCTGGCGAAGGCGAGCTACGATCGCTGCTGCCAGGCACCCGATTTTCTGCAGGCGTTCTACAGGAATTTCCTCGCGGCGTGCCCCGAGGCGGCGCCGCGCTTTGCCAAGACCGATTTCGAGCAGCAGACCAAGTTGCTGCGACACGCTATCGGGCTGCTGCTGATCTTCCCGACGCAACCCGCCAAGGAACCGGCCCTGCTGGCGCGCCTCGCCGAGCGCCACAGCCGGCGCGACCTCGACATCGACCCCGCCTTTTACCGCCCGTTCATCGAATCGCTCATCGCCACCGTCAAACAGTACGACGGCCAGTGCACGCCCGCGATCGAAGCCGCGTGGCGGGAGACGGTGGCCCCGGGCGTCGCGTACATGAAGTCGAAGCACTAGTCCTTAGATGGGAATGTCGACTTCGACACGCGTCGTCTGCCCGGGCACGCTCGAGATTCGAGCGTGCCCGCCCTGCAGGCGGGCGATCGCCGCGACCAGCGTCAATCCGAGTCCGGTCCCGCCCTCGTTACTGCGCGTCCGCGCGGGATCGCCGCGGTAGAACGGCTCGAACAGATGCGCCAGGCTCGCCGCATCGATGCCGGGTCCGCTGTTCTCCACCGCCAGTCGCACGCCGTTCTCCGGCAGCCGCAGCAGCTGCACCGTCACCGCACCGCCATCCGGCGTGTAGCGCACCGCGTTGTCGAGCAGCTCGTCCAGGATTTTCCCGAGGAGCTCGGGATCGACGCGCAGCTGCGTGGGGCCCGGCACCGCGCACGACACGGCGAGACCGCGGCCCTCGAACTGCCGGTGCAGTCGATCCAGACGTTCCTGGATCAGCGCGGCGACGTCGGTCGGGACGGGGTGCGGCTTGAGCAATCGCGCATCGGCTCGCGAGATGAACAGCAGTTCGGTGCTCAGCGCCGCCAGCCGGTCGACCTCTTCGAGGCTGCTGTGCAGCACCTGCACGTACTGGGGCGGCGTGCGTGGCGCGCGCAGCGCGACTTCGATTTCCCCGCGCAGCGCGGTGAGCGGCGTGCGCAGCTCGTGACTGACGTCCGCCGTGAACCGCTGCTGCACCGTGAATCCCTGCTCGAGACGCTCCAGCATGCGATTGAGCACGGCCACGAGGGCTTGATACTCCTCGGTGTCGGCGTGGGCGATGATCCTTTGGTTCAGCGTGCCGGCTTCGATCCTTCTAGCCTGGGCCGTGATCTCGCCAACGGGGCCGACGGCTGACGAGGTGAAGTGCCAGGCGCCCATCAACGTCGCGGATGTGCCGGCAATGACGACCGCCGCCAGTGCGAGGAGCAGGTCCCCTTCGAGAGTGGCAGTGGCGACGGGATGCTCCAGCGCCTGTCGCGCCGCCCAGTAGAACGCTCCGGTGGCGAGCAACAGGCCCGCCGCCATTGTCGCCGCAAACCGAATCGCAAGCGTGCGGCGCAGCGACCTCGTCACGCCTCTGCTCGATCAGGTGTCTGCAGGCGGAAACCCACGCCGCGCACCGTCTCGATCAGCTCCCGGCCGATGGCTTGCCGCAGCTTGCGGCGCAAGTTGCCCACATGGACGTCGACGACGTTGCTCTCGGGGTCGAAGTGCATGTCCCAGACTTTTTCCAACAGCTCGGTGCGCCGGACGACTTCCTCGGGATGCAGCAGGAAGTGCTGCAGCAGATGAAATTCCTTCGGCGTCAGATCGAGCAGCTTCCCGTCGACGCGTGCCTTGTGCTTCAGCCGGTCGAGCTCCACGGGGCCGTAGCGCAACAGCTCGGTCCGTCCCGCGCCGCCGCGGCGCACCAGCGCGCGCACGCGCGCCAGCAGCTCGTCGAACTTGAAGGGCTTGGTGAGATAATCGTCGGCGCCGGCATCCAGGCCGCGCACGACGTCTTCGGTCGTGTCGCGCGCCGTGAGCATCAGGATCGGCGTCGAGTGCCCTTCGCGCCGCAGCTCCGCCGCCAGCTGCAGGCCGGTCTTCTTGGGCAGCATGACGTCGAGCACGACCATGTCGTAGTCGTAGACATGGGCCATCATGGTGGCCTGGTCGCCGTCGCCGGCGACGTCCACGACATAGCCCTCTTCGCGCAGCCCCTGTTCGATGAACCCGGCGACCTTCCGGTCGTCCTCCACCACGAGAATCTTCATGAAGGCATCCTAGCGGAACCCCGCTGAATCATTTCTAAAGGGTTCATGAAGGAATCTTTAAGATAAAAGTCGCCCCGCCCCCGCGCCCTTCCTGGGTCTCCTGTACGGTCAATGTGCCCCCGAGCGCCTCGGCGAGACGCCGCGACACCGGCAGCCCGAGCCCCGTGCCGTGCCCCGAATGTGGATCGAAGCGTTCGAACGGCTCGAAGATGCGATCCCGGATTTCGGGGGCGACGCCGGGACCGTGGTCGATGACGCGGAACCGGATGCCATCGGAATCGACCTCGACCCTTACACCGACGGTTGCGTGCTCCGGGCTGTGCCGGATCGCATTGGACAACAGGTTCATCAGGATCTGCTCGAGCCGGACGGGATCGGTACGAATCGTCGCTGGGGCGCGCTCGAGCGCGAGGGCGAACCGCTGCTGCTTTGCCGCCGCGGCCGGCTCACTGCTCGCGACCGCGCGCCGCACCACGGCGCCGGGCTCGACGGGGACGATCACCGGTCGCACCTTGCCGGCATCGAGCCGCATCAGATCGAGGAAGTTGTTGAGCAGGATGATCGTGTGATCGGCCGCTTCGTAGACCTCGCGCGCCGCCTGGTCCGCCGCGTCCGGCGTTTTCCGCCGCACCAGCCGCTCGGCCCAGCCGTACACACCCGTGAGGGCATTGCGCAGCTCGTGATTCATCATCGCGAAGAACAGATCCCGTTGGCGCTGCATCGCGCGTATTTCGCTCAGCAGGCGCGCATTCTCCACCGCGACCGCGGCCTGGCCGGCCAGCAGGACCGCGATCGCCTCGTCCTCGTCGCTGAACTCGGCGGCGTCGATCTTCTCGGTGAGGTACAGATTGCCGAACACGGCGCCGCGTCCCTTTACGGGGACGCCGAGAAACGATGTCATCGGCGGGTGGTGTTGGGGGAAGCCGTAGCGTTGCGGGTGCCGATTGATGTCGGCGCTGCGGATCGGCTTGCCTTCACGAATGACCAGGCCGAGCAACCCGTGGCCACGAGGCAGGTCGCCGATCTTTAGGCGCGTTGCCGCATCGAGCCCCGAGGTGATGAACTGCGCGACGCTCGTCCGATCGGGACCCAAGACCCCAATCGCGGCGTAACGGGCCCCCACCACTTCACGAGCCGCGTCGACGACTTCCTGCAGCACCGTATCGAGATCGTGATGGGCGAGGATCGAAACACCGGCCGTCAGCAGGCGTTCGAACCGTTCCCGGACGCGCGCCGCTTCCTGGTGTGAAGGCACAGGGGATAATGCTTCGGGCCAACCACAGTGACAATTCGCCAAAGAGGCACCATTTTATTGATCAGCAGCGCGCCCGCCGTCGCGCGTAACACGCACAACCCACGACCCGCGAGGCGATCATGATTCGTTCCCTCAAGCTGCTTCCCCTGCTCGTATTCACGCTTTCCGCGTGCGGCGCGTCCCACAGCCCCGTGCCGCTCGTCGGCGCAGCGACCGAGATGACCGCGCTCACCGGCGAATGGGCCGGCGAGTACAACAGTGGAGAATCGGGACGCAGCGGCAGCATCACGTTCAAACTGCGCTCGGCCGGCGACTCTGCCTTCGGCGACGTAGTGATGATTCCCAGTGGACTGGGCCGGCCCGTGAAGCCCTACAACGAAGGTCAAATCGCCGAGCCGGCCCCGGCGGCGCAGACCACGGTGCTCACCATCCGCTTCGTACGCGTCGAGCAGGGTCGGGTGAGCGGCACCCTCGACCCGTACGCCGATCCGCAAACCGGCGAGCGGCTCTTTACGACGTTCGTCGGTGATCTCAAAGGCAATCAGATCGAAGGCACCTACACGACCCGGCTGCAATCGGGCGTCACGCAGACCGGCCGCTGGTCGGTGCTGCGCCGCACCTAGAGTTCTCAGATGCGCGGCGCAGCCGTCCTGTGCTTTGTGACCATGGTGCTGCTGGTAGGTTGCCGTGAAAAGCGTGAAGCGCTCGAGAACGAGCCGGCGCCGCCAACGACGGCGCCGGCCAACGTCTCACACGGCGAGGCCGCGGTTGGGTCTCCGGATCAACCGGCGCCCATCGATCCCGTGGCGCCTCCCCGGTCGACCAGTCGTCACCATCGCCTGCGGATCGAGATCGCGCACAAGAAACTCACGATCGCGGAGGGCGTGACGTACGACGCCTGGACGTTCGACAACCGTGTGCCCGGTCCCGTCCTGCGCGTCACCGAAGGCGACACCGTCGATTTCACCCTCGTGAACAGCGCGCCGATGCCGCACAGCCTCGACTTTCACGCCGCCGAAATCGCTCCAAACCGTGCCTACCGCAACTTGATGCCGCATGATTCGCTGAGCTACCGCTTCGTGGCGCGCGTGCCGGGGGCATTCATGTATCACTGCGGGACCGCGCCGGTGGCGCTGCACATCGCGAACGGGATGTATGGCGCGATCATCGTCGATCCGCGCGGCGGCCGGCCGCCGGCGAAGGAGTTCGTGTTCGTGCAGAGCGAGTTCTATACGAAGACGCTCGCCGATTCGACGCGCATGATCGACTGGGACAAACTCCTGAGCCTGGCCCCCGACTACGTCGTGTTCAACGGACGGGAAGCGGAGTACGCGAAGCATCCGATTCCCGTGCGCGTCGGCGAGAAACTTCGTCTCTATGTGGTGAATGCCGGCCCAAATCGCTTCTCCGCGTTCCACGTGGTCGGAGCGATTTTCGATCGCGTCTTCATGGATGGCTCGCTCGCGCATCCACTCGAAGGTGTGCAGACGGTGACGGTGCCCGTCGGCGGGGGCGCGATTTTCGAAACGCACCTCGTGGAAGCGGGGACGTACCCGTTCGTGAGCCACGCCTTCGCCGACGCGACCAAGGGCGCGGTCGGCATGTTCGAGGCTCGGACCGGAAACGGTCCTCCCTAGAGGAGGGTGTCTTTCGACTCGCGGGCGACGGTCGGTGTAGCGAACACGGGGCGCTCGACGGTCTCGAGGCCAAGGTGCTGCCGCGCGCGATTCAGGGCGTCGTCGATGTTGCCCTGAATGTTCTCCTCGCCCAGCTCGTCGTAGAACCCGGAGCGTTCCAGCGCCACCACGGGCTGCGCGTGCACGTCCGAGAGGATGACCAGGATCCCTTCCCGCCGGCTCCGCCGCGCCAGATCGCGCAACGCATGCAGCCCCGTCGAGTCGATCGCCGGAACGTGACGCAGCCGGACGATGAGCACCTTGGGCTTGCCCGCAATGCGGCCGACTCGATCTTTGAACATCTCGGCAGCGCCAAAAAAGAAGGGGCCGGTGATCTCGTAGACCTGCACTCCCTCGGGGACCGCGCGCCGGCGCACGGCGTTGGGATCGCGCTCGAAGTCGTCCGGCGGATCCTCGAACTCGTGGGTCAGGACCTTGATGTTGGTCACTTCCGCCATCCGGCGCATGAAGAGGAACGCGGCGAGCACCATGCCGACTTCGATCGCCACCGTGAGATCGACGAGCACGGTCAGCAGGAACGTCGTCAGCAACACGGCCACGTCGCTCTTGGGCGCGCGAAACTCCGAGACGAACGTCCGCCATTCGCTCATGTGAAAGGCGACGACGACCAGAATCGCCGCCAGCGTCGCCAGCGGAATCAGCCCCGCCCACCGGCCGAAGAACAGCGTGATCAGCAGCAGGGTGAGCGCGTGCACCATCCCCGCCACCGGCGTGCGGCCGCCGTTCTTGACGTTGGTCGCGGTGCGCGCGATCGCCCCGGTCGCGGGCATGCCGCCGAACAACGGGGACGCGATGTTCGCCACGCCCTGGGCGACGAGCTCCATGTTGGAGCGGTGTCGCCCGCCGATCATCCCGTCGGCGACGACCGCCGACAGCAGCGACTCGATTCCAGCGAGCATGGCGATCGTGAACGCGGGAGCGGCGAGCGCGCGCAGCGCCGAAAGCGAGATCGCGGGAATGTGCGGCTGTGGCAGTCCGGCATGGATCGCGCCAAACCGCGCGCCGATCGTCTCGACCGGCAGATGGAGCAGCTGCGCGAGCAGCGTCGTCGCGATCAGCGCGACAAACGGCCCGGGAATGCGGGTCGAGACCCTCGGCCAGACGATGATGATCGCGAGCGTCGTCACCGCGACCAGCAATGCCCAGGGATTGACGGTGTCGAACGCGTGCACGTACGCGTCCCATTTCGGCACAAAAGCGGACGGGACGGCCTGCATGTCGAGGCCGAGAAAATCGCGGATCTGGCTCGAAAAGATGATGAGCGCGATCCCGCTGGTGAACCCGATCGTGACCGGGTACGGGATGAATTTGATCGCGGCGCCGAACCGCAGCACGCCGAAGGCGACGAGAATGAAGCCGGCCATGAGCGTGGCGAGCACCAGGCCATCGACCCCGTATTGCTGCACGATCCCCGAGACGATGACCACGAACGCGCCGGTCGGTCCCCCGATCTGCACGCGGGAGCCGCCGAGCAGCGAGATCAGGAAACCGGCGACGATCGCCGTGTACAGCCCGCGCTCGGGGCTCAGCCCGCTCGCGATCGCGAACGCGATGGCGAGCGGCAGCGCCACGATCCCCACGATGACGCCGGCGCTCACATCCCGGGTGAGCTGCTCCCGGTGGTAATCCTGAATGGTGGTGAAAAACTTGGGGACGAGCACGCGGGCGAGAAGATACTAAATTCGGGGCCATGCATCTAATCTCGGCACTCGCGCTCGCGATCGCGCTGCAACAGCCGCAAGCTCTGCCCTCCGATTCCGCGGTCCGCGCCTTCCTGGCGCCACGGGTCGCAGCCTTCCCCGACAGCGGCAAGCACGGCACCGGCATCGTGGTGGGACTGCTCGATCCCTCCGGCGCGCGCCGGATCGTCGCGATCGGCGTCGACTCGGCCGGCGTCTTCGAGATCGGCTCGATCACGAAAGTGTTCACGACGTCGGTGCTCGAGGACATGGTAGAGCGCGGGGAAGTGAAGCTCGACGATCCCGTGGCCAAATTCCTGCCGCGCTCGGTGCGAATCCCCACGCGCGGCGAGCGTCAGATCACGCTGCTCGACCTCGCGACCCAATCCTCCGGCCTGCCGCGCATGCCTGCGAACTTCGCGCCGCGCGATCCGCTGAATCCGTACGCCGACTACAGCGTGCAACAGATGTACGAGTTCCTGTCGAGCTACCAGCTGACCCGCGACATCGGCTCAGAGTACGAGTACTCGAACCTGGGCATGGGACTCCTGGGGCACGCGCTGGCACTCAAGGCCGGGATGAGCTACGAGGAGCTCGTGCGGCGCCGCATCCTCACGCCGCTCGGCATGAATCAAACGGCTATCACGCTGACGCCCGCGATGCGGGCGAAGCTGGCGCCAGGCCATGACGGCGCGGGTATCGTCGTCTCGAATTGGGATTTGCCGACGCTGGCCGGCGCCGGCGCGTTGCGCTCCAACGCCGGCGACATGCTGACCTTTGTGAAGGCCAACATCGATTCGATGGCCACGCCGCTGTCACGCACCTTCCGGCATGCGCAAACCGAGCGACGTGGAACGAACAATCCGGCGATGACGATCGGTCTCGGCTGGCACATCCTGGCGGTGGCGGCGGGAAACCTCGTGTGGCACAACGGCGGAACCGGCGGTTATCGCACGTTCATCGGCTTCGATCCGGCGCGACGGCGCGGCGTCGTCGTGCTCTCCAACATCGACGCGAGCGTCGACGACATCGGCTTTCACCTGCTGGATGCGACCTACCCGCTGCGCCCGATCCCGCAGCGCCGGATCGAGGTGGCGGTCGACTCGATGGTCCTGATCCGATACGTCGGGAACTACGAGCTCGCGCCCACATTCCAGATCGCGGTCACCAGAGAAAAAGCGCAGCTGTTCGTCCAGGCGACGGGACAGCCGCGCTTTCCTCTCTACGCCGAGTCGGACTCGACGTTCTTTCTCAAAGTCGTGGACGCTCAGGTCACGTTTTCAAAAGACGGCCTCGTGCTGCATCAAAACGGCCAGAACCTCCCGGGTCGCAAGCTCCAGAACTGATCGTCTAGGGCACTTCCCGCAGCTGGATGCGCCGGTTCTTCGCTCGGCCTTCTTCCGTATCGTTGGGCGCGATCGGCTGATCGGGCCCAAGACCCACCGCCGTCAGACGGCTCGCCGCGATGCCCTTGGCGACGAAGTAGGCGCGCACGGCGTCCGCGCGGGCCCTGGACAGCCGCAGATTCGCGTCGCGATTGCCGACGTTGTCGGTGTGCCCTTCGATCACGACGCGCAACTCGGGCCGATCCCGCAGCGCGGTCACCGCGCGGTCGAGCGGTCCCTGCGAGTTCAGCGTGAGCTTCGAGCTTCCCGTCAGGAACGTCACACCTTCGAGGACAACCGGTCCGGCTGTCGGGCAGCCGCGGGCGTCCACGGACGTGCCCGCGGGCGTGTTGGGACAGGTGTCGGCCGCATCCGCCACGCCGTCGCCGTCGGCGTCGGGCGCGCACCCGGTCGGATCCACGGGTACACCCGCCGCCGTACCGGGACATTTGTCGACCGTATCCACCACACCGTCGCCGTCCGAGTCGACCGGGCAACCCGTCGCCGGATCGACGCGCACACCGGCCGGCGTCCCGGGGCACCGGTCCGACGCGTCGGCCACGCCGTCGCGGTCCGAGTCCATCGGGCAGCCCGTCGCATCGACGCGTGTACCCGCCGGGGTGTCGGCGCAACGATCCTGCGGATCCACCACGCCGTCACCGTCGACGTCCGTGCATCCGATCGCATCGACGGTGCGGCCCGCGGGACTCTGCGGGCAGCGGTCGACCGAGTCGGCGATCCCGTCGTGGTCCGCGTCGGGACAGCCCGTCGTCTCGACCGGCGTGTCGCGCGGCGTGTTGGGACACTTGTCCGCGTTGTCCTTCACTCCGTCTTTGTCTTTGTCGCCTGGGCCGCCGCGCAGCATGAGGCTCCCGCCGACCTGGAGCGCGTAGTGCAGGGTCGGATCGGCCGCGGTCGACGCCTGATCGAACATGTAATCCGCGATCGCCTCGCCCCGCACCGAAAGCCGTTTGCCCAGGCTGATGCGCAGTCCCGCCATCGCACCGACGCCATTCTCGGTCTCACTCGTTCCACTGCTGGTGAACTTGTTGTACGCCCAGCCCCCGCCGAGTAAAAACGCCATCCGCTTCCCGAAGGGAAGGTTCCCCACCAGGCGCACGTGCGCGGGGACGTGATCCACATCGACGCCGCTGGCCTTCGTGGGCACGAGGCCGGCATCACCCTCGAGGATCATCTTTCCGGAGAAGAAGATTCCAACCCGGCCGCCATACCCGAAGGCGTCATCCAGGCCGAGGGCGTCGTCGTAATGGCCCCACCGGCCAAAAGCGCCGAGCTCGATGGTGCCGCCGTGCTGAGCATACGCGGGAGTCGACACCGCGAGCATTGCGAGAAGAAACAGAGGGGATCGGGACATAGGCGGTACGATGCGCAGCCCGCCGAAACCAAGGAATACGCCCTTAGTCCTATCCCGGCCGCCAAGGCAGAATCAGATTATTCCGGATGCGACTTATTGCATTCACACCGCTCGTGCTGTGCGCTGCCGCGCTGCACGCGCAGGATTACACCTGGCCTCGGCAGATCCCGATCAGCGGCGGTGCAGTCGGCACCATCGTCCTTTACCAACCCCAGGCCGAGAAGCTCGTGGGCAACGAGCTGACCGCGCGCGGCGCCATAGCGCTCAAGGTCGCCGGCAAAGCCGATCCGATCTTCGGTGCCATGTGGATGACGGGCACCCTCGACGTGGATCGCGATTCCGGCATGGTGTGGTTCCACAATCTCAGAGTGACCAAGGTGCGCTGGCCCGACGCGACGCCGGAACAGCAGACGCGGTTTACGCAGTACGTCGAGCAGGACTTCCCCACCGCGGGACTGCGCACCACGCTCGCGCGGCTGCAGGCGAGCCTCGCCTCGGCGGAAGCGGAAGCGAGCCACACCGAAGGCCTGAAGAGCGACGCGCCCAAGATCGTGTTCTCGGAGCAGCTCGCCGTACTGCTGCTCTACGATGGGGAGCCGCGTTTGCAGCCGGTTCCGAACAGCGGTCTTCAGGTCGTCGTCAACACGCCCTTCGGTGTGGTCAGGGACACCGCGACCGGCACATTCTGGCTGGGCGCCGGCGAAAACCTTTGGTATTCGGCGAAGGATGCGAAAGGCCCCTGGGTTGCCGGCGGGACGCCGCCCGCGGAGATCCTTAAAAAAACGCAGCCGGAAACGCCCGCGGCTACCGCCGACGTTCCGACGGCGCGTCCCGATACACTGTTTGCGGCTGCGCCCGCGGACACCACGAAAGCCGTGGCAGCGGCAGCCCCGCCCCCACCGGCTGCGCCGCCCCCGCCCCCGGCCACGAAGCCCGACAGCGCACCTCTAGGCCCCGCGATCGTGGCGGCGACCGAGCCCACCGAGCTGGTCGTCACGCAGGGTCCACCGGCGTGGAAAACAACGGCGGGCGGCAAGCTCCTGTACGTCGAGAACACGGAGACGCCGTGGCTGCGCGAGCTGGAAGGCAAAGACAATTACATCCTGATCGCGGGTCGTTGGTTCAAGAGTCCGTCGACGCAGGGACCTTGGACATTCGTCCGGCCCGATTCACTGCCCGCGGTATTCCAGCAGATTCCGCCGGACTCACCCATCGGCGGAGTGCGCAGCTCGATCGCGCTGACCGTCGAGGCGCAGGACGCGCTGCTCGATCTCCAGATTCCGCAGACCACCGCCGTGCAACGCAATCAGGCAACGTTCACGGCGACATATGACGGAGCACCGCAATTCACTGATATCACCGGCACGTCGGTGTCGTACGCGACCAATACCGCGTCGAAGGTGTTGCGCGTCGGTGGGGCCTACTATGCCTGCGACAATGCCGTCTGGTTCAAGGCTGTTGCCCCACAGGGACCGTGGGTGGTGGCGGACAGCATTCCGACGGGGGAGATCGCGAAGATTCCGCCGAGCTCGCCCATGTACGGCCTCACGTACGTGAGCGTCTACGCCGCGACTCCGGAGGTCGTCTACGTGGGCTATACGCCGGGCTATACGGGCGCGTATCCCTATTACGGCGTGCCGGTCTATGGCACCGGATATCACTATCCGCCCTACGTCAGCACGACTGTCTACTATCCCTACCCCGTCACCTACGGCGTCGCGGTGAGCTACAACCCGTACACCGGATGGGGAATGGGAACTACGTTCGCGACCGGATTCTTCGCGTTCGGCGTCGGGATGGCGATCGGCGCCAGCTATCACCACGGCTACTATCCCGCCGGTGGGTACCGCGGCTGCTTCAATTGCACGGTGAACGTGAATCGTGGCGGCGCCGGCGGCCGCGGTGGCGCGGGACGCAACCAAGTCAACATCGGCAACAGCGCGGGCGGCGGAAATCGCGCCCGTCCCAGCAATCGCGCGGGGGCGAGCCAGCAGCCGCGCGCGTCCAACAATCTCTACAACCGCCCGCAAACGCGCTCACGCAACGCGAGCCCCGCCACCCGGAATCAGGCGGCGGGACAGCTGGGCGCAAATCGACGCGCCGGCGGCTCGAACAACGTGTTTGCTGATCGCAACGGCAACGTGCATCGCCGCGACAGTAACGGCGGGTGGCAGCAGCGTCAGGGGAACAGCTGGTCCCGCGATCGCTCGGGCTATGGGTCGAGTGGCGGCAACCGGGAGTATCAGGCGCGCCAGCGCAGCTCGACGCGCTCGTCCGGCGGCGGCGCGCGCGGTGGCAGCCGCGGCGGCGGCGGGCGGAGGCGCTAGCCGTGCCCCATCTCGCGCTCGTGGGTGACGGCATCCTGGCGAACGCTGCGCACACGAAGGCACAGGCCGACACCGCGTCGGGACTGCGCCGGCTGCTTCCGGCATGGACGGTGTCGCTCGTGGCGGCAGAGGGATCGACGATTTCCGACGTCGCGGCGCAGCTCGCCAAAGTCTCGGGGCCCGTCGATGTCGCCGTGTTGAGCGTGGGCGGAAATGACGCCATGCGGCACGTCGATTTTCTGCAACAACCCGCCTCCTCCAGCGGCGAGACGCTCGACGCGCTCATCGCGATGGCCGACGGGTTTGCCGGCATGTACGAACGTGTGGTGAAAAGCGTGCGCGAGCGCGCGCCACGGCTCGTGCTGTGCACGATCTACGACCCGCCGCTCGTTGGCAAAAACACGGCAAATCGCGCGCGCGTGCTGCTGACCGTGTTGAACGACGGGATTCTGAAGGCAGCGTATCGCTGGGGACTGGACGTGCTGGATCTCCGGGCCATCTGCACGGACGCCGCGGATTTCACACAACAAATCTCACCTTCAGGGGCGGGCGCTGCGAAGATCGCGCACGCGATCGCAGCCGCCGTGGGCGGCACGGAAGCGAAGCGGACGACGGTGATCGCGGGTTAAGAGGGGCGAGAGGCGCCGGTCGGAATCGAACCGACGAATCGAGGTTTTGCAGACCTCTGCCTTACCACTTGGCTACGGCGCCGGAGGCTCAAATAGTCACCAAAACACGCCGCTTTCTCAACCCCGCAACCGCTCCATGATCTCTGCCGCGCGTCCGAGGATTCGTCGATCCTCCAGCGAAAGATGTGCCATGGCTTTCACCAGTCGCTCGACCCGGCGGGCGCGTCCTTTCTGCAGCAGCCGCTTCCCCGCCGCCGTGGCTTCCACGAGCTGAATCCGCCCGTCCGCGGGATCGTTCACGCGGCGCACCAGCCCGCGGCGCTCCAGACTGTCCACCAGCCGCGTGATCGTCGGCCGGCGCACCTGCTCGGCCTCCGCGAGCGCGCTCATCGTCACCGGCCCCCGGAAGACGAGCACCGACAACGCGGACGCCCGCGGCGCTGACAGGCCCATCGCCTTGTCCTCGACGCGCAGCCGCCGCAGCAGGTGGATCGCGGCGGAATGGAGGCGGTCGGCGACCGCCCGCGCGGACGGGGCTTGACGGGAGACCGTTTCCATAATTACTTAGCAAAAGCTAATTACTTTCCCTGGAGGCGCAATGGAGCTCGCCCAAATCACCAACGTCGTCCACGACCTCGACCGCGCGGTGCGATTCCACCGCGACACCCTCGGCTTGCCGCTGCTGTTCCAGGCGCCGCCGTCGCTCGCGTTCTTTCAATTGGGATCGGTGCGGCTGATGCTGTCGCCCGCCGAGAACGCGGAGCAGGACCACCCCGGGTCAGTGCTCTATTTGAAAGTGAAAGACATCGAGCGCGTCCATCGCGCGTTGGTGGGCAAAGGCGTGCAGTTCATCGGTGAGCCGCATCGCGTGCATGAAGCCGCGGACTACGATCTGTGGATGGCCTTCTTTCACGACCCCGACAAGAACCCCATGGCGCTCATGGAGGAGAAGCCGAAGCGGAAGGCTTCCTGAACGACGAGATCACCGCCACGCCGGCCACGAGAATGTTCGCGACGATCACCGGCAGCGAGTCGATCAGCACGCCGTAGAGCGCCCACATTCCCGCGGCGACACCCTGCACTCGGCGCAGCCCGATCGGACCTTTGGTGAAGTACGAGACGAGAAACGTCGCCGTCGCGAGCCAACCGACCCAGTCCGCGCTCTTCATTATGCCTGTCCTTTGAGGAGCTTGAGGATATCGAGGTGGCCCTTCATGGCGGCCAGACCGATCGGGCTGGCGCCCGTCTTGCCCGCGCGCTTGGGATCCGCGCCGCGCGCGAGGAGGAGCTTCACGGTCTCGGCATGGCCGAAGAACGCCGCGAGCCCGAGCGGCGAGAACCCATCGGCCGATTGTGCCTCGAGCAGCGCCGGGTCGCGATCGAGCCATTCGGCTACTCGCGCCGTGCGACCCACCGCCGTGGCATCGAAAACGTCGAGCACCGGGTCGCCGGCCAGCAGCACTGCCACGGCGTCCGCTTTCTGGTGGTACTGCGCGAGGAGCACCGGGGTGTGGCCCCGCTCGTTCCGCACCGTAGCGAGCGCAGGGTCGATCTGGAGCAGCTCTCGCAGTCGCACCGTATCACCGGCTCTCACGACGTCGAAGATCTCGTGTGTCAGAAGGAAAACCCCTTTCGTAGTGTGAGACCCCAGCGTTTCCCGGCCACCCCGTCCCCAAAACGGTAGCCGAACGCCAGCTCCGCCGCTTCCCCCTTTACGGCGCGCGTGGGACCGAACCGCAACGACATTCCCGCATCGCCGCCGTGTCGCGGATCCTGATCATCGTACCACGCGCCGCCGTACTCTACGAACGGTGCGAGCCCGACGCCGAACAATCCCAGCACTTCATCGGCCACCAGAATGCGGTCCTCGAACACGAGCCACGTCATGCGCGTGCCGGTGAACGAGTGCAGCCCGAACAGGCGGGGCCCCCGCTGCTCCACCCACGGGTCGAACTCCGCGCCGGGATTGGGATTGGTCTCGACCCCGCCTTCGGCATGCATGATCAGCGTGTGCCGCCGCACGTTCTGGCTGACGAGCGTGACCTGCGCCCGCGTGCGCGTGGTATCGAGACCCGTCGCGTCGACGCGGAACAGCGCGAACCCCCCTTTCCAGACGGCGGAGGCCTGCCCCCTGAGCTCGTACCCGATGCCCGACTCGAACACCACGCCCGCGCGCAGCATCGCGGACAGATCGACGTCTTCGCGGCGCGCGTACGAGTTGAAGTGCTCGAGCACCCGAAACCGCACGACGCCGAGTTCCGTGCCTGCCCGCACCGTCGTGAAGACCGAATAGGGGGCGGACCCGGTGTCGTAAGGCGTAAAATCCTCTCGGCGCCATTCCCACCCGCCCCATATCCGGGAATAGCGGCGCGTCGTCGTCGCGCCGCCGCGCAGCGAGAATCCACCCATCAGACCGACGCGTGTCAGATAATGGAGCGAGCTATCCTGCAGCGCGCCGTCGCGAAACCGCAGCACGCGCTCCTGCGCGGCCTCGCCGTACGTCTCGACCGCATGGGGCGCCGACGTCTCGTGAAACGGCAGGCCGAACCGCCAGGCGCCGCGATGCCCGTCCGAGAGATCCGCGAAGCGCAGATTGAGCAGCGTGCGCCGGCCGAAGAAATGCGGGTTCAGAAACTCGAAGTCGACCCGCGAGCGGTCGGGATCCTTGGCGTACACCAGCGCCAGCTCCGTGGCGGTGCCGAGGAAGTTGCGCTCGATGATGCCGACGTTCCACGTCTGTTCGCCGTTCACGCTCGAAAAGCCCGCCTGCGGCTGCGTGCTCCAACCGTCGGCCGTGACGGCGCGCAGCGCGAGCCGGCCGTCTTCCTGGGTCATGGTGTCGACGCGCACCTGCCGAAACACGCCGAGGGTGCGCAACGCGCGCTCGCTCTCCTCCATGCGCGCCGGATCGAACCGATCGCCGCGACTCAGCAGGAGACGCCGGCGGATCACCCATTGACGGGTCTTGATGTGCAGGCCGTTGGCGAGGTTCGCGACCCATCCCGGCGCTCCGTCGTCGTCATCAAAGACGTTGCCATTCTCCACGACGATCGTGTCGATCCGCTGACTGGCGGAAGGATTGCCGGTCTGCAATAACATCAGGACGGCCAGCAACACTACGGACGCACTCCGTGAATGCGCTGGCGCAGCCGGTAGGTGGCGTGCTTGGTCGAATCAGCCCACGCGGTGAAGTACAGCGTCGCATCGATCCGGCCGGCGAGCTGCCGCATGCCGCGGGTCTGCATCGTGTACGATCCTCGAACGGAGTCGGGCTTGAGCGGCCGGCCCAGATAGCTCACCGTCGCGTAGCCTTTGATGGCATCTCCGATGGCATACGCCTTGTTCGCGGCCAGCGCCCGAACATCGCCCAGCTCGAGCGCCACCGTCAGGGCGTACTCGTCTCCCGCGCCTTCGCTCGGATCGAAATCGTAACGCGCCAGCAGGACGTCACGGCGCTCGGCCAGGCCGGTGTCGACGCGGAGATGGATGACCGTATAGCGCGGATCGGTATCCACGACGACGCGGGCGTGCTGATCCCAGCGGCCGGCCCCCTGGACTCCCTGGGTGTCACCGGGGCGCGGCATGATCTCGCAGCCCAGAATTGCAAACCCCAGGCCTGCCAACAGTAGACAGCGAATGTTCTTAAAGAGCCTCGACGAAGTGTAAGAGCTCGACCGCGGAAAACTCGGCAAAACGGTCCTGAATGTCTTTCTCCTGCCATTCCAGGAAGATCCAGCTGGTGACCTTATGCGGTTGGCCGCCGCTCCCGATGAAGTGAATTCTACCCCGGATGGCGCCGAGCGCCGTGTCAGGCTGGCCCTCGAGATACACGTCCCAGCGCTGCTCGCCCCGCTTCAGCTCTCCCATGTGCTTCCCGTATTCGCTGGCCGCCATGCGCCCTACTCTACCGGCTTTCGTGGTCCCCGCTAGGCCGCGTTACATTTCCCGCCCTATGAACTGTCACGCATGCGGTGCCCAACTTTCTGCGTCCGCAAAGTTTTGCCACAAGTGCGGCGCAGCGGTCACCGGCGCGCGGCCGGCGGGCTGGCAAACGGGACTGCCCTGGGCGCTGGCCGGAGCGGCTGTCGGCGCGCTGGTCACTGTGCTGGTCGGAGGCCGAGTAGGAACCAGGCAGCCGAGCGCGGAGCCACAGCAGCCCGTCACTGGTGGCTCCGGACTCCGCCCCCCCGACATCAGTCAGATGAGCCCCGAAGAGCGAGCCAATCGGCTCTTCAATCGCGTGATGATTCTGGCCGAGGCGGGGAAAGGAGACAGCGTCCGGTTCTTCCTCCCGATGGCGTTGGGCGCGTACAACCAGCTGCCCGAGCTCGGCCCGGATGCCCGCTATCACATCGGACTGCTGCAGCTCGCGGGTGGCGACGTCCAGGCGGCGCTCGCCCAGGCCGACACAATGCAACGCCTGGTCCCGACGCACCTCTTCATCTATGTGCTGCGCGCGCACGCATACCAGCAGAGTGGAAACACGCAGCTGGAGCGCCGGGCGTATGCCGATTTCCTGCGGAATGAGGCGGCCGAGCGGGCGAAGAACCGCGAGGAGTACACCGATCACGCTGAAGCGCTCACGAATTTCAAGGCGGAAGCGCAGCGCGTCAGCTCGGGACGCAGCCCGGGCACGTGACCACGGCTTCCCGCCTCCCGCGTCCCGGCATCATCCGCGTCGCGCACAGTCCCGATGCGGATGACGCATTCATGTTCTGGGCGATGGCCGCAGGCAAGATCGATACCGCAGGCCGCCGCTACGTTCACGAGCTGAGCGACATCGAAAGCTTGAACCGCCGGGCGCTGGCCGGCGAGCTCGAGGTCACCGCCGTTTCGCTCCACGCCTACGCGTACCTCGCGGATCGCTACGCGCTGCTCGCGCACGGCGCCAGCATCGGCGATCGCTACGGTCCTCGCATCGTCAGCCGCGAGCCGGCGCCTGCCGATCCGCGCGACGCGCTGCGTGATCGTCTCGTCGCGATTCCCGGCGAGCTGACCACCGCATTCCTGGCGCTGCGGTTATACCAGCCCGCCGCTCGCCACGTCGTGGTCCCGTTCGATCAGATCGAAGACTTCGTCGCCCGAGGCAACGCCGACGCGGGTCTGCTGATCCACGAGGGACAACTCACCTACGCCGATCGCGGCCTGCACCTCTGGGCGGACATGGGCGAGTGGTGGTATCAGGAGACCCGCATGCCGTTGCCGCTTGGCGGCAACGTCGTGCGGCGCGACCTCGGCGATGAGCTGATGCACGGGATCGCGCGCGATCTCAAGGCGAGCATCGAATATGGCCTCGCCCATCGTGCCGAGGCGTTGCAGCACGCGCAGTCGTACAGTCGCGGACTCGACGTGGAACGGACCGACCAGTTCGTCGGCATGTACGTGAACGCCTACACGGTCGACTATGGCCCCGTCGGCAGGCGCGCTGTAATCGAGTTGTTGCAGCGCGCACATCGAGCAGGGATCATTGCCGAGCGCGTAGACCTGGCGTTCATCTCCGCAGACTCCTAGTTTGCCCCAGCGTTCACAGGGGGAGGTTGGTTGACTGGCCCAGCCGGAGTCGTCACCGTCCTCGTAGTCGACGACGAAGAGCCGATCCGAAACGCCCTGCGGAAGTTTCTCAAGCAGCAGCAATTCGAGGTGTACACGGCCGGATCGGGTGAAGAGGCGCTGCAGCAGCTGCGGCTTCACAAGATCGCGTTGATGCTGTCCGATATTCGCATGCCCGGTACCAGCGGCGTCGATCTCGTGCCGCAGGCACTCGAGATCGAGCCGGACGTCGCGATCCTCATGCTCACCGCCGTCAACGATGCGACGAGCGCCGCACTCTGCATGCAGCGCGGCGCGATGGACTACCTCACCAAGCCGATCGAGCTGGCCGATCTGGGCCGCGCGGTCCAGCGCGCGCTCAAGCGACGCGAAATGCTGCTCGAGAACCGGCACCTGAACCAGTGGCTTAAGGAAGAAGTCACAACGCGCACCGCGGAGCTGCACCGCCAGCAGCACCGGATGGAGCGGATCTCCACGGCCACGCTCGAAGCCCTCGTCAATGCGCTCGAGGCGAAAGATCCCTACCTGCGCGGGCACTCGGCGCGGGTCGCCGATCTGTCGGCCAATATCGCCACCGAGCTGGGGATGAGCGAGGAAGAGGTCGATCGCATACGCATGGCCGGGCGGCTCCACGATCTCGGGAAGATCGGCACACGGGACGCGGTGGTTAATAAGGAAGGGCCGCTCACGCCGGAAGAGTTCGAGCACGTGAAGCAGCACGTCATCATCGGCGCGCAGATTCTGGCACCGCTCGTGCACCTGGGCGACATCGTTTCTATGGTCAAAAGCCATCACGAGCGCTGGGATGGCACGGGCTATCCCGACGGCTTGCGCGGAGAGGAGATCCCACGAGGCGGCCGCATTATCGCGGCGGCCGAAGTCTACGATGCCCTCACCACGTCACGGCCCTATCAGGAGAAAATGACGCCGGAGCAGGCAGTGGAGCGGATGGCGGATCTATCGGCGACCGTTCTCGACTCGACTGTCTACGATGCTCTCGTCCGGATTGTCAGCCGTCGCCAGACCCTGGTGTTTCTCGACGAGGATCCAGGTCCATCCCTATAAAAAACCAAACCCCGGGGCCTTGTAGCTCCCCGGGGTTGGCGGTCGGGCGAAGTGGCCGTCACACTTCGGCCGCGACCCTTTTCAGCTTCAGCTACGCGCATCAGCACATCCAGGTTTCATACGATTAGATGCACCGACGCGCTGAACGGTTGCATCTACCAGACCTTCACTCGACCCACGCGCGACATCGTAATCGTTTCGACATGAGACCCGCGACTGAGCCTGATCGTCGTATTAGACGCGCCCCAGCCCATACCGTTAGGGCCGAAGACGATAATCGGGTTCGAGATCTGTAACGCGACACCGTGGCTAGCGGGTCCCGGCCAACGCCACCACGGCTCCCACCCTGCACCTTGCAGTCGATCGATGCGCAGCGTATCGGCACTGATCGTCAGTCGAGCCCGCGTAGCTTGCAGCACCGCCCCGTGACGTGCGACGGCGATGGCGGTCGTCATGTCGTGCAGCGCGCGGTCGGTTGTGATCCAATCCATCAAGCGCGCGGCGCGGGGAATCCAAAAAGTCACGAGGATCGCGGCGATGCAGATCACAACCATCAATTCGAGTACGGTAAACCCTACGCTGAACTCTTTACGCATAGGTCCTTTATAGGCGTTCCCTGACACATGTGGCCATCCAAAAACCACGGCGAAAAGCCTGAAAACGCGCCATTTGCGGGCTAACGCCGGGTGGTCGCGAACGCTATGTTGGTGCTGGAAATCATCTTGCCGTTAGGCACGTGTGCTGCAAGTGCGGAGCCTGATGACGAATAAGAACCCATCCCGGCCCGTCGGCCTGCCCCACGCCGTGTTTTTGCAGCGGGTTACCGACGAACCGGCGACATCTCCCGAAGTCCGTCTGGGTCAGGGCGCATTCCTCGCACTGCGCTTCGTCGACCTTTTGGCACCCGATCGCGAAGCGCCCACGCCCGACGTCTTCCGATACCAATGGGCCGCGACCGAGCGCTACTGCGCTGAGCTGGCCGGCGAGGGGACGGAGGCCTCGCATCTGAGCGGGATTGTCCGCGCCACCGGCCATGCGCACAGTGCCGGAGACATCACGCTGGTCGCGCCAGCCTTATTCGCCTACGCGCTGTACCTCGAGCAGGAATCCCACTTCGAAGAGGCCGAAGACGCCCTCGATACCATGATTCGCGTCGGACATAACCGGATGCAGATCTCCGACCGAATCAGCGCCTGGATGCGCCTGGGACGTGTCCGGCGCCTGCAAACGAACTTCGATCCCGCCGACAGCGCGTATGTCGAAGCCGGCCGGATCGCGGCGACCGTGAACGATCAGCGCGCGATGCTGTTCAGCCGCATCGGGCAGTGCAACGTTCTCTTTTTCCGCGGCAACCTCGCGGAAGCGGAACGCGGCTGGCTGGCGATACTGGCCGACAGCGGGCCGTACCGCCGCGTCAACGCGGAAGCCGAGCACGGACTCGGCAGCGTGTTGGATCGTCGCGGCAAGCCCGAGGAGGCGGCGCCGCATTTCTGGCGTGCCTTCGAGTTATATGAGGAAGAGTCGCTCAAACTGCGCGCGCTGAACGACCTGGCGATCACGCTCCTGCGGCTGGGTGATGTGACGGGAGCGGAACGGGCGCTGATGGAAGTCGTGCGGCGTGATCTGAGCGGCGAGAATTACACCAACGCGCTGATCGAGCTGATGAATTGCGCCTCTTTCCGCCGTGATCGAGTCGGCTTCGAGCGTTGGCGGGAGCGTTGTCAGGAACACGTTCCCCATGCGCCCCCGAACATTCGCACTGACTACTGTCTGAAGGCCGGCATCGGCTACGCCCGGTTCGGCAACCGCCGCCGCGCCAAGAACGTCCTGCAGCAGGCGCTCGAGATAGCGATTGCCCACGGGCTGCACGAGATGGAATTCCGGATCGAGCGGATTCTGGGTGGGGCGGAAGACTGCGGCGCCCCGGAGACTCCCGAGAGCGCCGCGTCCCTGTCCGGTAATCACAGTGCGCCACTCAAGGAGGTCGCAGCCTCCCTGGCGGCACTGGATAGCTAAGCTATTTGCAAGTAGCAGGATTGCTGGTGTCGCACGCTGTGTCATTCGGGCCCGATGCATCGGCGCAGGCCGCCGCGGTAAGGGCGAAAGCAACGAGAAACAGCGCGAGCAGCGAGCGGATCTGGCGAGACATGATGCCTCCACGGTCGGGTTGGATGGTTACGCGTACACTCCAGCCAACTTGGACGCGGCGAGTCCCGTCGTTTAGGGCGATTTTGCGGCATCGTAGGGCGATTTTGCGGCAACCACCGAATTGGTCGGAGGACGTGTAGGGGAATGCTGGTTCTCGCGGCAGTATCCGACATTCAGTACCAGCGACTCCGCAACGCGGTCGCGCCCGATTTCGTGCTCGCGCGGGCGCCGACGTGGGACATCGCGCTCGAAACGATTCGGGGGCGTCCCGTGGAGATCGCCGTCGTCGACCCGATGCTGGGCGGCTCGCGCGGTCAGGAAGTCGAGCGGCTGCGCGTGCTGTTTCCGTCTCTGCCGCTGATTCTCTACACGCCCGTCCTCACCCCGGAGCTGGCTCCGGTCCTGCTCGCCATGGGCAAGTGCGGCATCAGCCAGGTGGTCCTGAGCCGTACCGAAGATCACCCCGAGCGGCTGCGCGGCTTGCTCTCCGCCGAAGCGACCCATTCCGCATCGCAGCGACTATTCAACCAGCTGAGCACGGCGCTCGCGCCGCTGCCGAGCGAGCTACGCTGGGTGCTGGAGGATGCGCTGCGCAGCCCCGGTGAGGTGCAAACGACGCAGCAGTTCGCCGCGAAGGCCCGCGTCGACCGCGGCACCTGCGCGCGCTGGTTCGCGCGTGCCGGCCTGCGCAGCCCGCGGGAGATCCTCGCGGCCGCGCGCGTGCTCTACGCACACCGCCTGCTGCGCGATCCGGGCTTCACGATCGAAGACGTGGCGAAACGGTTGGGATACGCACAGACCAAGACGCTGCAGCAGCACGCCAAGAAGTACCTCGGCCTGACCGCGGGGGAAATGCGGCTGTCGTTGACCGCCGAAGAAGCCACCGGGAGGGTGGTGAGGGAATTCCTGACGCCGGCTCGGCATAGCGCGGTGAGCGCCTCATGATGACCTCGCCTCCACGCAAGCCGCCCACCGTCCTGCTCGTCGACGATGAAGCCGGCCTGCGCCGGGTGCTCGAGCGTTTTCTAGAGCGCAACGGCTACCGCGTCCTCAGCGCCGGGACCGCGGAGGCGGCCTACGAGCTGCTGGCCTCAGAAGAAGCCGACGCCCTGTTGCTCGACATTCAGCTGCCGACCATGTCGGGGCTCGCGCTCTATCTCGCCATCATCCACCGGTGGCCGCGAATGGACGGGCGGATCGCGATCATGACGGGTGACGCCGAAGCCGAGGAAGTGCGGGCCTGGCTCGAGCATCACCACTGTTTCGTCCTGCGCAAACCGTTCAACCTGCAGCAGGTGGCGGACTGGGTGGCCCTCGTCATTCAGAGCAACCGCTCTTCGGGAGCCATGGACGCATGACCACGGTCGCGCAAGCCGACCCGCTGCACGTCCTTCGGGAGTACCGTAATCTCGCGCCCTGGAACCTGCGCGATCTCTCGGTGCTGGTCGGAGCCGTCCTCGATGCGTCGGCCATAACGCCGATCAACGCCGCCGCGCGGGCCGCCCCAAGCGAGCGCACGATCCGCTTCTACGTCACGCGCGGCCTCGTGAGCCCGCCGGAAGGTCGCGGGACCGCGGCGACCTACTCGTACCGTCACTTCCTCCAGCTGCTCGCGATCAAGCTGAAGCAGATGGAAGGCGCGACGCTCGCCGCCATCACGAAGGACATGCACGACCAGACCGGGGACGTGCTCGAGCGGCGCTGCGCTCATGTGCTGGGCGCGTCGCTCCCGCCGCCGGATCGGTTACCGCTCAAGGGCGCGGAGGGAATGCCGCGTGGCCGCTCCGGCCGCGCGCTGACCGCATGGCTCACGCGCGACGCCGACAAGGAGCCGGGCGGCCCGACGACGTGGCGCCGCATCCCCGTGACGCGCGGCGTCGAGCTGCATGTCGACGCCGAGCACCCGCTGGCGCGGCTCGGCTCCGACCCGCACGGGCTCGCCGAGACGATCCGCCAGGCCATCGCGAAACTCCTGCCGCACAGCCCGTAGTACATCGGTACGGGCGCCACGAGGCGCTCCACCATTCTTCCGGGAGACGAAACAATGTGGGTGCTGCTCGTAGTCGTGGTGATCGCCGGCTTGTGGATCGTCGCTGCGTACAACGGGCTGATCTCGCTGAAAAATCAGACCGTCAATGCATTCAAGCAGATCGACGTACAGCTCAAACGCCGCCACGATCTGATCCCCAATCTCGTGAACGCCGTGAAGGGCGCGATGGATTTCGAGCGCTCGACGCTGGAAGCGGTGATTCAGGCCCGGAACCAGGCGGTGAAGGTCAATGCGTCCGGGCCTGAGGCGATGAAGCAGGTCAGCCAGGCCGAGAACGCGCTGTCGGGCGCGCTGTCGCGTTTGCTCGTGACCGTCGAGCGCTATCCACAGCTCAAGGCGACGGGCAACATCGGCCAGCTCCAGGAGGAGCTGACGTCCACGGAAAACCGCATTGCGTTCGCCCGCCAGCTCTACAATGACACGGCGACGCAGTACAACACCAAGCAACAGCAGTTCCCCACGACGCTCGTGGCCGGACTCGCCCACGCCGCGCCGACCGATCTGTGGGAGATCGAGGATCAGGGCGAGCGCGCGGTGCCGCAGGTTGACCTCTCCAGCCGGTAACCTGTTTCAGCAGCAGGAAGCCAATCGCCGGCGCACGACCTGGCTGGT